>CAJCJI010000319.1 GCA_903970595.1 Verrucomicrobiota bacterium
CAGGTGCAGGTGTGGCAGATGCCCATGCGGCAACCGGATTCGGGCCGCAGGCCGGCGGCCTCGGCCTGGTCCAGCAGGGTCGCGCCGTTGTTGGCCGCCAGGCGCTCGCTGCGCGCGAAGCGAACCTCGCCTTCGGCGCCGGCGCTGTCGATCGCCACCGGCGCCGCGGTGAAGTTTTCCAGGTGCAGGCGCTCGGCAATGCCGTCTTCGGCCCACACCTGCTGCACTACTTTCATCATGCCCGGCGGCCCGCACAGGAAGGTGCTGGCCTGGGCGTAGTCCGGCACCGCGGCGGCGAGTTGTTCGCGATGGAACAGGCCCCGCAGTTCGCCGCACTGCTCCGCTTCGGCGAAGGCGCGCAGCACTTCCACATTGGGGTGGCGGGCGGCGATGGCCGCCAGCTCGCCGGCATAGATCAGGTCCTTGGCGGACTTGCAGTAATGCAGGAAGGTGATGCGGCCGCGATGGCCCTCGTCGCACAGGGTGCGCAGCATGGACATCACCGGGGTAATGCCGCTGCCGCCGCTGATCAGCAGCACGCGCTCGGGGCGCCGTTCCGGCAGGGCGAACGAGCCATCCGCCTGCGACAGGGTTACCACCATGCCTGGCCGTGCCCGGTCGCGCAGGAACTTCGAAACGAAACCGGTGGGGTGGGCTTTGGTGGTCAGCTCGATGCGGCCGTCGGCCGCGTGTACCGAGTTGGCCGGGGAGTAGCAGCGGGTGTGGCGCACGCCGTCGATCTCCACCGTGAGGCGCACGAACTGCCCGGCGCGAAAGCCCTGCCAGTTGCCGTTCGGGCGCAGGCTCAGCGTCACGCTGTCGGCGGTCGGCCGGTTCACGGCGACGACCTCGGCGCGCACCTCATGCACCGACCAGGTCGGGTCGAACAGTTCCAGGTAGCGGTCGACGCCGTGCGGCGTGGTCATCGCGGCCACCACCCGGGAGCTCAGGACGCGGCGCAGACTACCGTTGAGGAGGCCAGTGCTGGGGTTCATAAGGCTTCTCTGGGGGCTCATTTGAGGCCCATAAAGTGAACAAGTGTGCACAGCATGCCTTCATCAAAACAGAAAGTCAACACTTGTACACTGAATTACCAGGGCCGATAATCAGAAGCGCAGAAAGCGTATATAGATCAATGCTTGTATAGTGTTCACAGATGTTCATGACATGAGCTTATTGGTGCCCATCCGCGAGGATTTTCCGTCCGCCAGCGCCCCCGAACGGGAGGAGTCGGGCCTGCGCGGCTCGCGCAAGCAGCGCACCCGCGATGCCCTGCTGGAAGCCGCGCTGCGGCTGATGCGAGAGGGACGCAGCTTCACCGGCCTGAGCCTGCGCGAGGTGACGCGCGAGGCCGGGGTGGTGCCCACCGCCTTCTACCGCCACTTCCACGGCATGGACGAGCTGGGCCTGGCCCTGGTGGAGGGCGGCGGGGTGACGCTGCGCCGCCTGCTGCGCGAAGCGCGGCGCAGCGACGTACAGTTCACCGACATGATCCGCGGCTCGGTGCAGATCTACAAGCGCTATGTCGAGGACAACCGCCTGCAGTTCCTGTTCGTCGCCGGCGAGCGCGCCGGCGGCTCGCCGCTGATCCGCGAAGCGATCCGCCGCGAGGTGACGCACTTCACCAACGAAATGGCCCAGGACCTGCGCGGCCTCAATGCCCTGCCGGGCCGCTCCACCGCCACGCTGCAGATGATCTGCGGCCTGGTGGTGAACTGCATGCTCAACGCCGCCATCGACATCCTCGACCTGCCGCCGGACCAGCCGGAACAGGAGCACGAGCTGGTGGAGAACTTCGTGCGGCAGTTGCGGGTGGTGTTCCTGGGAGCGCGGCAGTGGAAGGAGAAGCCCTGAGATTTTCGCGTAAGGCTTTTCAGGCCTCGCGTTCAACATTGCTATACATCCAGCGCCCGGAATGTTAAACTTCGTTGAACATCGTCCAGCAGGAGCGCCCATCGTATGGAAGTCACTTTACGCAAGTATGGCAACAGCACCGTCGCGGTTCTCCCCGCCGCGGTGCTGCGCGATCTTGGCATCAAGGCCGGCCAGGCGATGAGTCTCGAGACTACCGGCGACGGCAAGATCGTGCTCACACGCAAACGCAAATACACGCTGGCTGACCTGATCGCGCAGTGCGATCCGAAGGCCTCGCCGCCTGCGGACCTGGCGCCATGGGATTCCGCCAAGCCGGTTGGCGGCGAGGTCTGGTGATGGCGATCTTCGATCGAGGCGACATCGTTCTGGTGGCACTCGATCCCGCTTTGGGCCATGAACAGCGGGGCACGCGCCCGGCGCTGGTCCTCACGACCAAGGCTTTCAATGCGCTGGGCGATGTTTTGGTCGCACCGATCACACAGGGCGGCGATTACGCCCGTCATGCCGGTTTCGCGGTTGCGCTCACCGGCACCGGGTGCAAGACGCAAGGCGTCGTTCTCATCAATAAGCTTCGCATGATGGACCTTGCCGCACGCAAGGCGCGCAAGATCGAGCGCGTTCCGCCCGTCGTCATTGAAGACGCGATCATGCGGTTGGCCGCTCTGCTGGAATAGTGCCGGCACCCACGCATTCATTGCCGGCCGAGCTGAACACCGGATGGGTTATTTGGAGCAAGGCTTCTTCGCATATGCGCTGCTCTACGGCGCGCGCTCGCCGGGGCCAGTGGCCGCTTTGTATCGGTTGGGCCCTCGTCGCCGGCTGGCCAGGAGCGGACGGTTGCTATCTTGACTTCGCCGGACAGAACTGGTCATTCGCCACCGTCGTCGATCGAGCATCGGTCGCGCGGCGACGGCAAGATGCGTCGGACCACCTGCCAACAATCGCCCAATGCTTGATATGAGCGATAATAACGACCGCACCGATACGACCGCTTAGCGATCGCTCGTGCGAGCATCCAGAATTTGAACTTAGAGGGAGCCATGCGCGACATCATCGACGGCTTTCTGCGCTTTCAGCGCGAGGTCTACCCGCAACGTATCGAGCTTTTTAAGCGGCTCGCTACGACGCAAAACCCGAAGGCACTGTTTGTCACCTGCTCGGACAGTCGCGTCGTGCCAGAGCTCCTCACGCAGCGCGAGCCGGGCGAACTATTCGTGATCCGCAACGCAGGCAACATCGTGCCATCATATGGACCCGAGCCTGGCGGGGTATCAGCCACCGTAGAATATGCGGTCGCGGTACTAGGTGTGCAGGACATCGTAATCTGCGGCCACTCGGACTGTGGCGCTATGGGTGCTATTTCGCGTTGCGCCTGCCTTGATCATTTGCCGGCGGTCGCCAGCTGGCTGCGCCATTCGGATGCCGCAAAGGTGATCAATGCCGCGCATCAGTTCGATTCCCCTCGCGCCAAGCTCGACGGCCTCGTGCGTGAAAATGTGATCGCGCAACTGGCGAACCTGCGGACGCATCCGTCGGTGGCGCTCGCGCTCGAACAGGGGCGCATGAACCTACACGGCTGGGTCTACGATATCGAGACAGGTAGCATCGATGCGCTCGAAGGGACTAGACGTTTTGTGCCACTCGCTGAGTCACCGTCTACCGTTGCAGTGGCTTCGCGTGCGGGCGGATGGGCTCAACCTAAGGTTGCGCAATCACCACCTGTAAGCACCTAGATGGGAACGGCCGACCAAAATGAGCAGAATGCGCTGTAGGCGCTAGATGGCACATAAGATCTAAGCGGCACCCCGTATAAAGTCAACCACTCGTTCCACAGACTTAAATTCCCACACTTCAAATGCAAAGGTTACTTCCAAATTCCTTGCGTTCGTACGGTCTAGTCCGAGCGCGATTCGCGACTGTGCCCACTCACGTCGCCTGCGGCGAAACGGCACTTCCTACTGCGTTGGAAGCGTCACGGTGGGGATGGAGTCTGCGTTCGCAGTCACCTGTTTCTGCGGCAGGTAATTAAGCAGCAGATCTGTTTCCTTCTTGACCACGCCATAGCACTCGCAGCTCAGAGTTTCAAGTTTTGAGCGGTCAAGCACCTTGATCAATCCACGCGTGTATGAAATAACGCCTAGCTGCTGCAATTTTAACGCGGCTTGGGTGATGCCTTCGCGGCGAACGCCGAGCATGTTACCGATGAATTCCTGCGTCATCGTCAAGTGATTATGTGACAAGCGATCCATGGAAAGCAGGAGCCAGCGGCAGAGCTGCTGGTCAATGGAATGCTGCCGGTTGCAAACCGCAGTCTGAGAGATTTGCGTAATCAACGCTTGTGTGTAGCGCAGCATCAGCATCAGCAACTGGCCGTGGCGGTTGAACTCCTCCTTCACCCGCTGTCGGGGTAGTCGATATGCGTAACCGGCGCTCTGTACCAGCGAGCGGCTCGGCGTACTCCCCCCGCCCATAAACAGAGTAATGCCCAGTAATCCCTCATTGCCCACCACGAGGATCGCGGTCGATGCGCCGTTTTCCATCACGTACTGCAATGAGACTATCGAATCTGTGGGAAAATAGACGTGACCCATGGGACGCCTAGATTCATACAGGAGTGCGCGCAACGGCAGTGGCACTAGTTCCAGGTATGGGAACAAACGGCTTTGAACGTCAGGCATCAAGGCTGCTAGAAGATGATTCTGCTGGGGCTGGGGTTTGACTGACATGTCGACGCATTTTGAACTTATAGTTGTTCATGCTGCGACCATAATCGAATGAGCGCCCTCTTTTCTGTGCGGTAGCGCACAGATGGTGAGGGCTCCATGGATAAAAAAGCCGGGCTTGCCATCGCCTTTCAGGAAAAGCACTTTTCTGATGAGGGCTGACCGGTAACTCTCCTGTCCAAGCGCAAGCGCCAGTTCCCCCAAGCAGCCCTTCGTGACTGACTCCTATGACGCCGGGAACTGCCGGTGGAATGATCGGGTGCGCTAAA
>CAJCJI010000320.1 GCA_903970595.1 Verrucomicrobiota bacterium
GCCGCCTTCGGGCGGCCCAAAGCGGCACACATCGCGGCGGACGGATACACACGATTCACCGGTTCCGTTAGCATAGCTATGCCCAGACGGGCCTACGATCCAAGGGAGATTCCACCATGGCGAAAGCCAGCACGAAGAAGCCTGCCGCAAAAAAAGCCGTTGCCAAGAAAGCGGCCGTGAAAAAAGCAGCACCGAAGAAAGCCGTCGCCAAGAAGGCCCCGGCCAAAAAAGCCAAGCGCAAGCCCAGCGCCGCCCTGATGAAAGCCGTCACGCCGAGCGCCCTGCTGGCGGAGATCGTCGGCCCCAAGGCCCTGCCGCGCGGCCAGATCATCAAGAAGCTTTGGGATTACATCAAGAAGTTCGATCTGCAGGACAAGGTCAACAAGCGTCTGATCAACGCCGACGAAAAGCTCAAGAAGATCTTCGGCGGCAAGTCGGTCGTCAACATGTTTGAAATGACCAAGCTGGTCAGCAAACACATCAGCTAGAAAAAAGCTGTTGCAGCGGCGGAGGCTCAGCCCTGCCGCTGCAAGCCTGCGGCAATATTTCCGACGCGGTTTGCCGTCGCTGATGAGGTGGCGCGCGCCGCCGTGGGTCAGGGCGCGCTGGCGCTGGATACCGCGGCTCTGCGGCGGTGATCCCTGAACAAGCGCAAAGCAAATTGCCCTGCAGGGTGCTCCCGGAACCGCCGGATGTCTTCGCGTGCCTGGACCGGGGCCGCCTCCGGCGTGGGCAGCAGGATTCCATACTCCGGCGGCAACAGCACCGGCGCGGCCATGCAGGCAAAGGCAACATCGGCGGCGCTGAAACGGCTGCCGCACAGGTAGGGGCGGCCGTCGCCCAGGCGCGCCGCGACTTCGTCGAAGGTCGCCGAAATGACCTTCAGGCCCTGCTCGATCGTGATGCTGGAGATCGCCAGGCGGCTTCCCAGGAAGCGCCGCAATAGCGGAAACAGCATGGGCGCCACGCGCAACTCCCATAGCGGCGCGCCCTGCCCGGCGGTTTTCATCACCTCGCGCGCCGGCAGGCTCATCCAGTGGAAGTAGACCCAGCGCCTGGTCTCCACGCCGAGCGTTTCGTCGAAGTGATCCTCCAGCGCCTCGACCTCCTTGCGCTGCTCCTCCGGGTACAGCTTGCATGCATCCGGCAGGCGGGCGTCCAGGAAGCGAAGGATGGCGGTGGAGTCCGCAATCGCCCCGGTTTCGGTGATCAGCACCGGCACCATGCCGCGCGAACTATGGGGGCGCACCGCGGCATAGTGGAAAACCTGCAGATGCGCCTCCTCCACATAGTCCACTCCCGCGTACACCAGGCCCCAGCGCGCCTTTTCGCAGTAGTGACTCAAGGGGATGGTGATCAGGCGCATGGCGCATCAAACGCCGGCGGCGGACAAGGGAACACGGCCATGGAATCAAAACCTCGGTTAATTCCAGTGAACAATGTAGCCCATTTGAGGCCATTCAGAGGTACTGCGCCCGCGAAGGCGCCGATGCGTGGCGTACATGCCATCGACGAGTTGTATTCGCGCTGTATCCAGCGGAGTACACTCAATCCGGGGTCCCACAGGGCTGCGAAATGGAATTCTCTTACGACATGGACTTGGTGGTGATGTCCGTCGTCGTGTCGATGATGGCATCCTACGTCGCCCTCAACCTGGTGGGGCGCATCAAGGCCGCTGAAGGCAGCGTCAAACGCTATTGGCTCGTTGGAGGCGCCGTGGCGATGGGCGCAGGCATCTGGTCCATGCACTTCATCGGCATGCTCTCGGTGCAAATGCCGATCCGGCTCGGTTACGATCCATTTCTCACCGCCGCTTCGCTGCTGATTGCGGTAGTAACCTCCGGATTTGCGCTCGCCGTGGTCAGCCGCAAGACGTTGAGTCCCGCCACCTTTGCGGTTGGCGGCGCTTTCATGGGCGCCGGCATCTGCGGCATGCACTACACCGGAATGGCCGCGATGCAGATGACTCCGGCCATTCAATACGATCCGCTGCTGTTCAGCGTCTCCGTGCTGGTTGCCGTCACCGCGTCACTCGCGGCGCTGTGGCTGGCCTTTACGCTGCGCTCCGCAGGCACGCCGCGACTGTTGTTGTACCGGGTGCTGGCCGCAGCGGTAATGGGCATTGCCGTCAGTGGCATGCACTACACCGCAATGGCGGCGGCGCGCTTTGCACCCAACAGCGTCTGCACCGCGGCCATCCGCCTTGCCGACGACAATGCCTACCTCGGACACAGTATCGGCATCATGGTCCTGGTAGTGCTGTCGCTGACACTGCTGGCATCGATCTTCGATGCCCGGCTGGCGACCCACACCGCTCTGATGCTGGGGCAGCTGCGGGCCAGCGAGGGAAAGTACCGGGCTCTGCTGGATACCAT
Organism: Verrucomicrobiota bacterium; assembly: GCA_903970595.1. Taxonomy (GTDB): domain Bacteria; phylum Pseudomonadota; class Gammaproteobacteria; order Nevskiales; family Nevskiaceae; genus Nevskia. Next base: position 2,376 of record CAJCJI010000320.1, read on the forward strand.
GACGGATGCGGTGGTCTTGGTGGACGAGGGCAATATCATCCGTTTCGCCAACCATGCAGTGACGCAGGTATTCGGCTATCGGCCGGAGGAATTGATCGGTCAGGACTTGGGAATCCTGTACCCAAACCCTTTGCGGGAAATATATCTCCGTGCATTCAAACGTTATCTGGACACCGGAAAAAGGACTCTCAACTGGAAAGCAGTTGAAATGTCCGGGCTCAGTCGCGATGGCCGCAATGTCCCATTGGAAACCGCGTTCAGCGAGGTCGTGTTGGACGGCAAACGGCTTTACGCATCCTTCATGCGCGACGTTTCCGAGCGCAAGGAGCGCGAGGCGCGCTTATACCGGCTGAGCCGGGTCCGCGCCGTCCTGTCCGGTATCAACACTCTGATCGTTCGCGCCCGCAGCCGCGAGGAACTGTTTGAAGGGGCTTGCCGGATCGCGGTCGAGGACGGAGGCTTCCTCCTGGCGGTGATCGGCGTCGTGGTTGAAGACCATGTGCAGCCCGTGGCGGTATACGGCCACGACGACGGCTATGTAGCAGAGAATCTTCATATGAGCTTGAGCGCCGCAAGCCCGGAAGGACGCGGCCCCACCGCAACCGCTTTGCGCGAGAAGCGCGCCTGTGTCTGCAATGACATCGCCGCCGATCCGGACATGGCGCCCTGGCGCGAGGAAGCCCTCAAGCGCGGCTATCGCTCTTCGGCCAGCCTGCCCTTGCTGGAAAATGCGCAACTCGTCGGCTGCGTCAATCTGTACGCCGCTGAACCCCGCGCCTTCGACGAGGAGGAGATGAAACATCTGTCGGAACTGGCCGCGGATATTTCCCATTCACTGGACTTCATCTCCCGCGACGAACGTCTGGACTATCTGGCTTACTACGACCCTTTGACACGATTGGCCAACCGCAAGCTGTTTGCACAGCGCCTGGAGCAGTTTCTGGATATAGCCCGCCAGAACCGCAGCGTTGTGGCGCTGATGAAACTCGATCCGTCGCGGCTCACAGCCATCAATGATACCGCCGGCCACGCCGCCGGCGATGCGGTGCTGAAAATGATGGCTGACCGCATTGTGGGATTCGCGGGCGGTCCAAACCCTGTCGCCCGGGTGGATGGTGCGCACTTCGCAGTCGCTTTCCCCGATCTGAAGCACGCTGCGGAGTTGACGCGGCAGCGGCTGCAGCCGCTTTGGACCTCGCTGGCCCGCCCGATCACGGTAGCAGGCCGGGACCTGCACGTTGCCGGCAGGGCCGGGATCGCCCTGTTCCCGGACGACGCCGAGGATGCCGATGGCCTGATGCGAAATGCGGCGGTGGCCCTGACCATGGCCAAATCCACCAATGAAGAAGTGGTGTTTTATACACGGGAAATGAGCGCCGTGATCGGCGAAAAGCTGACGCTGGTTGACAAGCTCAGACTGGCGCTCGAGCGGCAGGAGTTCGTTCTGCACTACCAGCCTAAAGTGTCATTGAACACGGGTGCAATCTGCGGGGCCGAGGCGCTAATCCGCTGGAGCAGCCCGGAACTGGGGCTGGTGCCGCCGGGACGTTTTGTACCCTTGCTGGAGGAAACTGGAATGATCCTGCAAGTCGGCCATTGGGCGCTACGGCAGGCGGCTGCCGACTATCGGCATTGGGAGGCGCAGGGCCTGCGGGCGCCCCGCGTGGCGGTCAATCTGTCGCCGATACAGCTGCGACAGCCGGATTTCGTCGAAGCGCTGCGTAGCGCAATTTTTGACGCTGAAAGCAAGGTCACGGGCATCGACCTGGAAATCACCGAATCCGTGCTGATGACGGACATTGAGCAGCATATCGAAAAACTCAAGGCCGTGCGTGAGCTGGGCGTATCCATCGCCATCGATGACTTTGGCACAGGCTATTCTTCCTTGGCCTACCTCAATAGGTTGCCGATCAACGCGGTCAAGATCGACCGCTCCTTTATCGTGCAGATGGCGGATAGCGCCGATACGATGAATATCGTTTCAACCATCATTTCCCTGGCCCACTCGATGAGGCTGAAGGTCGTTGCGGAAGGCGTCGACTCGCAGGAACAGCTCAAATTTCTGCGGCTGTTGCGCTGCGACGAAATGCAGGGTTTTCTGTTCAGCAGGGGACTGCCAGCGGAGGAGTTTGCGCAGCTACTGCAAGAGGATCGCCAGCTGGTGTCGATCTCAACCACCATTGCAGGCGCTTTGGGCGGCCCTTTGAAACTCCCGCTTCATCACGCCGCCGAGGCATAGCGCTCGCGCAACGCCCGCAGTTCCTGAGTCAATCTGGTATAGCGCTGTTCGACGACCGCGACCTTCTCCAGGGCGCCCTCGACGGAAAGCGCCTGTCCGAGGTTTTCGAGGATTTGGCAGAGATCGGCAAGATCGCGGGCGCCCACCAGCGCCGCAGTCGACTTGATGCTGTGTGCATAGATCCCCATCGACTTGGCATCACCCTCATCCACCGCCTTGCGCAATTTGCCGAGCACGCGTGGCGCGTCGTCGATGACCGAACCGATGATTTCGATGACGTCTGCGGTGGTCATGCTTGCTTCCAGACTGTCGATCACCTGCTGATCGAACTCCGCGGGCGCCGCGGCTTCCGGCACCTGCGCAGGCGCCACTGCGGCCCTACCCTGCGGAGTCTGGCCGCCGACTGGCGCACAGCGCAGCAGCGCGCCCATCAACTTGTCCGGGGTTACAGGCTTGCTCAGGTAGTCGTCCACCCCTGCCGCCAGGCAGGTGTGGCGGTCCTCCTCGGTTGCGTTTGCGGTCAAGGCTACGATGCGTGGCCGACGCTCCACCGGAATCCGCGACTTGATCATTCGCGTCGCTTCCAAGCCATCCATTTCCGGCATTTGCACGTCCATCAGCACGACGTCGTAAAGCTTGCGCTCCACAGCCGCGACGGCCTCGCGTCCATCGCCGACGTAATCTGCACTGTAGCCGAGCCGTTCCATGATCGCCTTGGCCAGCTTCTGGTTCACCGGGTTGTCCTCGGCCACCAGGATGCGGAGCGGATGCCTGTGGCCCATGTCGGGATCGAAGTTTGCAGCGGGGCGCGGGGCGATATGAATGCGCGATTCGGCGAAGACATCGACGATAGCATTGTACAACGTCGACGGCTTTATCGGCTTCATCAGATAGCCGGCGATCTTGATGCCCTCCCGTTCGGCCTCCTTCTTTGCATCGGGTACCGAACTCAGAATAATAATCGGCAGCGATCCGCCGCTGAGTTTATGCAGCTCACGAGCCAGGTGCACGCCATTCATCTCGGGCATTTGGTAGTCGAGAACCGCCAGCGCGTACGGGCCGCTTTCCTGAAGGCGGGAGACGGCATCGCCGTGACCTTCCGCAAGCATGACCTCCATGCCCCAGGACCGCGCATAGCCGTCCATGATCCTGCGATTGGTCGCATTATCATCCACGACAAGGATATGTTTGCCGCGCAACAGGCCGGGCAGGTGCGAGATACGCGAGCGCGGCGGCATGGCAGCGGGTTCGGCAGCGATGCGGAACTCGAATACCGAACCTTTCCCGACTTCGCTACGCACTTCAATACGGCTGCCCATTAATTGCACGAGCTTCTGCGAGATGGCGAGCCCGAGGCCGGTGCCGCCGTAGAGGCGGGGGGTGGAGGCATCGACCTGGCTGAACGCCTGGAACAGCCGGTCGATGCCCGCGGCTGGAATGCCGATGCCAGTGTCACGCACCGCGAAATCCAGCTCCACGCGGCCGGCTTCTAACGGTCGTGCACTGACAGTAAGCACGACTTCTCCTTGCGCGGTGAACTTGATCGCGTTGCTGACCAGGTTCAGCAGCACCTGGCGCAACCGCACGGCATCCCCGACGATCGCCTGCGGCGCGCTGTCATCGAGGGAGTAGGCAAGATCGATACCCTTCTCTCCGGCCTTGTGCGCGACCAGGTCCAGTGCTTCCTCCACGCAGTCGCGCAGATTCAGTGGGCGGTGCTCCAGATCGAGCTTGCTGCTTTCGATCTTGGAGTAATCCAGAATATCGTTGATGATCGTCAACAGGTGATCGCCGCTGTTGCGGATCGTTTCGACGAAATCGCGCTGGCGTGCATCGAGGTCTGTGTCGAGCAGCAGGCTGGTCATGCCGATGACGGCGTTCATCGGTGTGCGGATCTCATGGCTCATGTTGGCCAGAAACTCGCTCTTGATGCGGTCGGACTGCGCCGCCAGCCGGGCCGTGCGTTCAGCCAACCGCGCGTCGAAGATCGAGATGACCAGGGTCGTCACCAGAAACAAGAACGTCACCAAGCCGATTAATCCGGCCAGCCAGTTGCTGTGCAGAGCCTGCGGATTGCCGTAGCAAATGGTGTCCGGCGCGAAGTTCGCCGCTGCCATCCCGGTGAAATGCATGCTGACGATCGCGGCACCCATGATGAGGGCTGCGCCGCCGCGGCGCCAGAACGCGGTCAGCATGGTTTCGCCTCGGAGCTGAAAACAGATCCACAGCGCAGCCAGCGAAGCGCCGATGGCCACCGCCAGCGAGGCGACGAACAGAAGCGGATCGTAACGCGGCCCCGGGCGCAGCTGCATGGCCGCCATGCCGACATAGTGCATGGCCGCAATGCCGGCACCCATCAGAACACCGGCCAGTCCAAGCCGCTGCGAAGTCAGTTGCGTCCGGCTGATGGTGTATAGCGCAAACGCCGAGGCGCCGATGGCAATGGCCAGTGACAGCAAGGTGATGCCAACCGCGTAGGAAACTCGAATTGGCAGGCTGAACGCCAGCATGCCGATAAAGTGCATGGCCCAAATGCCGGCGCCCATCGATACCGCGCCGCCTGCGAGCCAGTACCTGGCGGCCGGGCGTCCGCGCGAGGCAGACACTCGCGAAGCCAGGTCCAGCGCGACGTAGGATGCAATGACCGCAACCACGTACGACAGCGCCACCAGCCAGAAATCGTAATGTTTGGACATGGCTGCGTCTCCTGAAGCCTGAAGGGATACTACACCCTCAGTCCTGGGTGCAGTGCGGGCCCTGAACTTGATCACTGAACTTGATCACTAAGCGCGCACACGTCTCAAACCGCCGGCCCGGGCGCGTCTTGTGCCAAGGCGCGGTCGATGGAGTACGATGAGATTTTTCGCGGCTCGTCCAGCGCCGGATTTGCGTGCATCGATGCGTGAATTGCGTCGATTCGCGGCGCGGTTCCTTAAATCGACATTGATGTCTATAAACGAACGACCCACGACAGAGCTTCGCGCCGGCGCACTGCAGCTCGCGGGCATCATGGCGTTCCCGGCGATAAGTGCCGCCGGCTTGACCATGCCGCTGGTGGCGATGCCGCCGTTCCTGCATCAGCGGCTGGGCTGTGAGGGCTTCACCATCGGCCTGGTGCTGAGTGCCTATGCCGTCTCCACCCTGTTCTCCCGTCCGGCGGGCGGACGCATCGCCGATCGCTCCGGCGTCAAGCGCGGCGTGGCGCTGGGCCTGGGCATATGCGCGGTCAGCGGCCTGCTCACCGGTCTTGCCCCTCTGGCAGCGCAGCTGCCGCTTCTGTCCATCTTCCTGCTCCTGATCGCGCGCCTCGCGCTCGGGGTTGGCCTTGCCTTGACCAATACCGCGGCCATGAGCTGGCTGTTCAGCGCGGCAGGCCCCGACCGCGCGGCCCGCGCGGTGGGTTACAACGGTGCGGTCGGCTATAGCGCCATGACATTCTCGCCTTCCCTGGGGCAATGGCTGAGCGACAGCTTCGGGCTGTGGAGCATAGGCATCGCGCTGATGCTGGCAAGCCTTGCCGGCCTTGTCGTGCTGTCCCGTCTGAAAGCGCCGCAGATTCCCCGGGGCGTGCCGATGTCCTTCCTCAGCACGTTCCGGCGCATTGCGCTGCTCGGCCTTGCGCTGGGACTCGGCTCGGTCGCCATGGCCGTCATCTCCACCTACTCGAGCCTGGTGTTCGTACAGAAGGGCTGGGCGCATGCGGCCTGGACTGTTTCCGCCTTCGGCATCGCTTACATCGGCCTGCGCCTGGCCAGCGGCGATGCGGTCAAGCGCTTCGGCGCCCAGCGCGTGACGCTGTTCTGTTTCGCCATGCAGTCGATCGGCTTTGCCGGCCTTTGGTTGGCGCCTTCGCCGATCGCCGCGATTCTGGCGGCCGCGGTCACCGGGCTTGGCATGTCGCTGCTGTATCCCGCCCTGGCGGTCGAAGTGGTGACCCGCGTGCCGGCGGCAAGCCGTAGCTCGGCGCTCGGCGCGTTCGCCATGTGCCTGGACGTTGCCGTCGGCGTCGCCGCGCCGCTGTGCGGCGCGGTGGCCTCGCTCATGCACGATTTCAGCAGCGCTTACTGGTGCGCCGGACTGATGGCGTTTGCAGGGGTGTTCATCAGCACCCGGCTGCACGGACACCCTGAAATTGCCGCTTCAAACGCTTAGAGCGCTTTTGCCTCAGCTATTCTCCCCTCTCCCGCAAGCGGGAGAGGGATAAAAGCCGCATATTCTGCCGCCGGACTCAGGCGTGACTGGTGATGACGGGCTTGCCCGCCAAGCCAAAGCTCTGCAGCACGCCCAGCAGTTCACGATGCCCAAAGGCCTGGCAGCCGGAGGCGAAGCCGTAGCGGCGCGGCGGCGCCTGCAACAGATGGTAGGCGGCATAGGCCTGGAGCAGCCCGGTCTGCTTGTAGTTGCAGGTACCGTGGATCACGCAGTGCACGTGCCCCAGCGGGCCGCTGGCGTGGACCGAGTCGACCGAGGTGTTGATGCGTTGGTTCTCCCGCGGCGGCATGCCGGCCTGCAGGCTCGCCGCCATATCGGACAGGGCCTTCTCCTGCTCGGCTTTGGGCAGCTTCTTGATCTTCTCCTCGACCACGCTGGTGATCTGCACCACGCCCTCCATCACGCTGCGCTCGAACACGCCGCCCATGGCGCGGCAATTGGCCACGCGTGGGTCGTTCTTGAACCACACCGGGTGGGCGGTGCCACCCCAGGGCAGAGCCATCGCCACCGCGTGCTGTCCCGGCACCTGCACCTCGGCCTTGGCAAAGGGGGACCACTGCAAATACTGGTTCTGCTCCAGGTAATAAAAGTTGGATGTCAGGATGCTGAAAATGGTCTGGGTCGAGGCATACGTGGGGAAGCCGCGCCACAGCACCAGGATGTCGAGCGTATCCAGACCCGGAGTCTCCAGGCAGATGTTGGCGGCGATTTCGCCGGTGGTGTACATCTGCGCGATGCCCGGCGTCAGCAGCAGGCCGCGCTTGGCGAACTGCTCACCCCAGGTCTGCTCCGCGTGCATCATCCAGTTCTGCTCGCCATTGGTGTCGGTGTAGTGGCAGCCGGCGGCGAGCGAGGCCTCCACCGCCTCCGGGCCGTACTTCATGAACGGCCCCACCATGTTGCACACGACCTTGGCTCCCTTGAACAGTTTGGTCAGCGCCTCGGTGCTGTGCTCGACCTCGGCGATCTCGTATTCGGCGTTCTCGATGCCGGGCACCTTTTCGATGACCTCCTTGACCCGCTTGCCGTCGCGCCCGGCGGCGATGAACGGGATGCGATACTCGCGCAAGTACTCGGCGACCAGGCGGCCGGTGTAGCCGGTTACGCCGTAGATGACCACGGGTTTCTTGCTCATTGCTTTTTTCTCCTTGGATTTGTTTGGTCTGTACGAGGTTCAGGCGGTCATGCCGCCGTCGACGACGAGGTCCGAGCCGGTCATGTAGCTGGATTCGTCCGAGGCCAGGAACAGCACGGCCTTGGCGATTTCGTCCGGCCGGGCGAAGCGGCCCATCGGGATGCGTGCCAGCGTGCGCTCGACGAAGACCTTCGCCTCGTCGGGCGGCAGGCTGGCGACGGCGGCGCCGACCATCTGCGTTTCCGCAAATCCGGGGCAGACGCTGTTGATGCGGATCTTGTAGCCGGCACGGGCGCAGTGGATGGCGGCGGACTTGGTGAACAGGCGCACCCCGCCCTTGCTGGCGTTGTACGCCGGGATCAGGGGTTCGCCGATCAGGCCCTCGATCGAGGCGATGTTGACGATGGAGCCGCCGCGGCTTTTCATGCGGGCGATGCCAGCCTGGGTGCCGAGAAACACGCCGTCGAGATTGACCGACAAGGTCGCCTTCCAGTGTTTCAGGCTTTCCTTCTCGACGTCGGCCAGCGCCGCGACGCCGGCATTGTTGACCACCACGTCCACGCCGCCCCAGATGTGCGCGGTCTGCTCCAGCGTCTGGTCCCACTGCTCCTCGCTGGACACGTCCTGGACCATGAAGCGGATGGCGAAGCCCAGCTTGCGCAAGCGCGCCACCTCGGTTTCGCCCGCGGCCTGGTCGAGGTCGGTGATCATGACCTTGGCACCTTCCGCCAGCAGGGCTTCGGCGGCGGCCAGGCCCAGGCCGCGGGCGCCGCCGGTGACCAGGCAGATTTTGTCTTGGACTCGTTTCATGGGCTTATCCCGGTATTGCTCTTATGTAACGGGCTGACGTGCCGGCCCGAAGAGTGGATTCCCGCTTACGCGGGAATGACGACGACTTGCTTTGATCGCTCACGGGAGTGACAGATTCAGCCGCGTGCCGAAGCAAGCTGCGGATCGGCGGGGCGCCAGCGATAGTCGATCGACTCTTGTGCGAAGCGCACGAAGTAGTCGATCGCCTCCGGATTGGCCATGGCGTCGCGGCTGGCGGCTTTCTCCAGGGGCCAGCCCATCAGGATCTTGCGCACCGGCACTTCCATCTTCTTGCCGGTGAGCGTGTAGGGCACAGCTTCGACCTGGTACATGCGGTCCGGCACGTGGCGCGGGCTGCAGTCGCCGCGCAGGCGCGCGGCGATACGGTCGCGCAGAGCCTCGTCCAGCGCAAAACCCGGCTTCAGGCGCAGGAACAGCGGCATGAAGAAATGTCCGCCCGGAAGCTCGCAGCAGACGATGAGGCTGTCGGCGACCTCTTCCACCTGCTCCACCGCCCGGTAGATTTCGGCGGTACCGATGCGCACGCCGTAGCGGTTCAGGGTGGAATCGGAGCGGCCGTAGATGTAACAGCCGCCGCGGCGGTTGATCTTGATGAAATCGCCGTGACGCCAGACGCCGGGGTAGACCTCGAAATACGATTCAAGGTAGCGCTTGTTGCCGGCATCGTTCCAGAAGCGGATCGGCATCGAGGGGAAGGGGCTGGTCGCTACCAGTTCGCCCACTTCGTCGAACAGTTCGCGGCCGTCCTCGCTCCAGGCGTGCACGTCCATGCCCAGCATGCGCGTCTGGATTTCTCCGGCGTGGACCGGCAGCAGCGGTGAGGCGCCGACGAAGCCACTGCACAGCTCGGTACCGCCGGACTGCGAAGTCACCCACAGGTCGCGCTTGACGCAGCGGTAGAACCAGTCGAAGGTTTCCGGCGTCGACGGCGCGCCCGCCACCAGCACGCCTTCCAGGCGCGACAGGTCGTATAGCTCGCCCGGCCGCAGTCCGGCTTTTTCCATCATCTGCACATAAGTCGGGCTGGCGCCGAACGAGGTGGCGCCGGTATCCGCGGCCAGCTTCCAGAGGAAATCCAGGGAGGGATAGGCGGGGTTGCCGTCGTAGAGCACCGCCGCGGCGCCGGTGACCAGGGCTGACAGCAGCAGGTTCCACATCATCCAGCCGGTGGTGCTGTAGAAGAACATCACCGATTCCGGCCCGAGATTCAGGTGGAAATGCATCAGCTTGAGATGCTCCAGCAGCACGCCGGCATGGCTGTGCACGATGGCCTTGGGCAGGCCGGTGGTGCCGGAGGAAAACACGATCCACAGCGGGTGGTCGTACCCGACGCGCTCATAACGGAACTTGTCGCGCGGCACGGCCGGGTGGTCCATCAGCCGCGCCCAGGACACTGCCATCGGCAGGGCCTGCGGCACTTCGCCCTGCGGCTCCAGGTAGGAAAGCCAGACCACCCGCTCCAGCGAAGGCAGCGCGGCGATGATGCTGCGCACCTCTCCTTCGCGCTTGAAATCCTTGCCGCCGAAACGATAACCGTCGGCGGCGAAGAGGATCTTGGGCTGGATCTGGGTGAAGCGCTCGGTCACCGTCTTGACGCCGAATTCCGGCGCGGCCGAAGACCACACGGCGCCGATGGCGATGGTGGCCATCATGGCGATGGCGGTTTCCGGCACGTTCGGCATGTAAGAGACCACGCGGTCGCCGGGCACCACGCCCAGGGCGCGCAACTGCGTCGCCAGGATGCGCACCTGCCGCCCGAGTTCGGCCCAGCTCATCCGCGCCAGCGGCCGGTTTTCGGTCAGGTGATGAAACACCGTCCGGCCCTCGCCCGCCTGCGCTTCGGCGCGCAGCAGGTGCTCGGCGTAATTGAGCTGCGAACCCTCGAACCATTTGCCACCCGGCATGGTGCGGCGGTCCAGTACCTTCTTGTACGGGCGGTCGGAAAGCACCTGGAAATACTCCCAGATGGAGGCCCAGAAAGCCTCGATGTCGGTCACCGACCAGCGCCACAGCGCTTCATAGTCCGAGAATTCCATGCCCCGGGTGCGCTTCAGCCAGCGCATGTAATGCGCCAGCTTGGAGTCCTCCGCAAACTCGGGCCGCGGGGTCCACAACAGCTCTCCTTCCTTGACCATGGCCAGGCTCCGGTTAACGAACGGCGTAAACGTCGTAGGACACTTCTGATCGCTCGAGGTCCACTTCGCCGACCGCGAAACACTGCAGGCGTTGCAGCCACTGGTAGGCCGGATGTGCGGTGCGCAGGTTCGGCGCCGTACGCAGTGCCAGCTTGCGCGGCAACTCGCCGCGCAGGAACTTGTCGTAACCGTCCTCGCCGAGGTCGCCGATGCCCTGGTAGAACAGATGGATCAGGGCTCCGTCCGGCGTTTCGATGGTGGCACGCACGTCGAGCGTGCCGACGCCGTCGCGCCGTACCAGGAACCAGTCGCCGCCGACTGGACGGATGCTGCCGTTGAGCCGCTCGCCGCGAACCTCGCCTCCGGTCACATAGAAGTTAGCGCGTATGCCCTCCGGCACCGGGCCGATCACTTCCGGTGCCTGCAGCGTGGCGCGGTAGGAGAACAGGTGATCCAGTTTGAAGTCGAACATCGCTCCTCCCCTACCCGATCCAATGTGTTCCAACGGCTCAGCGCAATGCGGAGAGCCGTTCCAGCACGCTCTCCGGCCTGGCGTCCGCCGGTATTTCGGCAAAACGGAAGCCGCCTTCCGGACATTCCGGCGCTGCCTCCCCGGACCAGAAACTGGCCGGCACGACCAGCCCCAGGATCGGGCCGGCCGCGGCCCAGCCAGAAATGCCGGGCGTCACCAGGAAGCGCGGCCCTTGCGCCGAAGCAACGAAGCGCGGTGCTTGCGGCAGGCGCAAACCCAGGTCCCAGCGGTAGTGTGCCGCCAGATTGAACACCGCCTGGTACAGTTGCAGGTCCTCCGCCGAGGCCGGTTCGGACCCGGCGCTCTCTTCCAGCAGGACCGCGTCGATCCCGCACTCGGCAAACTCGCGCAGGAAATCGGCGATGTAGGCCGCGGCCCCATCGACCGCATCGGCATCGATTTCCGCCGGCTCCGCATGCGCCAGCGCCCAGGCCTGCCCCAGCCACAAGCGCGGTGAAGGCAGCGTCATGATCAGCGGCAAGTTCGGAAAACTCGAACGCAGCGCGCGGACCAGTTCCGCCAGGCGCGCGCGCAGGGCGCTGTCGGCGAGCAAGGTTTTCAGCGGGAATACCGCCCGGCGCTTGGCCGCCATCGCGGTCTTCAGTTCGGGATGGGCATCGAGCCACTGCGTTTGCACCGCCGCCAGCGGCAGGGCGATCACATCCGATTTGAGCAGACTCTGCGCCTTGCGCATCCAGCCCACCGCGGCATCCACTTCCAGCCAGGGCACACTGCCGTTGGCCAGCAAGGCGCCCGCATAGGCGGTGTATTCCAGCCACAGGCTGCGCGGATTGGCGGCGATGCGTTCGCTCAGGGCAGGCATTTTAGGCTGCGGTATACCCGCCATCCAGCACCAGCTCGGTGCCGGTGACCCATTTCGCCGCCGGGGAAGCCAGGTACACCACGGCGTTGGCCACGTCGGCCGGCTCTCCGAAATGCCCCATCGGATGCGCCGCCTTGAACGCGGCTTCCGCGGTGGCGTAATCCGGCGCCAGTTTCAGATCGACGAAATGCCGCACGAAGTTTTCGCCCATCTCGGTGCCGACGATGGCCGGATGCACCGAGTTCACGCGGATCCCGGTCTGGAGCTGGGCGCATTCCACCGCGGCCGCCTTGCTCAGCAGACGCACCGCGCCCTTGGAGGCGTGATAGGAAATATGCCCGGTGGTGCCGATCAGGCCCGCAACCGAAGACATGTTGACAATGGAACCGCCGCGGCCCGAGCTGCCGCCGGGCGACATGGCCCGCACGGCATGCTTCAAGCCGAGAAATACGCCGACGACGTTGACGTCGATGACGCGCCGGAAGTCTTCCAGCGTGCACTGCGACAGCAGCGCCGCGGTCTCGATGCCGGCGTTGTTCACCAGGATTTCGAGTGGACCAAACTCCTTTTCGGCCCGGGCGATCGCCGTCTGCCATTGCGCTTCGTCGGTCACGTCGTGTTTGCAGAATGCGGCTTCGCCGCCGGCGCGCCGGATGCGCTCCACCGTCTCCTGGCCCGGCCGCTCCAGGACATCGGTGATCAGCACGCTGGCGCCGGCCTGCGCCAGCGCCTCGGCGATGGCGCCGCCGATACCGCGCGCCGCACCGCTGACCAGGGCGGTCTTGCCGTCGAGGCGGAATGCTTTGCTGTAATCCGTCATTGGTCCTCCCCCTTTTTGATTGCCTGCCCGGTTCAGGATGGCTTGCGCGTCTTGTTGCAGTCCTCGAGCTGGCCGCGCAGGGACATGACCTGCGACTCGAGTTCGGTGATGCGTAGGTCCTTGGGGTTCAGCATGAAGGCGCCTTGCAGCTTGTCGGCATCCATCTTGATGCGCTGCCCCGCGGTGCTGGCATAGATTTCCTTGGAATTTTCCCAGCTGCCGAAATACGGCAGATGCGCCGGCGGCTCGGGCTTGACCCATTCTTTGCAGAACGCGTCGAAAGGCTTGCCGCGGGCGATGCGCTCGCGGCGGTAGGCCTGGCGCAGTTCCTGCGTGGCCTGCTCGTCGACCAACAGGGTCTTTTCGTCGTACACCACCTTGTAGATGTCCCGTGCGATGTCGTGCGACATCAGGTCTTCGCGCAGGTCCTTCATCACCAGTTCGGGGTCGCGCTCCAGCACGTCGCCGTAGCCGCCGCCGCTGCCCTGGCAGATCATGTAGATCTCGCCTTCCTGGCACAGCTCGAAGGTCATGCCCATGTCCTGGCTGGTGTACTTGCCGCCCGGGATGGGCTGCTCGTTCATCAGCCGGATCATGTCGAATTCCTGGATCAGCTTGGGATGATCCCGCAGCACTTCGAAGACATTGATGCCCTTGATCTTGCACAGCTGGTAGGCCGGGCAGGAATAGCCGCCGAACAGTCCCTGCGCCGAGGAGAACAAGGAACCCTCGCAGCCGGTCATGAAGCCCCAGAGCGCGGAATCGCGCATGGTGGCGATCTGCTCGTAGCCCATGCCGCCGCGATACTTGCCGAAGCCGATGCGGTCCTTGGCCAGGCGCTGCGCGCCGAGGCGGATGATCGGCGTGTCTTCCTCGTTGATCTCGTGCTCGCCGGAGTCGGCCATGAAGCCGAACACCGGCGAGACGGAATGCTCGCCATCGGCATCGGAGCGGGCACCCTGCCCCATGCCGTTGATGTCGGCGCAGAAGTTGCCGGTGACGTCGCCGTGCTGGGTCAGGCCGCCGTAAATGAAGGTCGCCGCCTGGTCGTACTGCTGCGCGATCACCGCCGAGTACCGGTGCGGCAGGCTGTAGTTGAGCTTGTTCATCGGAATGGTCCAGATGACGCAGGCCTTGAACAGCGGCATCAGGCTCATCGCCTGCGGCATCTCGCCTTCGGCGTCGAGGATGGAATTGCGGTCGGAGATGATCTCGATCGGCGACAGCACCGCCATGGTGTGCGGCAGGTCCGGCCAGATGTTCTGCAGCAGGCCGGTGCACAGCGCCGCTTTGAACGAGGCGATATTGGTGTTGACCGCGCGGTTCAGGAACTGCGGCGCGCTGCCGCGGAAATCCATCAGCATGCGGTCGCCCTTGACGGTGATCGCCAGGCTGATCTTCTGGATGCAGTTCTCGCGCAGCGAGGAGTCCATGAATGCGTTGACCCGGGTGGTGCCATCCGGCAACTCGCGGATGCGGCGGCGCATCTCCGTTTCCACATCTTCCAGATGGCTGCGCAAGGTGCCGACCAGCGCGTCCCGGCCGTACTGGTCGAGGATGGCCACGATACGTTCGCGCAGGCGCATTACCGCGTGCAGCTTGACCTTCATGTCCTCGAGCTGCAGCTTGGGATCGCGCACCGAGTTCTGCAGGAAGGTCAGCAGGTCGCGCTTGATCTGGAAATTCTCCACCACCTTGAAGGGCGACATCTTGATGCCCTCGTCATACTTGCTCTCCGCCGCCGCCGGCATGCCGCCCGGCTCGCAGGCGCCGTTCTCGCCCTCGTGGATGGTGGAGGACAGCCAGCAGATCAATTCGCCTTTGTAGAACAAGGGCATCATCATCGACTGGTCGGTGTTATGGATGCCGCCGTAGCGCGCATCGTTGTGGATGAACCCGTCGCCGTCCTTGACGCCGACGGTGGGATCGTTGACCCAGTACTTGATGATGAACTTGACCGGGTAGAAGCAGCAGGCGGCGAAGGCGATGATGCCGTGCGGCGCGATCATGGCCAGGTCGCCGCTGTTGGTGTAGATGCCGGTGACCAAGTCGCCCCACTTGGCTCCGGGCGCCGCCCCCATCTGGTTAACCATCTGGAAGGCTTCGGACAAGGCGGCGTTGATCAGACCGCGGATATGGTGCACCTGGTGCACATCCAGCCCCTTCTTGAGGATCGCATCCTCGTCCGCCGTGCGCGGCGCCAGGCTGTGGTTGCGCATAATCTCGGGATCGGGCCCGAGGAACAGGCGGTTGTCGGCCAGGAAGCGGTCGAGTACGGCTTGCTCTTCCTTGGGCAGGGCCTTCTTGTTGAGCGGTTCGTTCATGTCAAACTCCAGTAGGGCGGGCCATGCCTGCCGCCGAATTCCGTGCGAATTTCGCGTTGCGCATCAGTGGCCGCCGCGGGTGAACCACACCGCGCCCTGCGCCGCCGCGTAAAACCGCCAGCCCGGCTCGACCAGGTAGGTAGTGGCGCGGGTGGTGACCAGGGCCGGCCCGGCGATGCGCGTGCCTTCAACCAGGGCGCGTTCGTCGTACAGGCGCGTTTCCACCGGCTGATCGTGACCCACGAAATGACAGCCGCGGGTGCCGATCGACTCGGCCGACTTGCCGGCCGCGCCTTGGTCCTGGATGCCCGAGAACTGCACCGTGTGCTGTTCCACGTAAGAACAGACACGCAGCGTGTTGATGCGCACGCCGGCCTCGGGAGACTGGCTGCCTTCGCCGTAGCGCTCGCCATAGCGCTGATGGAATTCGTTGATCAGGCGCAGCACGTCGCCCTGGCCTTCCAGACGGCTCAGATTGGTGACCACGGCGGTCTGCACGCGCTGGTTGCCGTAGCGCATGTCGATCTCCAGCCGATAGCGGATGCTATCGGCATCGAAACCCTGGCGCAGCAGATCTTCGCGGCCGCGGCGCTCAAGTTCCTCCACATTCCGGTTGAAGGCTTCGTAATCGGAGAAGAAGG
This sequence comes from Verrucomicrobiota bacterium, assembly GCA_903970595.1. Taxonomy (GTDB): domain Bacteria; phylum Pseudomonadota; class Gammaproteobacteria; order Nevskiales; family Nevskiaceae; genus Nevskia. Next base: position 18,068 of record CAJCJI010000320.1, read on the forward strand.
TCTTGGTATTGGCGTCGAACAGCACGGTCCAGGTGCTGATTTCGTGGATGTGCATCTGGTTCATGTTGCCGGCGCCGACCGCGGAGAACACCGAGGAAAACGGCGGCGCCAGGACCTTGTCCACGCCTAGTACATTGGCGATGCCGCAGGCATGCAGCGGCCCGTTGCCGCCATAAGCAAGCAGGGTGAAATCCTTCGGCTCGTAGCCGCGGGTGCGCAGCTCGGTGGCGATGCCGTTCGCCATGTTGGCATCGACAGTGCTCTTGATCAGCTTGGCGGTGGCCACCAGATCCAGGTCGAGCTCGTCGCAGAGGTGATCCTCGAACGCCTGCTTGGCACGCCGCGGATTGAGCTTGATGTGGCCGGAGGCGTAGTTGGCCGGGTCCAGGTAGCCGAGCAGCAGGTCGGCGTCGGTCACGGTCGGCTTGAGGCCGCCGCGGTCGTAGCAGGCCGGGCCCGGATCAGAGCCGGCGCTGGCCGGGCCGACCTTCACGGTCTTGAACATGCGCTCGTAGGAGCAGATCGAGCCGCCGCCGGCGCCCAGGGTGACCAGATGCACCATCGGGATCGACACCAGCCAGCGGTCGATCACCGGGTTGAAATCGTAGTACTTCACCCCGCCCTGCACCACGATGCCGATGTCGAAGCTGGTGCCGCCCATATCGGTGGCGACGACGTTGCCCAGGCCGGTCTGCAGCATCAGGTGCTCGCTGGCGGCGATGCCGGACACCGGCCCGGAATGCACGGTCTGCAGCGCATCGGTGGAATTGAGCTGTGCCATGCCGCCGGAATTGTGGTTGACCAGCATCGGCTTGTCGTAGCCCTGGCTGCGCAGGTTCAGTTCCAGCGTGCCCAGGCCGTGGTACATGGTGGCGTGCAGGAAGGCGTCCATGATGGCGGAAGTGCCGCGGGCGTACTCGCCCTTGCGGCCGGCCACCTGGTGCGACAGCAGCATCGGCACCGCGCCGAGCAGGTGTCCTGGGTACTCTTCCAGGAAGATCTCGCGCACCCGCAGCTCGTGTTCGGAATTGACCACGCTATTGGTGAACACCACCACCAGGGCCTCGGCGCCGGCATCGACCAGTTCGCGGATGCGCAGGCGCACATCGTCCTCGTCGAGTTTCAGGAAGATCCGCCCCAGGTAGTCGACCCGCTCGCGCACCTCGCGGATCATCGGAATCGGCACGATGGGTTCCGGCCGGCGCGCATTGGGAATGTCCATCTGCCGCTCCTCCGGCAGGCCCTCGCCGTAGCCGCGCGCACGCGACAGCGGAATGGTGCTCTTGAAGCCCGCGGTGACCAGCAGGCCGATGCGCGGACCCTTGCGCTCGATCAAAGCATTGGTGCCGAGGGTGGTGGCGTAGCGCACTGAGTCCACCTGCGGCAACAAGTCGTCGACTTCCACGCCCAGCTGCTGGCAGGCGTCCGCGAGGGCTTCGTTGAAGCCCAGCGCCAGGTTGTGGTGCGTGGTGAGCGCCTTGCCCTCGATGTTGCGATCGCCCCATACCACGAAACAATCGGTGAAGGTGCCGCCGATGTCTACCGAAACTCGCTTCATGACCGAATCCTTTGTAGGTCGGCCTTCAGGCCGACGGGTGTGCGCCTCGGCCCGGAGGCCGACCTACAATCCTTAGTGCTTGTGCCCGTGATGCTCATGTCCGCGCCGCGGCGGCGGCGGACCCACCGGCGCTTCCTTCACTTCCGGCCGGTCCTTCCATTGCAGCTTCAGCGCCTCGATGTCCAGCTCGATGTCGTGCAGCGGCGGATGACCCGGCGGTACATACTCCACTTCCATCATGGTGCCGCACTGCGGGCAGTAGTATTCGAGGATGCGGCACCATTGCGGATTGGGCGAGTAGGTGCGTTCGTACTTGCTTGTATCCAGCAGCGGCTTGTGGATCTCGCGCGGATCGCGGTCGTAGACCAGCAGGCCGCGCTTGTAGTTTTCACGGGCCGACACCAGGACCTTGCCGCAGCGGCGGCACTCGTAGTTCTCTGTATCGAGGTTGACACGCAGGTATTCAGTGATCAGGACATTCATGCTCGATCTCGTTCGATTGCTTGGGCTTGGGGGCTCAGCTGCGGCTGAGCAGGATGTCGCCGGCTTCGTTGATTTCAAAGCGCCAGCCCGCCTCGATGCGGCAGGTGAAAAACGCTTCCTCCAGCACCGCGGGCCCGGACGCGCTTGCGCCGGCGGCCTGGTCCTCGACCCGATACAGCGGCAGTTCGCCGGCCAGGGTGCGGCGCGCGCCATTGCTCACGGCCGGCCTGCTGGCTTTGCCGAAGCTTCCGCTAAGCCGGGCATGGCTGATGGGCTTAAGCGCCTGCAAGGACATGGCGATGCGGCCTTGCGCCGGCAGATCTGGCGGCGGCTTGCCCTCCTCCAGCGCGATGATGCGCTCGCCTGAGGCATCGATCACCAGCAGGGACTCCTCGATCTGGCAATGCTCCAGCGCCGCGCCCTCGGCGAACATGGCGCGTTGCGCCCGCTCGCGCAGCAACTCGCGGCAGGCCGAGATGCCGGTGGCGTCGTTCGAGGTCAGCGGCGCCTCGAAGCGATGGGCGATGTCCGAAAACGCGATGCCAAAAGCCGAAAATACCGCGGCCAGGCCGGGAATGATGATCCGCTTCACGCCCACGGCGTCGGCCACCTTGCACACCACGAAAGGCCCGGCACCGCCGAAGGCGGCCAGCGTCGTGTCCGGGGTGATGCTGGTGTAATCCTTCAGGCTGGCGGCGATCTTCGCCACCCAGGCGTCTTCCATGGCCTGCGCCGCGCTTTCCGGCGAAAGCCCGAGCGGACCGGCGACCTTGGCGGCAATGGCGCCGCGCGCGCGCTCGGAGTCGATCTTTAGTTCGCCGCCGAAGAACGAGGCGGGATCGAGCAGGCCCATCAGCAGAAAGGCGTCGGTCATCGTCGCCTCCTTGCCGCCAAGGCCGAAGCAGGCCGGCCCGGGCGCGCCGCCAACGCTCTCCGGACCGACCTTGATGTTCTTGCCTTCCACTCTGATGATGGAACTGCCGCCGACGCCGGCGCTGACCACGTCGCATAGCGGGAA
>CAJCJI010000321.1 GCA_903970595.1 Verrucomicrobiota bacterium
CCGCCGCGTCGCCGGCATCACCGCGCTCGGCAAGGAATATCTGCCGCTGGCGCAGGTGATCGACGAGCGCGCCATCGTCAACGGCATCGTCGGACTGCACGCGACCGGGGGCTCCACCAACCATACGATCCACCTGGTGGCCATCGCGCGCGCCGCCGGCATCCTGGTGGACTGGGACGATTTTTCTGAACTGTCGGGCGTGGTGCCGCTGCTGGCGCGTATCTATCCCAACGGCAACGCGGACGTGAACCGCTTCCACGCCGTAGGCGGCATGGGCTTCCTGATCCGCGAACTGCTGGACGCCGGCCTGCTTCACGAAGACGTGAGTACCGTGGCCGGAAGCGGGCTACGCGCGTATTGCCGGGAGCCGGTGCTGCCGGAGGGCAAGCTGTGCTGGCGCGACGCCCCGGCGCAAAGCCTGGATGGCGCAGTGCTGCGTCTGGCGGCCGAACCGTTCAGCGCGGACGGCGGCCTGAAGCTGCTGCGGGGCAATCTCGGGCGTGCGGTGATCAAGGTTTCGGCGGTCAAGCCGGAACACCGCGTGGTGGAAGCGCCCGCCCTGCTGTTCGACAGCCAGGAGGAGGTGGCCGCGGCATTCCAGCGCGGCGAGTTGCAGCGCGACTTCGTCGCCGTGCTGCGCTTCCAGGGCCCCCGCGCCAACGGCATGCCGGAACTGCATGGCCTCACGCCGCTGCTGTGCGTGCTGCAGGACCAGGGCTACAAGGTCGCGCTGGTTACCGACGGCCGCATGTCCGGCGCCTCGGGCAAGGTGCCGGCCGCCATCCACGTCACCCCGGAATGCCTGGCCGGCGGCCCGCTCGCGCGTGTTCGCGCAGGCGACCTGATCCGCCTCGACGCCATCGGCGGCGAACTGCAGGCCAAGGTACCGGAGGCGGACTGGGCCGCACGCGCGGCGGACAGCGCGGACCTCTCGGCACAGCAGCAGGGGATGGGCCGCGAGCTGTTTGCCGGCGCGCGTGCCAGGACCAGCGGGGCCGAGCAGGGCGCGATGACTTTCGGCGAGGTTTGATTGCAGGCGCCTCCTCGATCGGCGGGTCGCGGACCCGCCCTACGCTTCTGGCCGCCATCACGGTGGAGTAGTGAACTATGCATATCGATCAAATCCTCAGCGCCGGTCCGGTGATCCCGGTGATCGTGATCCACGACGCGGCGCATGCCGTGCCGCTGGCGGGCGCCTTGCTGGCCGGCGGCGTGCGCGTGCTGGAGGTGGCTCTGCGCACGCCGGCGGCCTTGCCGGCGGTGCGGGCGATCCGCGATCGATACCCGGAGGCCATCGTCGGCGTTGGCACCGTGACCCGGCCCGAGGAGTGGGCGCAGGCGCTGGCGGCAGGTGCCCAGTTCGGGGTGAGCCCGGCGGCGACGCCGGGCTTGTTCGCAGCCATCCCCGCCAGCGGTATCCCTTTTCTGCCCGGGGTCATGACGCCATCGGAAGCGCTTGCCGCGCGCGATGCCGGCTTCACCGCGCTCAAGCTGTTCCCGGCGGTGCCGGCCGGCGGCGTGGCCATGCTCAAGGCGATCGGCTCGGTGTTTCCGGAACTGCGCTTCTGCCCCACGGGCGGCATCAGCGCGGCGACTGCGCGCGATTTCCTGGCCCTGTCCAACGTCGCCTGCGTTGGCGGCTCCTGGCTGGCGCCCGAGGCGCTGCTGCAGGCCGGCGACTGGGGACGCATCGAGCAGTTGGCGCGCGAGGCGGCGGCGCTGCGACATTAGCTCAAGTCATCAACTCGGCCCGCACGTCCTCATGCGATAGCAGCTGAACCGGGACCGGTTTCACGTTCCAGATTTCACTGCAGTATTGGCGGATGGTGCGGTCGGAGGAAAAGTTTCCGGAGCGGGCGGTGTTCAGGATCGACATGCGCGTCCAGCGCTCGACGTCGGCAAAGGCCGCGCCGGCTTTGCTCTGGCAATCGGCGTAGGCGCGGAAATCGGCGAACACCAGGTAGGGATCATATTGCGTCAGTCCGTCCACCAGGGGGCGGAACAACTCGCCGTCGCCATGCGAGAAATGACCTTGCACCAGCAGGTCGACGACGGTGCGCAGCTCTTCGTCCCGCTCCAGGAAGTCGCGCGGACGGTAGCCGGCGCCGCGCAGATCGTACACCTGCTGCGCGTTCAGCCCGAACAGGAAGAAGTTCTCGGCGCCGACCTGCTCCAGGATCTCGATGTTGGCCCCGTCCATGGTGCCGATCGTCAGGGCGCCGTTCATCATGAACTTCATGTTGCCGGTGCCTGAGGCTTCCTTGCCCGCGGTGGAAATCTGCTCGGACAGGTCGGCGGCGGGGTAGATGTGCTGGCCGTAGGTGACGCTGAAGTTCGGCATGAATACCACGCGCAGGCGATCGCGTACCGCCGGGTCGCGGTTGACCACGTCGCCGATCGAGGTGATCAGCTTGATGATCAGCTTGGCCATGCGGTAGCCGGGTGCCGCCTTGCCGCCGAAGATGAAGGTCCGCGGCGTGAACTCCGCATTCGGGCTGGACTTCAGGCGATGGTACAGCGCGATGATATGCAGCGCGGCGAGGTGCTGGCGCTTGTATTCGTGGATGCGCTTGACCTGCACGTCGAACATCGAGTCGGGATCGACGGCGATGCCGCAGCGCCGCCGGATGATATTGGACAGGTCGCGCTTGTTGGAGCGCTTGATCTCGCGCCAGCCGGTGCGGAAGTCGATCTGGTTGGCCAGCCGCTCCAGCCGCTGCAACTCGTCCAGGTCGCGGATCCAGTCCGTGCCGATCTCCTCCGTCACCAGCTTGGACAGGCGCGGGTTGGACAGCACCAGCCAGCGGCGCGGCGTGACGCCGTTGGTCTTGTTGCTGAATTTTTCCGGCCACAACTCGTAGAAGTCCTTCAGCACATCTTGCTGCAGCAGGCGGGTATGCAGCGCGGCGACGCCATTGATGGCATGGCTGCCGGCGCATGCCAGGTGCGCCATGCGCACGTAGCGCTCGCCGGTTTCGTCGATCAGCGACATGCGCCTGATCCGCTCCATGTCGCCGCCGAAGCGCAGCCGCACTTCGTCCAGCAGGCGGCTGTTGATCTCGAAGATGATCTCCAGGTGCCGCGGCAGGGTCTTCTGGAACAGGCCGAGCGGCCAGCGTTCCAGCGCTTCGGGCATCAGGGTGTGGTTGGTGTAGCCGAAGGTCTTGCCGGTGATGTCCCAGGCCTTGTCCCAGGGCATGGCCAACTCGTCCACCAGCAGGCGCATCAGTTCGGCCACCGCGATCGCCGGGTGCGTGTCGTTCAGCTGCACGGTGAACTTCTCGTGGAACCGCTCCAGCGGGATATGCTGCAGCTTCATGATGCGCAGCATGTCCTGCAGCGAGCAGGAGACGAAGAAGTACTGCTGCGCCAGCCGCAACTCCTTGCCCTCGATGTACTCGTCGTTCGGGTACAGCACCTTGCTCAGGTTTTCCGAAGCCACCTTCTGGTTGACGGCACCGGAATAATCGCCGCGGTTGAACACCGCGAAATCGAAGGACTCGGGCGCTTCGGCGCTCCACAGCCGCAAGGTATTGGCGCAGTTGTTACGGTAGCCGAGGATCGGCGTGTCGTAGGGGATGCCGTTGACGATGCGGTTGGGCACCCAGCGCACCAGCTCCCGCCCTGCCGGATCCACCTGGCGCTCGATGTGCCCCCCCAGTTTTACCTGCACCATCCATTCCGGGCGCTGCAGTTCCCAGGGATTGCCGTAGCGCAGCCATTTGTCGGTCTTCTCCACTTGCCAGCCGTCGACGATGGACTGGTGGAAAATGCCGAATTCGTAGCGGATGCCGTACCCCACCGAGGGAATCTCCAGCGTCGCCATTGAATCGATGAAGCAGGCCGCCAGGCGGCCCAGTCCGCCGTTGCCGAGGCCGGGCTCCTCTTCCTGGTGCAGCAGTTCGTCAAGATTCAGCCCGAGCTCGCCCATGGTCTGGCGCGCTTCCTCGTAAAGGCCGAGGTTGACCAGATTGTTGCCCAGGTGCGGGCCCATCAGGAATTCGGCGGACAGGTAGGCGACGGTGCGCGAGCCCTGCTTGGTATATTCGGCCGCGGTGCTGATCCAGCGCTGCAGCAGCCGGTCCCGGATCGCGGAGGCCAGCGCCAGGTAGTAGTCGGTCTTGGTCGCCAGGGCAGGGAATTTCCCCTGGGTGTAAAACAGATGGTGCATGAAGGCATGGCGAAGCGATCGGCGTGCAGCCTCGTGGCGTTCGCCGCCCTGGTTCGCGCCGCCCTGGGGCAACTCCGCCGCGTCGCTCAAGATGGTTCTCCCGCGCTTATCGTCGTGGTTTGCGCACTAGCGCACGCAAGTTCCGTGCTGGAAGGCACCGCCAGGCCGGCCAGGCCCAGCAGGCCGGGTTGTGGATGGGTGATGGTCCAGCAGGGCACTGCCCTGAGCCAGGACGAGAACGGTTCCTTGTCCTCGAAGCCGGAGCGAAACACCGCAGCGGAAAACAGCGCGCCGAGCGCCGGGACGATGCCGCCGGCGATGTAGACGCCGCCGCCGGCGCCGGC
>CAJCJI010000322.1 GCA_903970595.1 Verrucomicrobiota bacterium
CCCCGCCCGCAGCCGCGCCAGGTTCTCCTGCCGCAGCCGCATCGCCAGATCGGCGTCCTCGTTCTTTCTCTTCAATGCTGATGGCAGTCTTGCCATGTTCATTCTCCATGTGCTTGGAAATAAAAAAGTCCCCCGTCCACATCGTTGAGGACTGAAGGGGACCGGCTGTCATGTGATTACGTGGCAACGCCCACGCGCGATGCCCGGGCTGTCCCTTGCGGGTGCACGGGTGTTTGCGCTGTCCCCTGCGGGTGCGCCAAAAACTACTTGGAATTCAACTTAAGCCGCTCGATCCGGCGGCCGCCTGAGCCCGCAATCAGTCCGCGGACGAGCGCTTGAAGTGTGTCCCATCAAAACAGGACCATGACCGGCGCGGAATGGCGGCCTTCTGTTCGGCCGCATCGACAATCGGATAAGAGACTGCGCCGACCTTGCATTGCTGCCCGCGCGTCACGATCTTGATCGGACTGCTGCTCGGAAGTAGTTCGCCAATGGGTTTGCGCGCGCTCAGATTGAATACGAGCAGGGACCAGCAGCAACTCGCACCGCCGCTGTACGCGTGCACGAAAAGAAAACTGTCATGTTTCACCTTGTGAATCTCCGCAATTGCAAACCCGGTTTTCTCCGGATCCACCGTCAGATCGTCATATCGCCATTCCTTGGATTCATCGCCAAACATCGCGCTGATCCGCAGCCTGTCGCGTTGACTCGACGGATCGGAACTTGTGTCGATGGAAATTTTGGCGCCGCCGCCTTCGACCAGGATCGGTTGATCGGCCGACACCCGGCAAATCACACCGGCAAGGACAATTGAGGCGAGACGAATCAGCCGGTTTCCGCCCCGTAGAAAATCAGTGCGCATTGGTGCTTGTTGTGCTTTGAACATACGGCAGATATGTACCGATTGTTGGTACCACGTGCCTTGCGGCGATGTCCAGTCCGCCATGTTTCAGGCCTGGACCGTCATGATGATAGGCATACGTGTAGCGATCGACGTCTGCTCCAGTATACCCTTTTGACTTGGCGAGATTTATGTTTTCAAGCGTGAGTTGGACCAAGGCCCGGGCCTGGGCATCAAGATTCCAACGATTGCCACCATCCAACCCGTATTTCTTTCCTGTCGCGTCAACAAACTGCCCGAGGCCACTGGCGCTCGTCGTACCTGCTGCGGCGTCGGGATTGAATCCCGACTCCTCTCGAGCAATTGCTAAGGTGAGGGCGATCTGATTGTCCGTCATTCCCGCGCTATGGCCGGCTGAAATGATTGCGTCAATTGCCTGCTGCTGCGTTGCGGGGAGTGCATCGCCGACCCTGCGTGACAAACCGCCCGACTGATCGTGGGAGTGAACGATCGGATCGTAGTAATGAGATTGATGTACCACCTGGCTCTTTCGATAGCCATACCCTTTGCTCGCATAAAGCCCGTCCGAAGCAGATTGCGCCTGACTCGGCACGTGAACGTCCGGACCGGTAACTCTATCCAGATCCGATCGCGCTGGAACCGAACTGGAAAGCAGAGAATCCGCACTGCCCGCCAAAAGGCCGATCGCCGGGATTTCCGGCGTAGCTAATCCTTGCGAAACCTGTGCGGTCCCCTCCAATTGCTGTGACGACGGAAATACACCAGTTCCCCACTGGCGCGTCTGCCGCAGTTTATCGGAAAGCAAGCCATCTGAACTCCAGATATCGACAAGCCGGTCCCAGGAGTTGTGATACTGCGAATTTCCCTGCAACGGGAGTCCCATCCCATCGAGATGCCCCCGAGCATCTGCCGCGCCCTCGACGCTGCCGGGCACTCCCGTTTGAAATTGCGCGCCGGTGACCGCATCCGTGCCGGTATCGGTGTCCGGACCCTGCAAGCCCAGGCCCCGCCATGGCGCCCGCGGCTCGATCAGCCCTGGTCCGGCAACTCCGGAATCATTCTGAACATTAAGCCCGTCTGGCATGATCGATCCCCGGCACACGCGCCCTTGCCGTACTTGATAAGCTGAATCTCAACCCCAAGCAAATGAACAGACCGGCATCTGCCGGCCCATTTTCCGTTGCACTGCGGAGCACCCAAAGCATGGACGGCATACACCTGCTCCTGCGCATCCCGCTGGAAACCGGAGCCGTGCTGCTGGCCTATGCCGGCGTTCGCCTGATCCACTACGCCAGAAGGCGCAGCACCGGCGCCTACGTCCTGGGCGCGGCGCTTCTTCTGTTCGGCTTGGGCAACGTCCAGGACCCGCGCAACGAGGCGCTCCTGGTGGCGCAGCAACTCAAACCAAAGAAAGGCAACGATGCCGGCGATCCCACCGAGGACGAGAACCACACCTCGTAGGTCCGCGACCCGCCGTTCACCGGGCGGTACTACGAACCGTGGCCGCTCCTATTGTTTCTCTTGAGCCTTGCCGTCTTCACTCGCACATTCTTTTACAACTTTATCTTCAGCACCACCCAGGACGCGCTCTTCGCATTGGATATCCGCTGAATAAGATCGCGCCCATGCAACAAATGCCTCACGTACCGGATCACTGATTGCTCCGCGCTTGATTATGGTCAACCGCGGCTCGTGCCAGCAGGAAACTGGTTTACCAGACTTTGGCGAAGAACCGCCCCGGCTCTCCGAGGCTGCATTGGCAGCGGGAACTGTGTAGTGACAACCATAGCTGATCAACGCCGCGGAAATGACATTGATATTCGAGTCAATCACCACTGCGGCGTGCTCGTTGCCGCTATGAAACCTCGTCGCCGAAAGAAGCCGGCTTCCATCTGTGAGCTGCTTCGCCGGATCCGGCGGCCCCCCTAGCCCTTCGCTGATCTGTGATGCCAAAGAATCATTGGGTTCAAAGTAGCCCCCGGAAGCATTGCCGGTGAATTTCTGAATGGATATCCACAACTGCCGCGTAAGATTTGCGTCGGACCACCAGTCAGAATCGGCCGGGCAAACACCGGCAATCCCGCACAATACCAAGGCAGCCCATAGATGAAGTGCGCGAACAACAAACCCTTTAGTCATTTGGCCTCCCGCGCCAACATTCATTGAGTAAGTCCAGAGCTGCCAACTCCCAACAGACCGCGTCGAAGATCTTTTTGGAGCAGCCTTGCTTCCGCTGCCCGCCTGCCTTGGTAGGATCCCCAATTCGACAAATTGTCGATTGCCCCCTGCCAATCGCCCGACGTCACCTGCTTCCAGAAAGTCGGCGTCGCCGTCGCCAGATCGGTTCCATATTGGAAGGCGAGGTCTGCGATCGCCGTCTGAACACCAGCAGGGAGATCTCGGAATCGAACCGTCGTTGAAGCTGCATTGAAATTTGACGCGATGGTCGACACCGTCTTCTGGTTTAGCGCATTTGTCAGGGCTGTCGCTTGACCGGGGCTGAGCGTCAGTGGATGCTGGCCCAGGTAGGCTTGCGCAGCCGTAGTTTGCAATCCCAGGTAGGGAGCAATGGTAGAAATGATGTCGTCACTTACACCAAGCTGTCGCAAACCGCCAGCCGATTGCTGCCCAAGGTCCACACCCCCTCCGATCGTTACCCCGCTCTTCCCGATAGCTTGACCGTGCCTGCTGGGTACATACCCATTTTGGAGTACCCCGCCCTCATTGGCGGCAATGAACCCATAGTCCACCCCGTCAACGGCGCCGGGAGCATGGTGCGCGTCCTCATAGGGATTGCCGCCAGCCGCACGTACACTCTGCATGAGGGCGGTATTCGGGTCAATGGTTCCCTCGGCAACATCCGCCGGATGAGCAGAAGGCAATTCCGCGAAGGAAGAAATCAAGGGATTCGCCGGGGCCGCAGCGGCTGGCGGGTTAACAGGTAGCCCATCCGATTGCGCCGGATCCTCCGCATGTACCCACGACAAAGCAATCGGAAAGCCTGAGGAAGTGAGCCGCGGTGCACGCAACCCGTACGCTCCAGCGCCGGCCGATTCCGGCGGATTCAAGCCCCACTGAGTCCGAGCCGATTGCTGTTCATTCCGGTCCTTCGGACTCATGGACGCAGCCCATCGCTGCGTCTGCAGCAGCTTGTCGCCAAGCAATCCCTCGTCGCTCCAGATATCGACGAGCTTGTCCCATAAAGCAGCATTCTGCGATAGCCCGCGCGAAGGCGGTGTTTGAACGTATTGCGCCGAATCAGATGAGGAGCCATCGGCGCCCGCAGATATGCCCGTTCGATACAGCAAACCGCCTGCCGCATCGGAAACGCCATCATCGCCAGGCCCGCGCAAGCCCAAACCCTCCCAAGACGCCCATGGTTTAAGCGACCCCTGCGCAGCCTCTCCGGAATCATCTTGAAGACTTAGTCCCTCCGGCATGATCGTCACCCGCTTCGCACAGTCTTGCCATACTTGATAAAGCCGAACACAAGCCTCATCGAATAAACAGGCCATTTCTTGGTGGCCGCCTTTTACACCCCGGAGTGTCAAAGCATGGACGGCATACACCTGCTCCTGCGCATCCTGCTGGAAACCGGAGCCGTGCTGGTGCTGACCTATGCCGGCGTTCGCCTGATCCGCTACGCCAGAAGGCGCAGCACCGGCGCCTACGTCCTGGGCGCAGCGCTTCTACTCTTCGGCCTGGGCAACGTCCAGGACCCGCGCAACGAGGCGCTCCTGGTGGCGCAGCAACTCAAACCCAAGAAAGGCAACGAATCCGGCGATCCACCCGAGGATGAGAACTACACCCCGTAGGGCGGGTCCGCGACCCGCCGTTCACTGGGCGGCACTACGAGCCGTCACTTCCCGTACTCGACCATCATCACCCGATTGCTGCCGCGAACCAGTCCAGGCAAAGACACGCACATGGAGCGGGTTTCCAGCAAAACAATCTGTGCCGCTGACAAAAGCATCGCTGCAGCGACCAAGATCACTGCAAGCCCTCTTCGCCGCCTCAACAAAAACACACCGACCACAACCCCACAGCAGAGTATGGCCGCCGCTGCCAGAATCTCCACAAATGCCGCATCGTCGCGATCGAATAAGCCCTGAAACTCGTCCTCGGCATACCACGACGCGCAAAAGACATAAGAAGATAAGGCTAAGACAAGTCCTGCCGTTACAAGAAGGCCCGCAACTACCCTTGCCACCAGCTTCCGCATTTACTTCTGCCCCTTCTTAAGATCAATATCCAAGAGACTCGCCATCTGATCCCACCGTCGAAGTATCGTATTGCCATAGTCGACTGCTCGCGAATTTCTTTTGTTCGCTATGTTCTGTGGCCTGTAAATCGTCACGATTCATAGCATTTTGCCCAACTCTATTCCTAACCAACGGCTAATGGGTTGTCATTTTGAAGTATGGATTTGCAGAACTCTGTTCAACGGTGTGCAAACACCGTGCAGAAGATAGGCTCCGAAAATCTCGCCGAGAGCAAGAGGGCACAGCCGGCGCCCGGAGGCCACCCTACTGCGCCCCCAGCCTCTCCGCATCCTCAAAACACCGCACCCACCCCGCCAGGCACTGCGCCTCCCCCTGCCCCCACCCGATCCGCTCCCCCGTCGCCGTCCGCAGCCCCACCTGCGCCTCCTCCAGCGCTGCCCGCAGCAGTCCGAGCAGCACCGCGCCCTCAGGCTGCCGCTTAAGCCGGCGGAGGGCCTTGTAGTGTTCCTGCGTCAGTCTCTGCATGCTTTCCCCTCCGGATCAGATGTTCCCTGGCCAGCGCGCCCGCGATCCTGGCGCTGACGATGCGTTCGTTGGACGCGATCTTCTTCTCGTCGGTCTGCGCCCGCACCACCGCATCCGGCGTCGGCTTGGGCGTCACCTGTTGCCGGCTGTCCTGCTGCGCCTGCAATTCCTGTTCGCTCGGCAGGATGTCCCCGGCCGGCATCTGCAGCGTCTTGGCCACTTCGGCCAGGATCGCGCGCCGCCCCTTCATGCCGATGATCTGCATATCCACCGGGTTCGCCGTCATCGCCAGGAACTGCGTGCGCGTCTGCTGCAGGTGCTCCTTGATCAGCACCGCGGAAGCGCCGCGCGCGCTCACCGTGCAATCGCCCTTGATGGTCTCGTCCCGGTTGTACAGCATCTCGTGCACATAGGCGGCTTCCACCGTCCTGCCGATCACCCCGCGGTCGATGTTCGCCACCGCCCGCTGCAAGCCCTTGGCCGCCGAACCCATCAGCATCGACAGGCCCGAAGCCGTGCCCGCCGCGCCGCTGCCGTCCTGCACACCGTTGAGATAGCGCGGCAGCCCGGTCAGGTCGTCCGCCTTCTGCTCGAACTGCGCGATGATGCTCAGCAACTCGGCCGCCCGGCTGTCCGCCTGGTACCACTCGATCGGCGCCGATGCGGACTGCGCCCGCGAACGGTCGAGCTGGATGATCTGCAGCGGCCGCAGCGCCTTCGGGTCCTGCCCGGCGGCAAGCTGGGCCAGGTCGATGCCCATGATCGGCCCGGAGGCCAGCCCCAGGTTCGCGTTGAGCGCCCGCGCGCAGGCATTCACCATCGCCTGGCAATCGCGCATCAAGTCGTAGATCGAATTGCCCCAGAAAGCCCCCGGCACCGGGTCGAAGCTGGCATTGTGATACGGCCGCCGCCCCAGCGGATCGTCGTTGATCTCGCAGCGGATCACCTCGGAACCGATCAGTACCGCATCCACCTCGTAATACGCCAGCGGATCGCCCACCCCTTCCGTCACCCCGTTCTCGATCAGCACCCGCCCCTCGACGCTGCCCCAGAAGTGCAGCGCGTCCACCAGGTAGTCCGGGATCCAGGTGTCGTGGGTCGCGCCCTCCAGCGCCTTGCGCTCCGCATCGGTCCACAGCCAGGTGCGCAGCCCGCCGGACTGGTGCGTGGCCAGCACATTGCGGATCGCCCGCTCGCTGTAACCCGGCGTGGCTATGCACTGGTACAGGTCCGCGCGCGACATGCGGATGCGCTCGATGAAATCCCCGTCCTGGCAGCTCTCCGCCTCCGGCGCCGGATAGCAGTCGAACGGACTCACCGCGGTCCAGCACAACTCTGGCGCGCTCACCACATCCGGTTCGCCGGAGTGGCGCCAGGACAGCCGCTTGCCGCTGCGCAGGTAAGGTCCCTTCAGCACCGCCGCCGGAAACGTGCAGAAATGCTGCACGAACTCGGCAATCGCCTTGTAATAGCCGCCGCGTTCCATCCGCTCCTCGATCACATCCTCCATCCGCGCCGCGCGCGCCTTGGCCTCCTCGCGCAAGGCCGCCAGCGCCTGGTCCTGGACCTGCTCGCGCAGCCTGACCGAAAGCCGCTGGAACTGGTCGAGCCGCAGCACCTGCCCCGTCTGCGCCGCCAACTGCTCCATCTGCTGGCGCGCCAGCACGCCGGCCTGCTGCTCGATCGGCGCCATCACCTCCGGCGGCAGCTCCGGCAGCGGGCTCGGGTCCAGCCCCCAGGGCCGCTCGCCGTCCGGCAGCAGCAACTCGCGCAGCGCCGCCTCGGCCGCGCGCATCTTGCCCGCCGTCAGCGGCAGATAAATCGGCTCCCCCGCATCCGCCGTCCACATCTGCCCCAACTCGCTTTGCGCATACACCCCGCGGCGCGCGCGCAGGCAGGCCAGCAGCCGCTCCTCCATCACATCGCGCGCACGCTTGTTGCGCGACCAGCTCGACCGGATATACCCCGCCAGCGCACTCAGCGCCTCCGGCGCCGCCTGCCGTCCCTCCGCGCCGGACCCGCTGTCTCCATCACCGGCGGCATCCCGGTCCCGCCCGGTATCCTCCGCCACCCGCGCCCGCCGGTACGGCCAGGCCGCCGGATTACGCGCAGGCGCATTGTCCTGCGGCGGCGCCAGCCCCGCGATCACATCCCCCGGCGCGCTCATTGCATCCCCGGCCCGAACGGCAACAGGATCGGCGACGCCGCCTGCTTCTGCCGGAACGAAAGCGCCGGATCACCCGGCTCCCGCACAATGTCCCACGAAGCCTTCATCAGCCTCTGCAACTCCGCCCCGCAAGGCACCCGCCCCCGCTGCAAAGCCACCATCATCGCCGCATAAGTCGTGCGCAACGTCGCCGCTTCAGTGTCGCTAAGTTTCTTCATACGATCCTCTTGGTTTGCCTCTCTCCTTGGGACGCGTCCCCTGCGAAGCTGCGGGGAGAGGCCGCGCCGCCAGGCGCGGGTGAGGGACGCGATCTCAATCGCGGGAACAATTCGTTGGATTCGCCCCGCCCATCCAAAGTCGCTCGCCGCCGTTTCGCAGCCCGTAGGGCG
>CAJCJI010000323.1 GCA_903970595.1 Verrucomicrobiota bacterium
CAGCGTCGCTCGCGCCTAGCCTGGCGCAAAATGGGGGGCAACGGCAGGGCATGGAATTGATCAGAGGTTCCCTAGCGCAGCTTGCGCACCAGGATCTGGCGATGCGTTTGCCCGGCGAGGGGCTGGTGGCACACCCCCAGGAATACCGGCAGGCGGGTGATCTCGGCCAGGCCCTTGAGGTAATCGAGGGCCGGAAATGGCGCCCGCAGGTCGTAGACCAGCAGGCAGCAGCGCTGACCGATGGCATGTGCGCCGTTACGCAGCAGCGTCAGCAAGGCCAGGTAAGGTTCCCGGCTTTGCTCGGATTGCGGTATCTGGGAAAACTCTTCTTCGATCTCGCCGACGTTGTCGAGCTCGATCGGCACCGGCACGATTTCCCGCGCATCGCAGCCCAGCAAGGCGGCGGTCTGCAGCGTGATCATGCCGATCTCCTGCGGCGCAAGCGGCGCTGTTCCCGGCGCCAGGTATACGGCGAATTCGGACGCTCCCGCATCGTTGGTCACTGGCTGTTTCCGGCAGCCGCCCGCTGTTGCATGCGTGCGGAGTCAATGGTGCGAGCTCCGCCCTGTTTAAACGTCAGGATTGGAGATCATGAGTAATATTTAAGTCGTTTTGCTTTCTTCATGATTCATGCCAAGCCGTGCACGCAAGGCGCATCAAAAACGTGCTCGATTTGTGGATTGGATTAGGCAGTTCAATGACTTAAGCTTGCGGCATGTCCGCTCTCCACGACGCGCAGCCGATTTGTTTTGCACTCCGCTCCAGCCACCGTCGGCTGCGCGCGGCGCCCAGCGCGCTTAGCTAGAGAGGATTCTGCATGGCCAAGACCATCGCCGCAGGAGTGTCGCGGGCCGCCATCGCCGGCAATCTGCAAATGGCCCGGACCATCTTCAATTTTTCGCAGGAAGACCTGGGCGGGCGCTGCCAGCTGCGGCGCAGCCACATCAGCGCAATCGAACGCCAGGAATTGAATGTCGGCGTGGACACCATCGAACGCATCGCCGGTGCGCTTTCGGTTTCCGCCTTTGTCTTGCTCATGCCGCGTGCGGAAGCCCAGGCCTTGCTGTACGAGGCCTACCTGGCTCAAGCCGGTCAAACGGGCTGAGCAGTCTTCACCATGCTCGTCACAGCACCGCAGGCTGCGCCGAAGCAGCCCGCCCGGGTTGGATCGCAGGCGTCGATGCACCAATCTAGTGCGATTCACGCTTTTGGATTGCGCTTCCGGCAGGAAGCCCTCGCGGGTTTGCCGCGCCATATCCGGCAAGATCTGCTCCACGCTGGTGCACTGCATACAAGCCGCTCCAGGCTGATGCGGCGATGAGCCGGTCATGACGCCCCAGTTCTGGCAAAACCGTGCACTGATCGTCCGCAAGCTGGAGATTGCGTTTTTCTCTGTGGGCATCGCCCTGGGCTTGACCCTGCTGATGCGCCAGTGGCTGGAACTTCCCTATTGGCTGCTGTTTCTGATCGCCGGAATCGCCAGCGCCTGGGTCGGCGGCCGGGCGGCGGGCTGGACCGCGGTGGTCCTCAGCACCCTGACCTGCGACTATTTTTTCGTCCGGCCGTATTACAGCCTGAGCATTGCGCCCGACGATCTGCCATTTTTCATCGGCTTCTCACTGGCGATGCTCGCCGGCAACTGGTTCGGCGCCTGGCGCAAGCGCACCGAGCTTGCCATGCAGAAGACGCAGGCCGAACTGGCCTCGCGGGTGCAGGAGGGCGGCGTCAAGCTGGAGCGGGTCAGCCAGGCGCTGCGCTCGGAAGTCACGCACCGGGAACAGGCGGAACACGATCGGCGTGTGGCGGAGCTGCGCTGGCGGGCGGTGTTCGACAACGCGGTGGTCGGCATGGCCCTGGCGGACGAAGGCGGCCGCATCATCGTCAGCAACCGGCGCTTCACGGACCTGGTCGAAATACCCGACGCGGACGGCGACGGGCGCGGGCTGGCCGCCTGCCTGCCGGAGTCCTATCGCTCCGCCTTTGGCGCCCAATTCGGCGAACTGCTTGCCGCAAGGCGCCAGCGCATCGAGATGGAATTGCCCTTGCACGCCGCCGCCGGGGCTTGGCTGCGCATGCACGTGGCGCTGGTGGCCGGCACGCCGGAGTTCCCACGCTTCGTGATCGCGTTCTGCGAGGACGTTTCGGAACGCAAGCGCACCGAGGAAGCCCTGCTTTCGGCGCGCGCGAACCTGGCCCACGCCGCACGGCTGACTACCATCGGCGAACTCACCGCCTCCATCGCCCATGAGCTCAACCAGCCCCTGGCGGCGATCGTCACCAACGGCAACGCCTGCCTGCGCTGGCTGGCAAGCGCCTCGCCAAACCTGAAGGAGGCCGGCAATACGCTCAATTGGATCATGCGCGACGCCAAGCGCGCCAGCGACGTGATCGCGCGGATTCGCGCGCTGATGCGCAAAGGCGAAGCGAACTGGGAGCCGGTCGGTTTCAACGACATCGTGCGCCAGGTGCTGGAACTGATGGAAGGCGAGCTGGGCCGGCACCAGGTGGCGGTTTCCCTCGAACTGGATCCCGAGTTGCCGCCGATTCGCGGCGAACGCATCCAGCTGCAGCAGGCATTTCTCAACCTGGTCCTGAATGCGGTGGAAGCGATGGCGGCCATCACCGCCCGTCCGCGGCAGCTGCTGATCCGTACGGCGCGCCAGGAGGGCGCCAGTGCCGGAATCGCTGTGGACGTGTGCGACTCCGGCCCGGGGGTTGACGAAGAGGATCTGGACAAGCTGTTCACGGCCTTTTTTACGACCAAGGCGGAAGGTACCGGACTGGGCCTGTGGATCAGCCAGTCGATCGTGGAAAGCCACTCCGGCAAGCTGCAGGCGATGCGCAACCGGACCTATGGCATGTGCTTCCGCCTGATGCTCCTGTGCGAGCCCGCTTCGGCGCCTGTACCGGCGGCTTCTTCGATAGCGGGCGAGGATTTTGCAGTGCGCGACATGAGCTGAACGCGGCGGC
Organism: Verrucomicrobiota bacterium; assembly: GCA_903970595.1. Classification (GTDB taxonomy): domain Bacteria; phylum Pseudomonadota; class Gammaproteobacteria; order Nevskiales; family Nevskiaceae; genus Nevskia. Next base: position 2,971 of record CAJCJI010000323.1, read on the forward strand.
GCGGATGGTGTAAGGACATCGGCCGCCCGCTATGATCGTCGAATCGGCAGGCCCTGCCGGCCAGGCCAGTGAACAGAGTTTTCGTTTTGACCAACAAAAGCAGAATCGCCGAGCCTTTGCCCGAACCCGCATCCATGTCGGATGCGGTGATCTATGTCGTCGACGACGATGTGTCGGTGCGCGAGTCCCTGGGCAACCTGATGCGCTCGGTCGGACTGAAAGTGGAGCTGTTTGCCTCCGCGCTCGAGTTCAGGCGCCATCGCCGCGTTCCCGGCCCTTCGTGCCTGGTGCTTGACGTCAGGCTGCCCGGCATCAGCGGCCTCGACCTGCAATCGGAGTTGAACGCGCTGGGCGATCGCTTGCCGATCGTGTTCGTCACCGGACATGGCGATGTTCCGATGAGCGTGCGCGCCATGAAAGGCGGGGCTCTCGAGTTCCTGCAAAAGCCGTTTCGCGAACAGGATTTGCTCGACGCCATTCATATTGCGCTGAGCAAGTCCGCGGACAAACCGGATCTTGCAGAACGCTTCCCCGCGCGCGACGCCGGGGCCGGCGATGCGGCCCCGCAGCCGGCCGCTCCGGCGCC
>CAJCJI010000324.1 GCA_903970595.1 Verrucomicrobiota bacterium
CAGGCCTGCCTCGCACAACTTCGACCACCCCTCCGCCAAGCAACTGATTTTATTGCCGGATTAACCGGACAGTATTGGGCGAAACCAAAGAGAAGTAACCCGCCCATCAGGGGCGGAACAGAAAGGTCCCGCTCGGGTGCCAATGGTCGCGCGCAAGCGCGTGCGCAAAAGTCTCAGAGCTGCGAGGCCAGATTCTTTGCTGCGCTCAGAATGACAATAACAGCTGGATTCCCACGCTCGCGGAAATGACGGAAGCTGAGACCGCGGCACCGGAAACCTAATGCCCCATCTCCACATAATGACTCTCGCCACTGCGCGGATCGAAATAAACCTCGATCGTCTTCCCCGACTGCGGATCGACAAACCGCTCGCCGGTCGCCTGCCATCCCGCCCCCGGCCGGCCGGCCGAAGGCTTCTTGTACTGCCAGCGCTCCCACACGATGCCCGCAGTCAGCATCAGCCCCAATATCACCACATGCGGCAGAAAAATATACTTGCCCGCGGCCAGCAGCACCGCCGCCGCGAGCAGCAGCGCGATGCCGATGACGATAAGAATTTTCCGCAGCATGGCTCAGCCCACCGGCTCGAGCACCACGGCGGTGCCGTAGGCGACGATCTCCGACATGGTCTGGCCGATCTCGGCCGAGTCGAAGCGCATCATGATGACGCCGTTGGCGCCCATCTTGGTCGCGTTCATGCGCAGGCGGTCGATGGCGTGGCGGCGGGCTTCTTCGAGCAGTTGGGTGTACTCCGGAATCTCGCCGCCGCCGAGTGAGCGCAGGCCGGCCATGATGTTGCCGCCGATGCCGCGGCTGCGCACCACCACCCCGAACACCTGCCCCTTGGTCTCCCGCACCCGGTGGCCGGCGACGTTTTCGCTGGTGACGATGATCATGGCGTCTCCGTCTGGTTCTTGCCGCGCTAGTCTACGATGAAGCGACTCAGACTGGAGCCCGACAATGACCGTGAGCATCGAAAAACTGGACCGCGTCACCACCGTCATCATCAACCGTCCCGAGGTGCGCAATGCCATCGACCGGGCCACGGCCGAGGCGTTGGCCGAGGCGTTCCTGGCATTCGAGGCGGACCCGCAGGCCGACGTGGCGGTGCTATGGGGCGCGGGCGGGCACTTCTGCGCCGGCGCCGATCTCAAGGCGCTGGCGGCCGGCCAGCCGCCCAACCGGGTAGCGGAGGACGGCGACGGGCCTCTCGGCCCGACCCGCCTGCGCCTGTCCAAGCCGGTGATCGCGGCGGTGTCCGGCTACGCGGTGGCGGGAGGATTCGAGCTGGCCTGCTGGTGCGATCTGCGGGTGATGGAGGACGACGCGGTGTTTGGGGTGTTCTGCCGCCGCTGGGGCGTGCCCCTGGTGGACGGCGGTACTATCCGCCTGCCGCGCCTGATCGGCCTGTCGCGCGCCATGGACCTGATCCTCAGCGGCCGGCCGGTGCACGCCGACGAAGCGCAGCAGATGGGCCTGGCCAACCGCGTGGTGCCGCGGGGCGACGCGCGCGCCGCCGCCGAAGCGCTGGCGGCGGAGCTGGCGCGCTTTCCTCAGCTCTGTATGCGCAACGACCGGCTCAGCGCCTATGAGCAGTTCGATCTGGGTATGGACGAGGCGCTGCGCAATGAAACCCGCCGCGGCCTGCAAACGCTGGCCAGCGGCGAAACGGCGCGCGGCGCCTCCCGCTTCGCTTCCGGCCGCGGGCGCGGCGGCAGCTTCGAGGATTTATAGGCCTCGGCGGCCGGGCTTTACTGGCTCTGCGATTCAGGCAAGTACGGCGTCACCCCCGCCGGCGGCGGCAGCATGCCGCGGCAACTCGGCGGCAGGGCCTCATAGCCGGCCTTGTAGTCCGCGCCGATGCCGCCGGTGCGGCCGACCAGGTCGCTGGCGAGCTTGGAGCACAGCACCAGTTGTTGCTGATTGCCCGCGCCCGCCGGCCCGGCCGCCGGCTGCCGGACGCTGTGTGAGCGCACGGCAAAATAGGCCAGCAGGCCGATGACCAAAAGCGCCAGCAGCAGGCTGAGCATGCCGCCGCGCTGGCGCGAACGAAGATTTTTCATCGGCTGGGATCCGGTGCCTGCGAAGAACTTTAGCGCATCCTGTTTCGGGTCAAAAGGCACAGTCGGGCGCGGCAAGAGAAGAACCAAAAAGAGATAAAGATCGTCCCGCTAAGGCGGAATCGGTCTAACGGCCGTCCCAAAGCGTCAAATAGCTCCCCCGCACTGCGGCCACACCCTGAAAACAGCTGCGTTTTAACATTGATCCGCGTACAATCCGCGATCTTTTTGGCTTTGTGACATCATGTCGAGTTCCGGTCCGCCCTTGGACCGGACCAGCGCGGCAAGCAATACCGCCAGCCGCCGCTTCAATTCTGTTCTGGTGCCCCCGTGATTGAGAATCTTCGCAACATCGCCATCATCGCCCACGTCGATCATGGCAAGACCACCCTGGTCGACAAGCTCCTGCGCCAGTCCGGAACGCTCGACGTGCGCGAGAACTTGGGCGAGCGGGTGATGGACTCCAACGACCTGGAACGCGAGCGCGGCATCACCATCCTGGCCAAGAACACCGCGATCCGCTGGACCGACAAGCGCACCGACACCCAGTACCGCATCAACATCGTCGACACCCCCGGACACGCCGACTTCGGCGGCGAGGTTGAGCGCGTGCTGTCGATGGTGGATTGCGTCTGCCTGCTGGTGGACGCCGCCGACGGCCCCATGCCGCAAACCCGCTTCGTCACCCAGAAGGCCTTCAACATGGGCCTGAACCCGATCGTGGTGGTGAACAAGGTGGATCGGCCGGGCGCGCGGCCGCACTGGGTCATCGACCAGGTGTTCGACCTGTTCGACCGCCTCGGCGCCACCGACAAGCAGCTCGATTTCCCGGTGGTCTACGCCTCCGCGCTGCACGGCTACGCCGGCCCCCTCGCGGAAGTGCGCGAGGGTAATATGGACCCGCTGTTCCAGGTCATCGTCGATCAGGTGCCGCCGCCCAAAGTCAATGCCGACGGCCCGTTCCAGATGCAGGTGACATCACTGGCCTACTCCAGCTACGTCGGCGTCATCGGCACCGGCCGCATCACCCGCGGCAAGGTCAGGACCAATATGCCGGTGTCGGTGGTCGGCCGCGACGGCGCCGTGCGCCAGGGCCGCGTACTGCAGGTACTGGGCTTCATGGGCCTGGACAAGGTCGAGGTGCCGGAAGCCGAGGCGGGCGACATCATCGCCGTCACCGGTATCGCCGAACTGGGCATTTCCGAAACCATCTGCGACGTCAAATTCCCGGAGCAGATGCCGACGCTGCAGGTCGACGAGCCGACCATGAGCATGATGTTCGAGGTCAACAAGTCGCCTTTCGCCGGCAAGGAAGGCAAGTTCCTCACCTCGCGCCAGATCGCCGAGCGCCTGCAGCGCGAGCTGAAAACCAATGTGGCGCTGCGCGTGGAGCCGGGCAATTCCGGCGACCAGTTCCTGGTGTCCGGCCGCGGCCTGCTGCACCTGGGCATCCTGCTGGAAAAATGCGCCGCGAAGGTTATGAGATCGCGGTGGCGCGGCCGCAGGTGATCCTCAAGGAAATCGACGGCAAGATCTGCGAGCCCTACGAGGCCCTGGTGGCCGACGTCGAGGACAAGGATCAGGGCGGCGTGATCCAGGGCCTGGCCGAGCGCGGCGGCAAGATGCAGAACATGGTTCCGGACGGCAAGGGCCGCGTGCGCCTGGAATACACCATCCCCTCGCGCGGGCTGATCGGCTTCCACACCGAATTCATGTCCATGACCAAGGGCACCGGCCTGCTGTTCCACAACTTCGACCACTTCGGCCCCAAGGCGGAAAGCTCGGACATCGGCCAGCGCCACAACGGCGTGATGATCTCCAACGACCAGGGCTCGGTGCCGGCATTCGCGCTGTTCAACCTGCAGGAGCGCGGCCGCATGATCTCCGAGCCGGGCGACGAGATCTACGAGGGCCAGATCGTCGGCATCCACTCGCGCGACAACGACCTGGTGGTCAACGCCCTCAAGGGCAAGAAGCTGACCAACATGCGCGCCGCAGGCTCGGACGAAAACGTGCTGCTGACCCCGGCGGTGAAGTTCTCGCTGGAGCAGGCGCTGGAGTTCATCAACGACGACGAACTGGTCGAGCTGACCCCCGCCTCGATCCGGGTGCGCAAGAAGCACCTCAAGGAACAGGACCGCAAGCGGGCGGATCGGGCGGAATAAGTCGGAAGTCGGGAACGGGGAATCGTTACTTCCCCCTTGCTTCTACGATTCCCGACTCCCCATTCCCGATTCCCGCACTAATTTGCTATTCCCGCTGTTCCGACCGCATGGCGCGGACGAAATCTTCCAGGCGGCGTCCGGCCTCGTCCGGAAACAGGCGCTCGGTGGAGTAGGCGCCGGCGATGCGGTCCAGGCGGAAGTTGCGGAAGTCCTTGCGCAGTTCGCACCAGGCCGCCAGCGTCCAGGTGCTGCCCCAGAAATACAGGCCCAGCGGCCAGACGTGCCGGGTACTGGGCTGGCCGGCGGCGTCCTTGTAGTCGAGCAGGGTGACGACGCGGCCGTCGATGACGTGGCGCAGGGTGTCAAGCACATCGCCGACGGCCGGGGCGGCGCCGCTCAGCGCGTACAGGCGGGTCCGCTCCATCTCGATGCGGCGCGGCTCGGGCAGGGCCGCCGCGATCTTGGCCAGGGCCAGTTCCGCGGCCTGCTTCAGCTGCGGGCTGCCCCAGCTGCCGATCATGCGCGCCCCCGCCACCAGCGCTTCCACCTCGGCATAGCTGAACATCAGCGGCGGCAGATCGAATTCCGGCCGCAGCCGGTAGCCGACACCCGCCTCGCCCTCGATCGGCACGCCGGTGCGTTCCAGGTCCTGGATGTCGCGGTACACGGTGCGCTGCGACACTTCCAGCCAATCGGCCAGCTGGGCCGCGGTGGTGAGCCGCCGCCCGCGCAGGTACTGCACGATCTGGAAGAGTCGGTCGGCACGTCTCATGGGATCGCAAGCATAGCGGTCCTCAAGCCTGGATGGCGCCGGCCGCGGCCGGGCGCGAAACGCTTAGGTGCCGCAGGACGGGAACCAGCAGCGGGGCGAGGTCCGGCAGCAGCAGCGCCAGCACCGCATAGCCGAGTTTGAGGCAGAGCAGCAGGGCCGATGCCGGGTTCATAGGGTCTTCCTGGATTCTATAAATTCTTTGTATGCCTGCGGCGGCCCTACTTCTCCCCTCTCCCGCTCGCGGGAGAGGGGCTGGGGGAGAGGGGCTTTCCCGGCTCTCTGGGCCACACTCTCTCCCCATAAAGCCGGGGACACACCACAAGCGGAGGAGGGGCATCTAAATCAAAATCCGCTACTTGACCGCCTTCGGATCAAACTGCGGGTTCTCGATCAGCGAGAAGACATTGCCGAACGGGTCCAGCACCGAGCCCACCTTGATGCCGCCGCCGACATCCTTGGCCGGCTCGTTGGCCTTGGCCCCGAGCTTGATCAGCCGCGCCAGTTCAGCCTCGAGATCGGGCACGCCCCAGTAGGCCTGGGCGCCGAGCGCCCCGGGTCTGCCGTCGGGAATCAGGCCCAGCTCGAAGCCGCCGACGCTGAAGCCGACGTAGAACGGCTGGTCGAAATACGGCGCGATGCCCAGCACCTTGGCGTACCAGTCGCGGCCCTCGGCCAGTTCCGGGGTCGGGTAGATCGCGCTGCGCAGTCCTAGAATCATGAGCGTGCTCCTGTAATGGTGGATCAGTTCAGCGCGTGCAGGCCGACGCGGTTGCCTTCGCTGTCGCGAAATTGGGCAAAGCAGCCGATGTCGTCGGGCAACTCGGTGCGCGGCACCAGCACCTCGCCGCCGGCGGCCTTGACCCGCTCCAGCGCCTGGTCGAGCTGCGGATCGGCGTTGAGGTAGACCACCGTGCCGACGCTGCCCGGCTCGAGCATCTCGCCGCGCGCCAGGCAGCCGGTGGTGCCGCCCTCGTCCCGGCGCGGGAAGATGGCCATCTCGATCGGGCCGCTGCCGTCATGGATCAGCGGCGACTGGAACAGGGTTTCGTAAAAGCGGATCGCCCGCGGCATGTCGATCACCGGGATCTCGAACCACACGGGGAGGTTGCGGCGTTGCTGTTCACGGCTCATGGTTGTTCTCTGTCGGTGGGCTGGTGCGAAGGTGCACGCCGACTATGCTGCGCCGGCGCTGCTGACACCATCCTGTCAGCAGCGGCTGTGCGGGGTTCCGGACGCGGTATGCGCGTGCTGGTGCTGACCCCGAGGCCTAGGCGAGCGCGCTTGCGCGCGGCCCGTATCCTCCCTACAGCTGAACTGCGTATTTCGCCTTCGGCGAGTTACTTTTCTTGACGCAAGAAAAGTAACCAAAAGAACATGCCCCTGCGTTTGCGCCGCCTGCGGCGGTGCCCTGCGCTCCTCGCTCGTGGCGGGGTCCAT
>CAJCJI010000325.1 GCA_903970595.1 Verrucomicrobiota bacterium
CCCCGCCCGAGCCGTTCGCGCATGGTGGGCACGATGTAGCCCGGCAGCTTGGCGAAGCTATCCGCGGCAACGCGCTCGAGGCTGTCCTCGATGAAGGGATTGCCGAAGCGCTGCAGCACGATGTCCCGGTAGGCCCCCAGGTTCAGCGGGCTCGGCTGCAGGCAGGGGATCACCTCGTCGCTGATGTAGTCGAAGGCCAGCTGCCGCACCACCGGGTCGGCAACGGCTTCGTGGATATAACCATGGCCGCGCAGGCTTCCGGCCCAGGCGATGCAGCTATGGCTGCCGTTGAGGATGCGGATCTTGGCTTCCTCGTAGGGCATGACGTCGTGCACCATCGTCACGCCTGCCTGCTCCCAGGCCGGCCGGCCGGCCGGGAAGCGGTCCTCGATCACCCACTGCATGTAGGCCTCGCTCATCACCGGCGCTTCGTCGCGGATGCCGGTGGCCGCCAGGACTCTTTCATGCAGGGCAGGCACCGGGCGCGGCGTGATGCGGTCGACCATGGAGTTGGGGCAACTCACCTGGGTGTCAACCCAGTCGCGCAGGGATTCATTGCCCTGGTGCGCCAGGAACGCCAGCAACCAGCGGCGGAAGCGGTCGCCGTTACTGCGCAGGTTGTCGCAGTTGAGCAGGGTGACGGCGCCGCCGTTCCGCGCCATCCGCTGCGCCAGGATGGCGGCCACCGCGCCGTAGATCGTGTTGCAGGAATTTCCGCCTAGATCCGAAGCCAGTTCCCTGCTGGCCAGGTCTAGCCCATCCTGATTGTTCAGGTGATAACCGGCCTCCGTCACGGTGAAGGAAATGATGCGGGTCTGCGCCTGCGCGCCCAGCTCGATCATCTGCCTCAGGCCGGGATCCCACTGGATAACGGTGCCGATCGAACGGATGCGCTCATAGGTGCGTTCCCCGTTCGGCGCGACCGTCTCCAAGGTGTATTCGCCGCCCTGCGCGGCAAGGGCGCGCAGCAGGTTTTCGCCATCCGGGCGCAGATTGCCTCCGGCCAGGACCCAGCGCGGGTCCGCCACGGCCGGCAAGCGGTTCAGGTACCAGGCCTGGTGGGCGCGGTGAAACGAGCCCAGGCCGAGGTGCAGGATGCGGCAGCCGTCCGCCTGAGCCGCGATTCCTGGATCAGGCGGCGACATGGAAGCGCTCGCCGCTAGGTCCGCTTGTACATCGTCACCACGCAGGCGCCGCCCAGCCCGAGATTGTGCTGCAGCGCGACCTGGGCATCCTGGACCTGCCGGACGCCGGCATTGCCGCGCAGTTGCGTCACCAGTTCGGTGCACTGCGCCAGCCCGGTGGCGCCCAGGGGATGTCCCTTCGACAGCAGGCCGCCGGAGGGATTGGTGACATGGCTGCCGCCATAGGTGTTATCGCCGTCGGCTACGAATTTCTCGGCGCCGCCGTCCGGGCACAGCCGCAGGGCTTCGTAGCTCAGCACCTCGTTTTGCGCGAAGCAGTCATGCAGTTCCACCACGTCCACGTCCTCTGGCCCGATGCCGGCTTCGGCGTAGACCCGGTCCGCGGCGGCGCGCGCCATGTCGGATCCCACCAGTTTCATCATGCTGCGCTCGCCGAAGCTGCTGGGCGTGTCGGTGGTCATGGCCTGGGCGACAATCGAAACACGCGCATCGAGTCCGCGCTTCTTGGCGAAGCCCTCCGAGACCAGCACCGCCGCGGCGGCGCCGCAGGTCGGCGGGCAGGCCATCAGGCGGGTCAGCTTGGCGGCGGGGAACACTATCGGCGACTGCAGCACGTCCTCCGCGCTCACCACTTTCCGCAGCAAGGCCATCGGATTGTGCTCGGCGTGGCGGCTGGCCTTGGCGCGGACCTGGGCAAACAGTTCCGGCCCGGTGCCATAGGTATCCATGTATTCCTTGCCGGCGCCACCGAAGTAGCGCAGGGCCAAGGGGACTTCGGGATAGGGATTGATGTCGTCGCACAGCGCGTCGAAGCGATGGAAGGGCGAGGTCCGGTCGTCCCAGTGCGACTTCAGCGCCCCCGGCTGCATCTGCTCGAAGCCCAGGGCCAGCACGCAGTCCACCGCTCCGGAGGAGATCATCTGGCGCGCCAGGAACAGCGCGGACGATCCGGTGGAGCAGTTGTTGTTGACGTTGAACACCGGGATGCCGCTCATGCCGACCCGGTACAGTGCCGCCTGGCCGCAGGTGGAGTCGCCGTAGACATAGCCTACGGCCGCCTGCTGCACGTCGCCGTAGTCGAGCCCCGCGTCGCGCAGGGCGATGCCGACCGCCTCCGCCCCCATTTCGTCGTAGGGCTTGCTGGCGCCGGGCTTGGTGAAGGGGATCATGCCGACCCCGGCAACAATCACGTTCTGGCTCATGGTCCGTTCCTGATCGGGAGAGTGCGCACAGTATCGCAACAGGCCGGGCTTTGGCACCCCCTCCATCCGGGAGGGGCGGGGCAGGCCGCGCTTTTGGCCCTGGCGGCAATCCCTCCCGAACGGGTAGGGTTCGCCGGCGGCCCCGCGACAGTAGAGTGGCCTCAGTTACCCTTAAGGCCAGCCCTGAAGATTCATCGGTTTAGGCCATCCAGGGGCATAGCCCACGCAATCGTTCAGGGAGTTCGCGCTGCAATGTCGGATTCGCTTCGCTACGACGGCAAGGTCGTCGTCATCACGGGGGCCGGCAACGGCCTGGGCCGCAGCCATGCGCTGGACTTCGGCGCGCGAGGCGCAAAGGTGGTCGTCAATGACCTCGGCGGGGGCGCCCGCGGCGGCGGCCAGTCCTCGGCCGCGGCAGACAAGGTGGTGGAGGAGATCAAGGCCTTGGGCGGAGACGCCGTGGTGAACTACGACTCCGTGGAGGACGGCGACAAGATCGTGCAGACCGCCCTGGACCGCTTCGGCACCGTCGACGTGGTGGTCAACAACGCCGGCATCCTGCGCGACGTGAGCTTCCAGAAAATGTCGCTGGACGACTGGAAGCTGATCCTGAGCGTCCACCTCAACGGCTCGTTCCGGGTGACCCACGCGGCCTGGCCGATCATGCGCGAAAAGGGCTACGGCCGGGTGATCTTCACCACCTCCGGGGCGGGAATCTACGGCAACTTCGGCCAGGCCAACTACTCGGCCGCGAAGCTGGGCATCTACGGCCTGGCCAATACCCTGGCGATCGAAGGCCGCAGCAAGGGCATCCTGGTCAACACCATCGCGCCGATCGCCGCCTCGCGGCTCACCGAGGCGGTCCTGCCGCCGGAGCTGCTGGGTTCGATCAAGCCGGAATTCATCACCCCGCTGGTGACCTGGCTGTGCCATGACAGCTGCCGCGAGACCGGCGGCTTGTACGAGCTCGGCGCCAGCTACTTCTCGAAAGTGCGCTGGGAGCGCACACGCGGGCACATCTTCGGCGCCGACCGCACCGTCAAGGCCGAAGACGTCGCGGCCAAGTGGAACAAGATCGTCGACTTCGAGGATGCCGAGCATCCGGCATCCGTGAACGACACCTTCGGAGCCATCACCCAGGCCATCAACCGCAAATCACTCGGCGGCAACGAGTTCATCGACCTGGACGCCGCGTTCGCCGCCACTGCCACGGTGACCAGCCAGTACGATGAACGCGACCTGGCGCTGTACGCCCTGGGTGTGGGCGCCGGCGCCGATCCGCTGGACGCCTCGGACCTGCCCTTCGTCTACGAAGGCGACGACCGCTTCACTCCGCTGCCCAGCTACGCGGTGATGCCGCCGAGCAGCGCGGTGGTGGCGAGGATGAAGGACGGCGGCAACGTGCTGCTCGGCCTCAACTATGGCTTCGACCGTGTCCTCCACGGTGAACAGTACACGGAAATCCGCGGACCGCTGCCCCGGTCCGGCAAGCTGACGCATACCTTCAGGCTGAAGGCCGCCTACGACAAGAAGCCGCATGCGGTGACGGTACTGGCGATCACCTCCTGCGACGAGCAGGGCAACGAGGTCGCCTACAACGAATTCACCACCTTCGTGCGCGGTGCCGGCGGCTGGGGCGGCGAACGCGGCCCTTCCGGGGACATCAACCAGCCGCCGGCGCGCGCGCCGGACGCCGTGATCGAGGAAAAGACCCGGTCCGACCAGGCCTTGTTGTACCGGCTCTCCGGCGACTGGAACCCGCTGCATGCCGACCCCTCGTTTGCCAAGGCCTTCGGCTACGACAAGCCGATCCTGCATGGCCTGTGCACCTACGGCTACGTCTCCCGGCACGTGCTCAAGGCCATGGCCGGCAACGATCCGCGCCTGTTCAAGAGCATCAAGGTACGCTTCGCCGAGACCGTGTTCCCCGGCGAAACCCTGGTGACGAAGATGTGGAAGGAGGACGGCGGGCGGGTGATTTTCGAGACCTCGGTGAAGGAGCGCGGCAAGCTGGTCATCCGCAATGCCGCGGCCGAGATCCACGGCGAGGCACCGCAATACCGCGCCCGACCGCAAGCCGCGCCGGCAGAGGAGCAGGGCGTCTCTTCTGCCGACGTGTTTTCGGTGATCGCGGCGCATATCGCCAGCCATCCGGACCTGGTGGCCGCCACCGGCACGAGTTTCCAGTTCCGCCTGAAGAACCCGGCTTCGGCCTGGTATATCGATCTCAAGAGCGGCAACGGCAGCGCCGGCGAGGGCAGCCTGGACGGCGCCGACGTGAGCATCGAACTGGATCGTGCGCTGCTGCACCAGGTGATGACGTCCAGCATCCCGGACATCCAGAAGATGTACTTCGGCGGCAAGCTCAAGATTTCCGGCAACGTGGCCGCGTCCAACAAGCTGGCCGCGGTGCTGTCGATCGACCCGGCGCTGTATGAAGCCGCGCGCCGGCGCCGCGCGGAGGCGACGGCCTGAGCATGTTGCTCCATCGCGCGGCTTGATGCCGGCGGCTTGAGCCTTTGGATTTCGACAGTGCAGGAAGGGGGAGCATGTTCCAGAAGCTGAAATTGGCGTTTTACCGCCTGGCGACGCCGCTGGTGATCGGCTGGTACTGGCGCGGCGCCAAGGCGACCGGCCTGTCGGTGCGCAACGAGACCATGGCCGTAAAAGGCGGCGCGATCCGTCTGCGCATCTACATACCGCAGGGTACGGGACTGTTTCCGGTGCTGCACTTCTTTCACGGTGGCGGCTGGATTTTCGGCGACCTGGAAACGCACGACGCCGTGTGCCGCGATCTGTGTGTGCAGGGCGGGCGCCTGGTGGTGGCCGTCGACTACCGCCTGGCGCCGGAACATCCGTTCCCCATTCCGGTCGAGGACTGCCTGGCCTCGCTGGCCTGGATCAAGGACAACGCTGCGCGGCTGGGCGGCGATGCAGATGCCATTGTGATATGCGGAGACAGCGCCGGCGGCAACCTCGCCGCGGTGGCCGCGCAACAGGCGCGCCGGCTGTTTCCGGGGATGATCAAGGGCCAGGTGCTGATCTACCCGGTGATGGATCACTGCGCCTACGCGCAGTGGGAGTCCTACCAGACCCACGGCGGCAAGCAGTTCGGCCTGTCGCTCAAGAATATGACCGAGTTATGGGCGCAGTACCTGCAGGGAAGTCCGCTGTGGAGCAGCGGCATGACAACGCATGAACTGGCCACGCCTTTGCACATGGCGGACTTTAGCGGCTTGCCGCGCACCCTGGTGGTGCTTGCGGAGGAGGACATGTTGCGCGATGAGGGCGCGGAGTATGCCCGGCGGCTGGGGGGCGCGGGCATTCCGGCGCAGGTGCGGCGTTATGCCGGGCAGCAGCATGGATTTGTCGGCTTGGAGCCGTCGGCGCCGTATAAGAAGGCTATTGCCGATATTGTCGAGTGGTTGAAGGCGGCTTAGGCTTTTTAGCTTAAGTACATACATACTCATGCCGTTCCCCTCTCCCGCCTGCGGGAGAGGGGCTAGGGGAGAGGGGCTTTCCCTGGCCTCAAAGCCCCCTCTTTCGTCCCTACGGATTCCACTGCTTCTCGGGGAGGGGGATTGAGGCGAGGGGTGCTTCTACCTGCACAACACCAAACTCCGTTCGTCCCGAGTAGGCGCGTAGCACCGTATCGAGGGACCATCGCCTCGCTCTGAAACTTCTGCAAGCGCGCTTGCGCGCGGCCTGTATCCTCCCTACGACGTACCTCCCTATTTCGCCTTCGGCGAGTTACTTTTCTTGGCGCAAGAAAAGTAACCAAAAGAACATGCCCCTGCGTTTGCGCCGGACAATCGCAAAAGAAGAAGCGCGATTG
>CAJCJI010000326.1 GCA_903970595.1 Verrucomicrobiota bacterium
CGTCACGGGCGGCTACTCCAACGAGAAGCCCAAGTACATCTCGGACCTCGAGCTGGGCTACACCCTGGCGAAGAACCTGGAGGTGTCGGTGGGCGCGCAGAACCTGTTCAACGTCTATCCGGACCGCACCAACCCGAAGAACTTCAGCGCCGCCACCTTCAACGGCGCGCAGATCTACAACTCGGACAGTCCGTTCGGCATCAGCGGCGGCTACACCAGCGTGGCGATGCCCTTCATCCTGAGCCGCGCCGGGGTGCCGATGACGGTGATCGGCGGCGTCTCCGCCGCGGTGCTGGTGCCTTTGTCCTGGCAGTTCCTGTGGGCGCCGGTGCTCGACATCGGCCTGCGCCGCCGCACCTGGCTGCTGCTGACCGCAGCGCTCGGCGCCCTGTTGCTGGCCGCCACCCTGCTGATGAAATTGCCGGACCAGCTATGGCCGTTCGAGGTCTGCTGCGTGCTCGGCCAGGGCTTTACCGGCCTGGTCAGCGCCAGCAACGGCGCCCTGGTCGCCACCCAGGTACCGGCGCATCTGCACGGCCGCGCCAGCGGCTGGCTCAATGCCGCCAACCTCGGCGGCAACGCCGTCGGCGGCGGCCTGGTGCTCGGCCTCGCCGACCGCCTTTCGCCGCAGGCCGCCGCGCTGAGCCTGGGCCTGCTCACCTTCGTGCCGGCGCTGGCGGTATTGCTGTTGGACGAGCATGCACGCCCGCGCCGCCGCGCCTCCGAAGTATTCCCAGGCATGCTGCGCGATGTCTGGGGCAGCGCCTCCAGCCGCCGCGGCTGGACCGGCATCCTGTTCTGCCTGGCGCCGGTGAGTACACCGGCCCTGCTGGACCTGTTCTCCGCCGTCGGCGCCGACTACGGCGCCTCCACCGGTACCGTGGAGTTCACCATGGGCTACGGCAGCGGCCTGCTCACCGCCGCCGGCGCCCTGCTCGCCGGCCCCCTGCTCGACCGCGTGGACAAGCGCCGTGCCTACCTGTTCTCCGGCGTGCTCATCGCCATGGTCGACCTGATCATGTCCCAGGCACCGCAAAACTCCGTCACCTACATCGCCGGCACGCTGAGCTATTCCCTGGCCGCCGGCCTGTGCTTCGCGGCATTCACCGCCATGGTGCTGGAGATCATCGGCAAGGTCGACCGCTCCGCCGCAACCCAGTACACCCTGTTCGACGCCGCCGGCAACCTCTCGACCTCCTACCTCGCCTGGCTCGACGGTCACGGCTACGACCTGTTCAAGGCACACGGCCTGCCCGGAACCTCCGGCCTGCTGTTGACCGACGCCGGCATGAACATCGCCGGCGTGATCGGCCTGGGGGCGTTGAGCTGGCTGGTCTTCCGGTACAAGCGAGGCCCGGCAAAACTGCAATCCTAGGGAACCTCTGATCAATTCCATGCCCTTGCGCGTGTGACGGTATCCGCCACGCCGTATGCTAATCAGGCAGCCTCGCACCAGCAGCCGCCCAATCGCCCTATGGAACTGAGCAACCAGCTCATCTTCGTCGCCGGAACGCTGTTCCTGCTGAGCATCCTGGCCAGCGCCTTCACGCCGCGGCTGGGCGTGCCGCTGTTGCTGGTGTTCGTCGCGGTCGGCCTGCTGGCCGGAGAGAACGGTCCGGGCGGCATTCATTTCGACGACTACCGCATCGCCAATCTCGCCGGCACCACCGGCCTCGCAGTGATCCTGTTCGACGGCGGCCTGCGCACGCCGCTGGACAATTTCCGCGTCGCGCTGCGCCCGGCGCTGGCCCTGGCCACGGTGGGCGTGCTGGTCACCACGCTGATCGTCGGCGCCTTCTCCGCCTGGATCCTGCACCTGAGCCTGCCCGAGGGCCTGCTGATCGGCGCCATCGTCGGCTCCACCGATGCCGCCGCGGTGTTCTCCCTGCTGCATACCAGCGCCATGCGCCTCAACCAGCGCGTCACCGCCACCCTGGAAATCGAATCCGGCACCAATGATCCGATGGCGGTGCTGCTGACCATGGGCCTGCTGCAATACCTGATCGGGCCCCACAGCTACAGCGCCGGTGCCGGTGTGCTGCTGCTGGTGCGGCAGATGGGCCTGGGCCTGGCCTGCGGCGCCGGCGGCGGCTGGCTGCTGCGGCTGCTGCTCAACCGCCTGGAATTGAGCGAGTCGCTGTACCCGCTGCTGGCCCTGTCCGGCGGCATGCTGATCTTCGGCGGTACCGCCCTGCTCGGCGGCAGCGGCTTCCTCGCCGCCTACGGCGCGGGCCTGATCCTCGGCAACTGGCCGCTGCGCGCGATGGCCAGCGTCAAGCGCTTCCACGACGGCATCGCCTGGCTGGCGCAGATCGGCATGTTCCTGATCCTGGGCCTGCTCGCCACCCCGGGCCGCCTGATTCCGCTGGCCGGCGCCGGGCTGCTCATCGCCCTGGTGCTGATCCTGCTGGCGCGGCCGCTGTCGGTGGCGCTATCGCTGCTGCCGTTCCGCTATCCCTGGCGCGAACAGGCCTACATCTCCTGGGTCGGCCTGCGCGGCTCGGTGCCGATGGTGCTGGCCACCTTTCCGATGATGGCCGGCATCGCCCATGCCCAGCTGTTTTTCGACCTGGCCTTCTTCATCGTGCTGGTATCGCTGATCGTGCAAGGCTGGAGCGTCGCCGGCGCGGCGCGCCTGCTGCGCCTGCAGATGCCCCGCAGCGGCACGCGCGTGCGCCGCTTCGACCTGGACCTGCCCGGCAGCAGCGGCTACGAAGTGGTCAGCTACCGGCTCGGCCATGCCAGCGCCCTGCTCGGCCTGCGCCCCAAGGACATCCCCATCCGCGAGGTCTCCCGCATCATCAGCGTCTCGCGCGAAGGCCGCCTGCTGCCCTACCGCGAATGGGGCGTGCTGCGCCACGGCGACTACGTCTCCCTGCTCGCCGCGCAAGCCGAACTGGCCCTGCTCGACGAAACCTTCAGCGCGCGCCGCGAAAGCGGCGACATCGACGAGCAGCGCTACTTCGGCGAATTCTTCCTCGAGCCGGAAGCCCAGGTCGGGGACCTGGTCGCCGCCTACGGCATCCAGCTCCCGAACACCGAACACGGCAAGACCCTGGCCGAATACCTCGCCACCTACCTGCAGCGCCCGGTAGTCGGCGACCGCCTGCGTCTGGACGGAGTGGAATTGACGGTACGCCGCATGGAAGGCGAACGCATCGTCGAACTCGGCCTGAGGCTGCCGCACGAAGTGCATTAACCCACACAGCTCCCCTCTCCCGCTTGCGGGAGAGGGGTTAGGGGAGAGG
>CAJCJI010000327.1 GCA_903970595.1 Verrucomicrobiota bacterium
GCTACGCCATCCGGCAAATCTCCAAAAATCCCCTGTCTCGGGGGGAGTCCTGCGGTAGGCCCGGGCCCTGATGCGGCGGCCGATCGGTGCTAAAGTGCGGCCCCCTTTTCTCGCAAACGCGGGCGATCTGTACTCAACAGAAGCGCACCGCCTCCGTCTTCGATCCCGATGAGCGCCTGGTTCAAGCATCTAACCGTCTACACCCTCGATTCGCACTGGAAAATCACCCCCGGCAAACTGGAGGAAGCGCTCGCCGCGCACCCGCTGCTGCCGTGCAACGCCGCCAGCATGCAGAGCCAGGGCTGGGTGGCACCGCATGCCTCGTCCGGCATGGTCTACAGCCAGTCCAAGCAGATGCTGATCGCGCTCGGCACGCAGCAGCGCCTGCTGCCCGCCGCGGTGATCAACCAGACCGTGAAGCAGCGCGCCGCCGCCCTGGAGAAGACCCAGGGCTTCGCTCCGGGCCGCAAGCAGCTGCGCGACCTCAAGGAGCGCGTCGCGGACGAGCTGCGGCCACGCGCCTTCGTACGCGAGAAAACCGTGCGCGCCTGGCTGGACCTGTCGAACCATCGCATGATCGTCGACAGCTCCTCGCCCAAGGTGGCCGAGAATCTGGCCTCGGTGCTGCGCAACGACCTGGGCGAGTTTCCCGCCGTGCCGCTGCAAACGCGCGACGCTCCCGGGGCCGTCATGACGGCCTGGCTCACGGCGGGCAGCATTTCGAAGCAATTCGGCCTGGATCAGGACTGCGAACTGATCGCCAACGCACAGTCGAAAGCGGCGGTGCGCTACGTGCGGCACGGCCTGGAAGGCGCGGAGATACGCTCCCTGATCAAGGGCGGCAAAACGGTCAGCCGGGTAGGCCTGCTGTGGCGTGAACGGCTGTCGTTGGTATTGACCGAGAAGGTGGAGGTCAAGCGCCTGCGTTTCGAGGCGATGGACGCCGAGGAGCCCGGAGCGCCGGGGACCGGCAAGTCAGGCAAACAGGATGAGGCCGAGTTCGAAGCCAATTTCACCCTGATGACGGGCGAATTGAGCGCACTGACCGACGACCTCATCGGCCAGTTGGGGGGTCTGAGGGTCGATTAAAGCTTGCAAGCCCCCTGCGAGAGCTTGCCCCTACGAGAGGAGCTTGCGTCCGGAGAAGCGTACTTGCCTTATCGGCCGCCTGATCCATTCAGGTCTTCGGCGGCCGTTGCCCGGACTTGACGCGCGGTTTAGTGCGCGACTTTCTTGTGGTGGTGCTTGGCGTGGTGGTGAGCCTTGTGATGGGCCTTGTGATGGTGCGCGGGCGGCTGGGCGAAAGCCACGCTACTCGCAAGCATGCCGGCGCTCACCATGAGCGCAGCGAGAATCTTCTTCATCGTGTATTCCTGGGTCGGTTGATCGCGGCCGAAATTGCGCCGCGCGATTATGATAACGGAGGACAGCGGTCAATTGCGCGTAGTTCAGGTTACGAACCGGAAAATTGTTTCACGGCCTCCCGGGCATGTACGCTTTGGGGATAGGCGTGTGACAATCCGGAGATACTGGTCTGATTTTATGGGAACCATGCGCCGTTGGCTGACCCTGGCAAGCTGCCATCGGCTGGCATTGACCATCCTGGCCGGAATTTGCATGGTCGGCCCAGCCCAGGCCGCGCCGCAGAACCGGATCAGCGGAAATCTGGAAGCGACTCCCAGCCTGCCGTTGCGGGGCAGCACGCATGCCCTGGCCCAGGCTCGCTACGACGTCGGCCGGCTCGACCCGAATCGAGTCCTGCACGGGGTGACGATGTACTTCTCCCCGTCGCCGGGCCAGCAGGCCGAACTCGACGAGCTGCTGCGCGAACTGCAGGATCCACGGTCTGCCAATTTCCACGCCTGGCTGACGCCGCGGGAATATGCCGGCCGCTTCGGCATCTCTACGGCGGATCGCGACAAGATCGAAGCCTGGCTGCGAGCCCGGAGCCTGACACCGGAGGCCGTGGCCGCCGGTGAAACCCAGGTCCGCTTCGGCGGCCGGACCGGCGATATCGAGACGGCATTCGGCACCGAGTTTCATCGCTATCAGGTGGACGGCGAGCGCCACTTCGCCAATGCGTCCAACCTGTCCCTGCCGGCAGCGCTGTCGGGCATGGTCGTGGGATTTCGCGGCCTGAACGATTTTCGTCCGCATCCGCAGATTCGAAGAGCGGCGCCGCGCTTCACCTCAAGCATCTCGGGCGACAATTACCTGGCCCCGGGTGATCTTGCCGTGATCTACGACATCAATCCGCTTTACAGCGCCAGTCCAGCCATTACCGGTTCCGGTGTGAAGATCGCCGTGGTCGGCCAGACCCCGGTCAATCTCAGCGACATCGCCGACTTTCGCACGGCCGCCGCGGGTTTGGGCGTCAACCTGCCGGTGACAGTGCCGATCGACAGCGGCTCGGATACGCCGGAGGCGGGCTCCGAGGATCTGGTCGAATCGGACCTCGATCTGGAATGGTCGGGTGCCATCGCCAGGGAAGCCACCATCGAGTTTGTGTATTCGCGTCTGAACAATGGCAACAACGACAACGTCATCGACGCGCTGAACTATGCCATCACGCACGATGTGGCGCCGATCATCAGCATGAGCTACGGCGACTGCGAGCCCGACGAGACATCGTTCATTACGACCGGCGAAACCTGGCTGCAGCAAGCCAATGCGCAAGGACAGACGCTGGTGATTGCCTCGGGAGATACCGGTGCCGCGGATTGCGATACCGGCGCAAGCGCGGGCAGCGGCTTAGCCGTGGATTATCCGGCATCGTCGGCGTACGCCACGGGCGTCGGCGGCACCGAATTCGATGAGGGCAGCAATGGCGCGAGCTATTGGGCGAAAGCCGGCAGCACCGACGTGATCAATTCGGCCCTGTCGTATATTCCAGAAGTGGTCTGGAACGATACCGCCGCGACCGGCACGCTCGACGCCACCGGCGGCGGCGCGAGCAGTGTCTTCAGCAAGCCAGCCTGGCAGACCGGCACCGGCGTGCCGGCGGAGAATGCGCGCTACGTGCCGGACATTGCGTTCGCCGCATCCAACACCCACGACGAATATCTGTATTGCACAACCAACTCCTCCGGTCAGGCCAGCTGCGACAATGGCACGTTTCGCCTGGTCAGCAGCGATTCGAACGTCGACAACGACTTGACCGTGGCGGGGGGCACCTCGTTCGGAGCGCCGCTGTTCGCCGGGGTGCTGGCCCTGGCCATCCAGGAAACCGGCGCCAGCGGCGGCCTGGGCAATGTCAATCCACGCTTGTATCAGCTCGCCGCCAGCACCCCCGCGGCATTTCACGACATCACCGGCGGCAACAACGATGTGCCCTGCGTCATTGGCAGCGCCGACTGCGGCAACGTCGGCAGCTTTGGATATTCCGCCGGGGTCGGCTACGACCCCACCACCGGCTTGGGCACCATCGACGTATCCCTGCTTGTCCGCAATTGGGACGCGGTCAGCGGCAGTTCGTCCTCTTCTTCCGGCGGCAGTTCATCGTCGGGCAGTTCGTCCTCCTCTGACGGTCCTTCCGGTTCCAGCGGCGCCTCCGGGTCGGGCGGCGGGGGAGGGGCCTGGTCGCCCGAAATGTTATTGCTGCTGTCATCGCTGCCCTGGCTCCGTCGCCGCCGACGATTCGCCTGAGGCCTTCCGAAGGTCCAGCAGGTTTCCGATAAACTATGGGAGACCAAATATTTAACACCAGCCCAAGAACAGGAAATGTCATGAGTGAAGTGAAGGAAGTGCCGGCGGCCGCGCCTGCCGGTCCAAAACCGAAAAAATCCGTCGCCCTGTCCGGCGTGACCGCCGGCAATACCGCCCTGTGCACGGTCGGCCGCACCGGCAATGACTTGCACTACCGCGGCTACGACATCCTGGATGTGGCCGACTGTTGCGAGTTCGAGGAAATCGCCCACCTGCTGGTGCACGGCAAGCTGCCGACCCAGGCGGAGCTGAAGGCTTACAAGGCCAAGCTCAAGTCCCTGCGCGGCCTGCCGGCGAGCGTCAAGTCCGCCCTGGAGGCCCTGCCTGCGGCCTCGCACCCGATGGACGTGATGCGCACCGGTGTTTCGGCCCTGGGCTGCGCCCTGCCGGAGAAAGACGACCACAACCATCCCGGCGCCCGCGACATCGCCGACAAGCTGATGGCCAGCCTGGGCTCCATGCTGCTGTATTGGTACCACTACGCCGTCAACGGCAACTTCATCGACGTGGAGACCGACGACGACTCCATCGGCGGCCATTTCCTGCACCTGCTGCATGGCACCGAGCCGCCGAAGTCCTGGGTCAAGGCGATGCACACCAGCCTGATCCTCTACGCCGAGCACGAATTCAACGCCAGCACCTTCACCTGCCGGGTCATCGCCGGCACCGGCTCGGACATGCATTCCGCCATCACCGGCGGCATCGGCGCCCTGCGCGGCCCCAAGCACGGCGGCGCCAACGAAGTGGCCTTCGAGATCCAGAAGCGCTACGACAGCCCCGACGAGGCGGAAGCCGACATCGTCAAGCGTGTCGCCAACAAGGAAGTCGTCATCGGTTTCGGCCACCCGGTCTATACCATTTCCGATCCGCGCAACAAGGTGATCAAGGAAGTGGCGCGCAAGCTCAGCAAGGAGCAGGACAACACCAAGATGTTCGACATCGCCGAGCGTCTCGAGTCGGTGATGTGGCGCGAGAAAAAGATGTTTCCCAACCTGGACTGGTTCAGCGCCGTCAGCTACCACATGATGGGCGTGCCGACCGCGATGTTCACGCCGCTGTTCGTCATCGCCCGCACGTCGGGCTGGTCGGCGCACATCATCGAGCAGCGCATCGACGGCAAGATCATACGGCCTTCGGCCAATTACACCGGGCCGGAGGATCTGCAGTTCGTGCCGATCGACAAGCGGCGCTAGCCGCAGGCGAGGGCTGGGGGCAGGGCCGGGAAGGCGCGGCGGCTTGCTGCTCGCCGCTGCTCTCCCGCCGCGCCGGCTCAAGCGTTTTTTCAAGCCGCTGGACGGCCGCTCCACCAGCCAGTAGGCGAGTGCGCCGCAGGCCAGCGAGGCCAGGACGTTCTGCGGCCAGGCCGTCCAGAACCAGGCGTTGCGGTAAACCTCCGGCGGCCCGAGGAACAGCTGCTGCCACAGATAGATGCTGTATGAGGCCAGGCCCAGCCAGCGCAGCGGCGCGATCGACAGGGCGCGGCGCAGCAGGCCGTCCTCCATCACGCTCTCCGCCACTATGGCAAACGTGGCCAGCGGCATGACCAGCGCCTCCAGCACGGTCGCCAGCTCCAGGTCCTGCCCATCGCGCTTGAAGCAGCTGGCGGCCACCGCGCAGGGCGGCAGGAGCCATAATGCCGCGCGGCGCAGACTGCGGCGCTGACGCAGCCGGTCAAAGGTCCGCTGCCGCATGTGCAGCAGTACCGCCAGCAGGCAACCGCCCGACAGGTAGGGAATACAGGGCAGCACGTTCAGCAGCCGTGGCGGCATCAGCAGCAGACCGCCCAGTGCCAGCAGCGGACTGCCTGCAAGCAGCACCAGCAGAAAGCCGGCGGCACGCCTGCTGCGGACCAGGGGCAGGAACAGCAATGGCCAGAACAGATAGAACTGCTCCTCCATCGACAGGCTCCAGAAATGGCCAAAGAACCAGTCGCCTTCAAAGAAATGGAGGTTGGTGGTAAAGGTCATGGCGCTAAGCAGCGAGTGCCAATGCCAGTCCTGCAGGCCCAGGCTCGCCGCCAGGCCGATGCTGGCGCAGGCCGCGGCGAACGGCGGCAGGATGCGCAAGGCGCGGCGCTCCCAGAAGCCGGACAAGCTCAAGCTGCCGCTGCGCTGCCACTCGCGCAGCATCAGCAGGCTGATGATGAAGCCGCTGACGGTGAAAAACAGGTAGACGCCGAGCAGGCCGAGATCCCGCATCGGCCACAGGAAAGCAGGCGCGCCGCTGCTGCGTGCGGCATGTCCGAACAGTACGATGGCGATCGATAGCGCGCGCACGCCGTCGAGACCGTCGATGCGCTTGGGCAAGGCGTCCGGCTGCTGTCGCGGCACGGGCGCATGGACGACAGGCCCGGAGTTTGCGTTCGGGCGCCTTCGATCCAGATGTGTGCGCACCCTGATCGGAGGGCGCGGGCGGGCTTCACTGCCCTTGACCACGGGTTCCATACATTAGCGACCGCCTGCGTTGCAAAAAGTTTTTCGCTTTGGAAAGCTCCAGGGTTCTACGTGCGCGCCGGACCGGGATGTGCAGGGGGCGTGGGTGCGGCGGATCAAACGAGGTACTGCGCGATCGCCGTCCGCCAGATGACGTAGGCCTCCGGCAGCAAGTGCAGATCGTCGGCGGTCAAATCCTGGCGCAGGCTGCCGTCGCCGCTGTCGAACAGCGGGAACAGGTCGATCCACCTGGCACTGCACTGTTCCGCCAGCCGGCGTAATCGCTCGTTAAGTGCATGGATTCTCGCCGTATAGGCCGGCGCCCGCGGCAGTACCGATTGCAGATAAAAGCCACAGGAGGGGAGGGCTTGCTGCAACTCCCCGAGAATTCTTGAGACATTGGCGACGATGACGTCTTCCGCAGTGCCGTGCTCCAGATCATTGGTGCCGATCATCAGGAACAGCTTCGAAGGATGGGCAGCGATAACCGGCGGCAGGCGGGCGAGAATATGTTCCGTGCGGTCGCCCTCGACGCCGAAATTGCGGAGCCGCACCCCGGGGAACAAGGTGTCCCAGCTGCCTTGGAAGGTGATGCTGTCGCCCAGGAAGGCGACAAGGCCGGGCGTGGTTCCGCTAGCGGGAGTGCCGCGGCCTTGATCCGAAAGCTGCATCGGGGTCTTTCCTGGTCATGGGCTCAATAATGACGGCCGCGCCCGCCGTCCCCTGGAGTGAGACGACGCGGCGGCGATCGCAAAAAATCAGGCGGTGCAATATTCAGGCAGTTGGCCCGCCGGGGAAGTTCCCGCCCAGCCAGCCGCCGGATTTGAATTATTCACCTTGCCCCCTGTCTGAAGCACCGCCGCAATGAGCGTCGCGGACGAAACCTTGAGGAATGCCGATGCCGACGATCTCGGTGATGCACAAAACTACTTATCGCTACGCCAAACCGGTACAGCTGGGCGAGCACCGGCTGATGTGCCGGCCGCGCGACAGCCACGACCTGCGCCTGATCGGCACCGGCCTGAGCATCACGCCCGCGGCGCGGGTGCGCTGGATGCATGATGCCTTCGCCAACTCCATCGCCGTCGCCAGCTTCGGCGAGGAACCCGCGGCGGAACTGTGCTTCGAGTCGAGTTTCCGCGCCGAGCACTATCCCTCGGACCCCGGCCATATCGAGATCGAACCGTACGCCAGCGTCTATCCGTTTCACTACAGCTACGAGGAAATGCCCGACCTGGTCCGCACGGTGGAGCGCCATTACCCCGATCCGGAACGCCAGGTCGACCAGTGGGCGCGCGGCTTTCTCGGCGAGCAGCGCAGCTGCGACACCATGGACCTGCTGATGCGCATGAACCAGGCGATCAAGGAACAGTTCCCTTACGCCCGGCGCGAGGAGATGGGCACGCAGACGCCGCTGGAGACCTTGCACAAAAAATCCGGCAGCTGCCGCGACTTCGCGTTGTTCATGATGGAGGCGGTGCGCAGCCTGGGCTTTGCGGCGCGCTTCGTCTCCGGTTACCTGTATGACGAGGAATTGCTGGCGGCGGAGTCCGGAGTGGTCGGCGGCGGCGCCACGCATGCCTGGATGCAGGTGTTCCTGCCGGGCGCGGGCTGGGTGGAATTCGATCCGACCAATGCGCTGGCGGGCGGCAGGAACCTGATCCGCGTTGCCGTGGCGCGGGATGCGGCGCAGGCTGCGCCCTTGACCGGCAGCTTTACCGGCGCCGCGGCGGACTTCCTGGGCATGACCGTGGAAGTGACGGTGACCGCGGATGGACCGCAGCAGGATCAGGGCCAAAGTCAAAACCAAAGCCAAAACCAAAACCAGGTCCAAGCCCAAGCCCAGGCAGAAGCGCCAGCCGAACCCGCGTCCGAATTCCAGGCACAATCATCCGGCAGCGGGTGACTGCACATGCTCCGGGCGGATGCCCAGGCCCACCAGGCGCGCCGGCAGACGCTGCAGCAGCGGCCAGCGGCCGAGCAGGCGCAGGGGCCACGGCGGGGCAGGGCGCCCCTGGCTGGCCAATACCCGGCTGATCACCTTGTTCTGCACCAGGATTTGCACGGCCTGGGTCATGCGCGTCGGCCATTCGCGGCGTTCCTGCAGCCCTCGCAGGAGATCGTACGATGGCGCGCCGTCGAGCAAGGGTTTGGCCAGAAGGTTGGCCGCGGCGACGGCATCCTGGATCGCCAGGTTGATGCCCACGCCGCCGATCGGCGACATGGCGTGGGCGCAATCGCCGATGCACAGCAGGCCCGGCATTTGCCATCGGCGCAAGCGGTCCACGGTGACCGTCAGGAGCTTGACGTCATCCCAGTCGCGCAGTTCGTGCAGACGTTCGCGCAGATACGGCATCAGCCCGGCGATTTCCTCGCGAAAGGCGTCCAGCCCGCGCTCGCGGATCTCCTGGTAGCCGCCCTTGCGGATGACGAAGGCGCATTGCCAGTAGTCGCCCCGGTTGATCATGACCATGATGCGGCCGACGTCGAAGCGTCCGAGCGTCTGTTCCGGATCGTCGGCGCGGCGCCGCAAGCGCATCCACAGCACGTCGATCGGCGCTCCCAACTCCATCACTTCCAGGCCCGCGTCTTTGCGCATGGCCGAGTGGCGGCCGTCCGCCGCCACCACCAGGTCGCAATGAATTTCCAGCGGGCCTTGCGGGGTCTGTGCCCGCACCCCGGCGACACGCCCGCCCTCGCGGATCAGGGCCGTTGCCTCAGCCTCGGTTCGCAAGGCGAATGCGGGCAGGCGCCGGCCCCGTTCGGCGAGGAAATTGAGGAAGTCCCACTGCGGCATCAGGGCGATGAACTTGCAATGCGTCGGCAGGTACGAGAAATCGGCGATGTTGATCAGCGTGTCGCCGACCTGTCCGGCGAGCTGGCGCGCCTCCTGGTGCGGCAACTTCAGGAAATCCTCGAGCAGACCCAGCTCGTGCATCAGTTCCAGCGTCGAGGGGTGGATGGTGTCGCCGCGGAAATCGCGCAGGAAATCGCCGTGCTTTTCCAGCACCATCACCGGCACGCCGGCCCGCGCCAGCAGGTAGCCCAGCATCATGCCGGCCGGACCGCCGCCGACGATGCAGCAGCGCACCTCGCCGCGTGCCGGGGTTTGAGTCTGGGCCTGATCGTTCATTTTGCCGGGATTCCTCTCATTCAGATGGCCGCGGCCTCATCAAGGTTCCGCCGCCGCCGCGCCGGGAAAGGAGCCTCGGGAGCGGGTTTTGTAAAAAACAGAATAAGCTTATGCCTTTTCCGGAATTGGACGCTTGGCCCATTGTCTGGGTAGGGATGCGAACTTAGACTTCAGCCCCGCAATGGATGCTCCAATTCCCTGGGTCGCATCCATTGGGCCGCATTCATCTGGAGCCCGGAGCAATGTACGACGCAATTCCAGCCAGCGATACCGCCGAGAAAGCCGGCGCCGCCGTGTTGGGCGAGGCACAGCTGCAGGCCCTCAACGAGAAGTACCTGCCGCTGGACTTCGAGGAGCGCATCCGCAGCCTGTATCGCGACTTCGCGCCGGACAAGGTGCTGGTGACGTCCTCGTTCGCCGCCACTTCCGCGTATTTCCTGCACATCATTACGCGCATCCGCCCGGAACAGGTGATCCACTTCATCGACACCGGCTTCCACTTCCCCGAGACCCTGGAATACCGGCGTTATCTGACCGGCTTATATCACCTCAAGGTCGAGGATGTGCGCGCCGAGGACTGGCAGCACCAGTTCACCGTGGATGACAGAACCTACGAACGCGATCCGGATTATTGCTGCTCGATCAACAAGATACAGCCTCTGGAAGCGGTCAAGAGCAGCTTCAGGGTGTGGGTCTCCAGCCTGATGCGCTGGCAGACCGATCATCGCGCCGGACTGCCGGTGTTCGAGTTGCGCCGCGGCATCCTCAAGTTCAACCCGATGATCGACGTCACGCGCGAGCAGCGCGACCGCTATATCGCCGAGCACAACCTGCCGTTCCATCCGCTGGTGGCGCGCGGCTACTCCTCGATCGGCTGCACCCATTGCACGGTGATGGGCGAGGGCCGCACCGGCCGCTGGGTCGGCAAGCCCAAGACCGAGTGCGGCCTGCACTTGTAGGGGCAGGGGGCCGAACACCAAGCCTTTGCGCTGCAGCATGGCACTCGACGTGTTATTCCTGTAAGTTCCGCTGGACAAGCGGGCGGCATGCGGAGGCGACTCAGCGCTGCCGATCCGCGAAGCAACCGGGACGACTCAAGGCCGCGGCGATGGGTGCGCTCAGGGAATACGCGCGATGACCGAGAATCCGGGCACGAGCCCGAGCAGAGCGGCGCCGCCGGGGCCTGCGGCGGAGCGCGATTCAGCACTGGACGGCGTCCGCGGTGTGGCAGTACTGACGATCGTCCTGGTCCACGGTTTC
This sequence comes from Verrucomicrobiota bacterium, assembly GCA_903970595.1. Classification (GTDB taxonomy): domain Bacteria; phylum Pseudomonadota; class Gammaproteobacteria; order Nevskiales; family Nevskiaceae; genus Nevskia. The sequence continues at coordinate 10,531 of CAJCJI010000327.1, forward strand.
ACGGTCGAGTCCACCGGCCTGTTGACGGGGCTGGTGCACAACCTGTTTGAATCGCTATTCATCGGCGTCGACCTGTTTTTCGTGCTGTCGGGTTTTTTGATCACCTCGATCCTGATCCGCAGCCGCGGTTCCGAGGGCTACCTGCGTCAGTTTTACTGGCGGCGCCTGCTGCGCATCGTTCCGGCCTATCTGATCGTGATCTTCGTCTGTTTCGCGCTGTTGCCGCTGTGGTCCGATCCGCGCACGGCAAGAGCCCTGCACGAGGCCGCGCTGCCGCACCTGCTCTACGTTCAGAACCTGGTCGCGGCCCTGCGCGGTCCGATGCCCCCCGGCGTCACGCATTTATGGTCGCTGGCGGTGGAGGAGCAGTTCTATGCGCTGTGGCCGCTGGTTGTGCTGCTGGTGCCGCTGCGGCTGTTGCCGCAGCTTTGCGTGGGGGTGTTCGCGGCCTCATGCCTGTGCAAGCTGGCGCTGTTCCTGGGCGGCGCCTCCTGGCTGACGCTGTATGTGTTCACACCCTGCCACGTCGAGGGCCTGGCCGCCGGAGCCTGGATCGCCGGCAACCGCCAGATCCAGGGGGTTCTTGCCGTGCCGCGCTGGCTGAAGCTGGCCGGGGCGCTGGCCGCGGCCGGTTTGCTGGTGCTGGGATTGGCCGTCTCGTCGGTCAAGCTGTTCGACCCCGCCCAGGTGCTGGTGCACAATCTATTGTCTGGCGTGGCCTTCGCCTGGCTGGTCTATGCTCTGGCCGCCGCGCAACCTGCCAGCGCGCTGCGCCGATTCTTCGACAACCGCGTGCTGCGGCTCTTCGGCACCTACTCGTACGGCATTTACCTGATCGGCTGGGTACTGGTGCTGCATCTCCAGTACCCGCTGGCGCGGCGCCTCGCGGAATCCGTGCCCGAAAATGCGGCCCTGTTATGCAGCGGCGTCGCCGTCGCCGCGCTGAACCTCGCGCTGGCCATGCTGATGTACCACGCGGTCGAAAAGCCGGTGCTGGGCTTCAAGGACCGGGGGCCGGGCCGGCGGCGCCGCACCGCGCAAGCTGCGGCAATGACTGAAACCGGGATCAACGGGGCCAATCCCGCTCCGCCCTAGGTTCCGCGGCAGGCGCCGGCGAAACAGCTTAAAATTCGCCCCCCGAAGCGCCGCCCGCGGAGCATGGTTGCCCACCGATGACCAAGACCTCGTTCCCCAAAGAAGATCTGAAGATCCTGCTGCTGGAAGGCATCAGCCAGACCGCGGTGCACTGTTTCCGCGAAGCCGGCTACAGCAACATCGAGTATCACGACAAGTCCCTGCCGGAAGCCCAGCTGGCCCGGGCTGTGGCGGAGGCGCATATCGTCGGCATCCGCTCGCGCAGCCAGCTGACCGCGGGCATGTTCAACCAGTCGCGGCGCCTGTTCGCGGTGGGCTGCTTCTGCATCGGCACCAATCAGGTCGACCTGGATGCGGCGCAGCTGCGCGGCGTGCCGGTGTTCAACGCGCCGTATTCCAATACCCGCAGCGTGGCCGAACTGGTCATCGCCGAGGCGATCCTGCTGATGCGCCGGATTCCCGAGAAGAACATGGAATGCCACCGCGGCGGCTGGTCCAAGTCGGCTGCAGGCAGCTTCGAGGTGCGCGGCAAGACCCTCGGCATCGTCGGCTATGGACATATCGGCACCCAGGTCGGGGTGCTGGCCGAAGGGCTGGGCATGCGGGTGATCTACAGCGATATCGAGACCAAGCTGGCCCTGGGCAATGCCAGCGCCGCCGCCAGCCTCGACGATCTGCTGCAGCGCTCCGATATCGTCAGCCTGCACGTGCCGGAGACGCCGGAGACGCGTTACATGTTCGGCGCCGCGCAGGTGGCCCGCATGAAAAAAGGCGCGGTGCTGATCAACGCCTCGCGCGGCACGGTGGTGGATATCGACGCGCTCGCCGAGGGCGTGCGCAGCAAGCATCTCGGCGGCGCGGCGGTCGACGTGTTCCCGGTGGAGCCCAAAGCCAACGACGAGCGCTTCGTCTCGCCGCTGGTGGGCATGGACAACGTGATCCTCACGCCGCATGTGGGCGGCAGCACCCTGGAAGCGCAGGAGAACATCGGCCTGGAAGTGGCGGCCAAGCTGGTGCGTTACAGCGACAATGGCTCGACCCTGTCCGCCGTGAACTTCCCGGAAGTGTCGCTCCCCGGCCACAGCGGCAGCCGCCGCCTGCTGCACATCCACCGCAACGTGCCGGGCGTCCTGTCGCGCATCAACGAGGCCTTTTCCAGAAGCGGCGTGAATATCGACGCGCAGTTCCTGCAGACCAGCGGCAAGGTCGGCTACGTGGTGATCGACGTCACCGCCTCCGAGCAGCAGGCCGAGGGCATCAAGGACGACCTGGCCGCGATCGAGGGCACACTGCGGACGCGCCTGCTTTACTAGGAGCCTTCAAGGCAATCGCGGGTCCCGCAACAACCGCAATGTTGCCGAACGACACTGGGTCTTGAGCATCGGGTACCTGGAGACAGCGCATGAACAGCAAAGAAGCCCTCAAGAAAGCCGCGCTCGATTACCACGAATTTCCGACCCCCGGAAAGCTGTCGATCACGCCGACCAAGCAGCTGGTCAACCAGAGCGACCTGGCCCTGGCCTATTCGCCGGGCGTGGCCGCGGCCTGCGAAGCCATCGTCGAAGAACCGCTCAATGTCTTCCGCTACACCGCCCGCGGCAACCTGGTCGGGGTGATCAGCAACGGCACCGCGGTGCTGGGCCTGGGCGCGATCGGGCCACTGGCGGCCAAGCCGGTGATGGAAGGCAAGGCGGTGCTGTTCAAGAAGTTCGCCGGCATCGACGTGTTCGACATCGAAATCGAGCAGCGCGACCCGGACAAACTGGTCGAGGTCATCGCCGCCCTGGAGCCGACCTTCGGCGCCATCAACCTGGAGGACATCAAGGCCCCGGAGTGCTTCATCGTCGAGCGCAAGCTGCGCCAGCGGATGAAGATCCCGGTGTTCCACGACGACCAGCACGGCACCGCCATCATCGTGGGCGCCGCGGTCCACAACGGCCTGCAGGTGGTGGGCAAGGACATCTCGAAGATCAAGCTGGTGGTCAGCGGCGCCGGTGCCGCCGCCCTGGCCTGCGTCGACCTGTTGCTCGACCTGGGCCTGCCCAGGGAAAACGTCTGGCTCACCGACCTCGCCGGCGTGGTCTACGCCGGCCGCACCGAGCTGATGGACCCCGACAAGGAACGCTTTGCCCAGCCCACTGCGGCGCGCAAGCTGGCCGAGGTCATCGGCGGCGCCGACGTGTTCCTCGGGCTTTCCGCCGGCGGCGTGCTCAAGCCGGACATGGTCAAGGCCATGGCCCCGCGGCCCCTGATCCTGGCGCTGGCCAATCCCACGCCGGAAATCCTGCCGGAGGAGGTCAAAGCGGTACGCGGCGACGCGGTCATCGCCACCGGCCGCAGCGATTATCCCAACCAGGTCAACAACGTTCTGTGCTTCCCCTTCATCTTCCGGGGCGCGCTGGATGTCGGCGCCACCACCATCACCCGGCAGATGGAAATCGCCGCCGTGCACGCCATTGCCGAACTGGCGCGGCAGGAGCAGAGCGACATCGTCGCGGCGGCCTACGGCGGCATCGAGGACCTGGCCTTCGGCCCCGAATACCTGATTCCCAAGCCCTTCGACCCGCGCCTGATCGTGAAGATCGCACCGGCCGTGGCCAGGGCCGCGATGGACTCCGGCGTCGCCACCCGGCCCATCGCCGATTTCGAGGCCTACGCCCAGCGCCTGCTGCAATTCGTCTACCACAGCGGCACGCTGATGCAGCCGATCTTCGCCGCCGCGCGCAAGGCCCCGCCCGAACGCAGCCGTATCGTCTATGCCGAAGGCGAAGACGAGCGGGTGCTGCGCGCGGTGCAGATCGTGGTGGACGAAAAACTGGCGATACCCATCCTGGTGGGCCGTCCGGCCGTGATCGAGCGCGCCATCAAGCGCCATGGGCTGCGCTTGCGCGCCGGCGAGCATTACAGCGTGGTCAACCCCGAGCAGGACGCGCGCTACCGCGAGTACTGGCAGGACTACCACAAGCTCACCGAGCGCAGCGGCGTCACGCAGCAATACGCCAAGCTGGAAATGCGCCGCCGCACCACCCTGATCGCGGCGATGCTGCTGAAGAAGGGCGAGGCCGACGGGCTGCTCTGCGGCACCATCAGCACCACCGGCCGCCACCTGCATTACATCGACCAGGTCATCGGCCGGCGCCCCGGCGCCAGGGTCTATGGCGCCATGAACGGCCTGATCCTGCCGGGCCGGCAGCTGTTCATCGTCGACACCCACGTCAATCTGGACCCCAGCGCCGAACAGCTTGCGGAGATCGTCCAGCTCGCGGCCGGGCAGCTCTGCGACTTCGGCCTGGAACCCAAGGTGGCCTTGCTGTCGCACTCCAATTTCGGCAGCAGCAATGCGCCCTCGGCGCTGAAGATGCGCCAGACCCTGGCGCTGCTGCGGGAGCGCATGCCGGACCTGGAGGTGGATGGCGAGATGCACGGCGACTGCGCCCTGGACGAGGCGGCGCGCAAGGCGATCCTGCCGGATGGCAGCCTGCACGGCAGCGCCAACCTGCTCGTTTGCCCCAGCCTGGACAGCGCCAATATCGCCTACAACCTGCTCAAGACCGCCGCCGGCCACAATGTCGCCATCGGGCCGATCCTGCTCGGTTGCGCCGCGCCCGCGCACATCCTCACGCCGCTGGCGACGGTACGCAGGATCGTCAACATGACGGCGCTGACGGTGGTCGAGGCGAACCGGCAGGCGGCGGGGTAGAAGCTTCTCGCGCAAAGCCGCAAAGCCGCAAAAAAGCTCTTCATAACAGTTTGTTGGGGTTGTTCCTTTTTTCGCGGCCTTGCGTCTTCGCGTGAGCTGTTTGCCTGAAAATTGACAAATGCACTGACGAATGTCAAAAATCGTCAGATGCGAAGCGCCGCGCTCACCCAACCGGAAACCCGCGACCGCATCCTGCAGGAGGCGGAGCGTGTGTTCCGCGCCTATGGCTATGCCAAGACCACCGTCGCGGACATCGCCAAGGCCTGCGGCATGTCGCCGGCCAATGTGTACCGATTCTTCGAAAGCAAGGCGACGATCAACGAGGCCCTGACCGAGGTGATGCTCAAGCGCCAGGAGGACCTGGCCCTGGGTATCGCCGCGGAGAAGCGCCCGGCCGCGCAGCGCCTGAAGAAGCTGATCGTCGAAATGCACCGCTTCACCTGCGAGCAGTATCTCAACGAATCCAGGGTGCACGAGATCGTGCTCAAGGCGATGGACGAGCAGTGGGGCGTGATCGACGCGCATATCGAGCGCATGCGCCTGTTGTACCGCGTGGTGATCGAGGACGGCGTACGCGCCGGCGAATTCTCCGGCAAGGGCATCGCGGCGCGCGGCACCTGCGTGTTCAACGCGGTGATGCCGTTTTGCCACCCGCAACTGGTGGCGGAGAAGTTTGCGGAGGACCGCGGCGAGCAGGCGGCGCTGATGGCGGACTTCCTGGTCGAGGCCTTGCGGGTGACGAAAGCGAAATAATGTCAGTGCTGGAGGCGGGTCATCACCCGTCTTCGACGAAAAGCTTCGCGGTAAACGGCGGGTCACCACCCGCCCTACGTGAATGGCAGGAGTTTGAGATGAGGCAGTGCTTGGTGTTGCTCGCCGCAGTCCAGGTATCGCTGGTCCTTGCCGGCTGCGGCAAGGCGCCGGCCGCGCCGCAGGAAATCCGCCCGGTGCGCAGCATCGTGGTCGGCGCGGCGGTCAGCGAGGCCAACGATACCTACGCCGGCGAAGTGCGGCCGCGCTACGAATCCGACCTGGGGTTCCGCGTATCCGGCAAGCTTCTGGCGCGCCTGGTCAACGTCGGCGATACGGTCAAGGCCGGGCAGGCCCTGGCGCGGCTGGATGCGAAGGACCTGGCCCTGAGCGAAGCCAGCGCGCGCGCCCAGGCGGCGGCGCTGGATGCGCAGCTGGCGGTGGCCAAGTCCGACTACGAACGCAACCAGAAACTGTTCGAGGAGGGGGTGATCGGCGCCTCGGGCATCGACCACTACCAAGCCAGCTACCAGGCGGCGCGGGCGCAGGCGGAAGCCGCGCGCGCGCAGTTGCGCAGCATGAGCAACCAGACCGGCTACGCCGAGCTGAGCGCCGATCATGACGGGGTGATCACCGCGGTCCTGGCCGAGCCGGGACAGGTGGTGGCGGCCGGGCAGACCGTGCTGCGTCTGGCGCGGTCCGGCGAGATCGAAATCGCGTCCAACGTGCCGGAAGACCAGGTTGGCCGCCTGCATCCCGGCATGCCGGTGCAGGTGTCGCTGTGGGCCGGCGGCGGCGCCAGCATTCCGGGCAGCATCCGCGAGTTGGCGTCCAGCGCCGATGCCGCCACCCGCACCTACACCTTGCGCGTATCGGTGCCGCAGCCTCCGCCGGAAATGAAGCTGGGCATGACTGCCAGCGTGCGCATCCCGCTGAGCGATGTGCCGCGGCTGATCCACCTGCCGCTTGGAGCCCTGATTGAGCAACAGGGCAAGCAGGGCGTCTGGGTGTTCGATCCCTCCACCCAGGCGGTGGGGTTCCGGCCGGTGGCCATGGCCGGGGTCATCGGCAACGAGGTCCTGATCGCCGGCGGACTCAAGGACGGCGAGGTGGTGGTCACCGCCGGCGCGCCGCTGCTGCTGCCCGGGCAGAAGGTCCGGCTGATGCCGCGCGACACGGTTGCCGAGAATTAGACCGCCGATGAAACCGGGACAGGAGGGAGGCTTCAATCTGTCGCGTTGGGCGATCGAGCACGTCTCGTTCACGCGCTTCCTGATCGTGCTGCTGGTCATCAGCGGCGTTTTCGCCTACGTCAACCTGGGTCAGCGCGAAGACCCCAGTTTCACCTTCCGGCTGATGGTGGTGAGCGCCTACTGGCCGGGCGCCACCGCCAGGGAAATGGAGCTGCAGGTCACCGACAAGCTCGAGGAGAAGCTGGCCGAGACGCCGTACCTGGATTACACGCAGAGCTATTCCAAGCCGGGCGAGGCGCAGGTGTTCGTGGTGCTGCGCGAGGATACGCCGCCGAGGGAAGTGAAGAATTCCTGGTACCAGGTGCGCAAGAAGATCGGCGACATCCAGGGCAATCTGCCGGCCGGGGTCGGCGGACCCTATTTCAACGATGAGTTCGGCGACACCTACATCGCCATGTACGCCTTCCACGCGGAAGGGTTCAGCTACGCCGAGCTGAAGGACTACGTCGACCAGGCGCGCAAGGAGATGCAGCGCGTGCCCGGCGTGGAGAAGGTCGATCTGCTCGGCGACCAGGAGCCGAAGATCTACGTCGAGTTCTCCTACCGCAAGTTCGCCGAGCAGGGCATCAGCTTCCAGCAGATCGGCGATGCCCTGCAGGGCCAGAATGCCATCGCCCCGGCGGGACAGCTCAATACCGCCGACAAGGCGATCTACGTCCGCGTCGACGGGCAATACAACTCGATCCGGGAGATCGAGGACACGCGCTTCCGCGTCAACGGCAAGACCTTGCGCCTGGGCGATTTCGCCCGCGTCTATCGCGGCTACCAGGATCCGCCGGAGATGAAGGTCCGCCAGCGCGGCCGCGAAGCGATCGTGCTGGGCGTGGTGATGCAGCACGACGGCGACGTGCTGGCCGTGGGCAAGAGTCTGGCCGCTACGCTGAGCGGGCTGCATGCCCGCTTCCCGGTCGGTATCGAGGTGGCGCAGATCACCGATCAGCCGGCGGTGGTAAAGGTCGCGGTGGGCGAGTTCCTGCATTCACTGGGCGCGGCGGTGGTGATCGTACTGGTGGTCAGCTTCTTCAGCCTGGGGCTGCGCACCGGCATGGTGGTGGCTCTGACCATCCCCCTGGTGCTGGGCGTGACCTTCGTGGCGATGCAGTACGCCGGCATCGAGCTGCAGAAGATCTCCCTGGGTGCCCTGGTGCTGGCGCTCGGCCTGCTGGTGGACGACGCCATGATTTCGGTGGAGATGATGGCGCGCAAGCTGGAAGAGGGCTACGACAAGCTCAGGGCCGCGTCCTACGCCTATACCTCCACCGCCTTCCCGATGCTCACCGGCACCCTCATCACCGCCGCCGGCTTCCTGCCGGTGGGCCTGGCCAAATCCTCGGCGGGTGAATACACCTTCTCGATCTTCGCCGTGGTCGGCATGGCCCTGCTGATCTCCTGGTTTGCCTCGGTCTATTTCACCCCCTTCATCGGCCACTGGCTGCTCAAGGCGCATCCGCAGGAGGGGCACGAGCTGTTCCACACACCGTTCTACCGGCGCCTGCGCGGCGTCATCGACTGGTGCGTGGAGCGCCGCTGGCTGGTGATCGCCTGCACCGGCATCGCCTTCGTGCTCAGCGTCTTCAGCTTCCGCTATATCCCGCAGCAGTTCTTCCCGGATTCCACCCGCCTGGAGATCATGGCCGACCTGTGGCTGCCGGAAGGTTCCAGTTACGCCGCCACCGAAGACGTGGCCAGGCGCATGGAGGCGAAGCTGGCGCAGGACCCGGACGTGACCGATTACGTCGCCTACGTCGGTTCCGGCAGCCCGCGCTTCTACCTGCCGCTGGACCAGCAGCTGCGCAACACCAATCTCACCGAGTTCATGATCCTCACGCGCGACATCCCGGCGCGCGAACGCCTGCGGCTGCAGCTGCGGCGCTGGCTGTCCGAGGACTTTCCGGAAGTGCGGCCGCGCATCGACCGCCTGCCTAACGGGCCGCCGGTGGGCTGGCCGGTGCAGTTCCGCGTGATGGGGCCGGATGCCGCCGTGGTCCGCGACCTCGCCGAGCAGGCCAAGCAGGTGGTGCGCGCCAATCCCTACACGATCAATGTGCACGACAACTGGCATGAACGAATCCTGGCCCTGCACGACCTCATCGACCAGGACAAGCTGCGGGTGCTGGGCATCACCAGCGCCCAGGTCCGCGGGGCCGCGCAGACCATCCTGTCCGGTACCCAGATCGGGACCTACCGAGAGAATAACCGCAACATCGCCGTGGTGGCGCGCCAGCCTTTGGAAGAGCGGGACAGGCTTGGCGATCTGAAGGATTCCTACATGCCAACCGCCGGCGGCCAGTCGGTGCCGTTCTCGCAATTCGGCCAGGCCCGGTCGGTATTCGAGGACGGTGTGATCTGGCGCCGCAACCGCGAGCCGGCTATCACCATCGAGGCCGAGGCGGTGGACGGCATGCAGGCGCCGGACGTGACCAACATGATCTACGCCGCGCTCGGGCCGCTGCGCGCCCAGCTGCCCAGCGGCTACAGCATCCAGATTTCCGGGGCGCTGGAGCAAAACCAGATCGCCAACGACTCGATCAACGACCAGATGCCGAAAATGGCGGTGCTGGTGCTGTTGCTGCTGATGATCCAGCTGCAGCATTTCGGCCGCACGGTGCTGGTACTCCTCACCGCGCCGCTCGGCATCATCGGCGCCGCCATGGCCCTGCTGGTGACGCAGACGCCGTTCGGCTTCGTCTCCCTCCTCGGGGTGATTGCCCTGGGCGGCATGATCATGCGCAACTCGGTGATCCTGGTCGACCAGATTCGCCAGGACATGGCGGATGGCCACGACGCCTGGACCGCCATCGTCGAATCCGCCGTGCGCCGCTTCCGCCCGATCTGGCTCACCGCGGCGGCGGCGGTGTTGGCGATGGTGCCGCTGTCGCGCAGCGTGTTCTTCGGCCCCATGGCCATCGCCTTGATGGGCGGGCTGATCGCGGCGACGCTGCTGACGCTGACCTTCCTGCCGGCCTTGTACGCGGCGTGGTTCCGGGTCAAGCGCAGCGGGGCGGCGTAGCGATTCGCCCTGCGTCCCCGGCTTTTAACCAAACTGACACGCATTCTTCGCATTGCCTGATTAAGCTCAGGCCCGAGCCAAGGGGCAGCTTGCAATAACATCAGCCGCGGCGCCACGGACCGGCGAATCAGGGCCGTTTTGGTGCGGCGCCATACAATGGATTGGAGCGAGAATCTCATGAGCCGGAAAGCGCGTGCAGTCCTGCCGTTCGGAACCCCGTTGCTCCATTCCCTGTCCGCAACTGCCGCGACCGGCCTGCTCGCGCTTGCGCTCCTGGCCTCCGGCCCGGCTGCTGCCGCCACCAGCGGCAACCTGCTGGTCGATGGGGGCGGGGAGTCCGGCACTTGCACCGCCGACTGGGAGGCGGTCAATACCGTCCCCGGCTGGACCGTGGTGCAGGGCGCTCCCTCGGTGGTCTGCTACTCCATCGCCAGCTTTAGCACGCCGGCCGGAGGCTCCGGCGGCAACGCCTTCATCGCCGACGGCCCCTATGGCGATTCGGCCCTGGTGCAGACGGTCAATGTCGCCTCGGCCGGCACCACGATCGACGGCGGCAGTGTCAGCTATACCCTGTCCGGCTGGCTGGGCGGCTACGGCTCCTATGCCGGCCAAGCGGTGGTGACCGCCACCTTCCTCGGCGCCACTGGCAATACGCTGGGCACGCCGGCTCTGCTGTCCGGGGGCACCGCCGCCGCGCGCAACGACGACAATGCCTTCCTGGCCGAGTCGGCCACCGGCAAGGTGCCCGCGGGCACCCGCTCCATCGTCGTGTGCCTGCAGTTCATGGACACCTCCGCTTCCTACAACATCGGTTACGCCGACAAGCTCTCGCTGACCCTGTCCACCCCGGTCACCGCGGCCACCCTGGCGCCGCCTGCATCCACCGTGCCGGCCTTCGATCATGTGTTCATGATCATGATGGAGAACACCAATTATTCCGAGGTGATCGGCGACACCACCGATGCGCCCTACATCAACAGCCTGGCCACGCAAGGCGCGTTGATGACCGATTACAGCGGCGTCTACCATCCCAGCGACGAGAACTACCTGGCCATCGCCGGGGGCAACACCTTCGTGCAGGGCGCCATCTACTATCCGAACATCAAGGTCACCGCGCAGAACCTCGGCGATGAACTGATCGCCGCCGGCAAGACCTGGAAAGCCTATGAAGAAGGCATGGGCACGCCCTGCAACACCAGCAATAACGACGACAGCTACTACTACCCGGACGATGCGCCGTTCATCAACTTCACCGACGTCTCCGGCAACCTTACGTATTGCGCCGCGCACCTGTTCGATACCAGCCAGCTCACCGTCGATTTGAAATCAGCTGCCACCACGCCGAGCTTCTCCTGGATCGCCGCCGACGACTACTACGACGGCGAGGCCTCCGGCAACGGCTCGGCCGAAAGCCTGCAGGTCCAGAACGGCTGGTTGGAAAGCATCGTGCAGCCGATCATGGCCTCCCCGGCATGGACCAGCCAGCGCTCGCTGCTGATCCTCACCTGGGACGAATCCGAAACCAGCGGCACCAACCATATCGCGACAATCGTCAACGGCTCGCAGGGGCTGGTGCGCTCCGCTTTCGAAAGCAACCTCAGCTACGACCACTACAGCGCCGGCCGCACCATCGAAAACGCCCTGGGGCTGGCGCCGTTCACCGCCAACGACCAGTACGCACAGCCGCTCAACGACGCCTTCACCACCACCGCGCCGCCGACCGCGCCGGTCCTGTCCACCCTGTCGCCCACCGTGGTGCAGGGCTCGAGCATCGTGTTCGGCTACTCCACGCCGGCGTCCAAGCTGGCATCCACCAACTGGGTCGGAATCTACGCTACTGGCAAGACGCCGGGGCAGACCTCCTCGATCACCTATCAATACGTGCCGAGCGCGGCCGGTACCGTGTCGTTCTCCACCTCGAGCCTGGCGGCCGGCAGCTATGACGCCTGGTATTTGTACGACAACGGCTACACGGTGCTGTCCGGTCCCATTCCCTTCACGGTGGCGCCGTAGCGACGTTGCGGGGCTTCCGCATCGGGTCCTCTCAGCGAAATAAGGGCAGATTCCGAAAAACAGCTTAATCGCGCAAGAGATGCGGCTCGCCTCGGAGACAGGCTAGGATGGAATCCCTCCCATCCCGCAGACACCGCCTCATTGGACTTCAATGCGATTGCCCCAAGCCGGCTCAGACTCGGCACGGCGCTGCTTCTGGCCGTCTGCGGCTCCTCATGCTGGCGCCTGGCGGCTGCCGCGCCGATCTCCTGGAACGAGGTGCAGGCCCTGCCGCTGCCCGCGGCCGGGCAGAAAATCGCCTATGGCGCGGACCCCGAGCAGTTCGGCGAGCTGCGCCTGCCGTCTGCCGCGGGCACCGGCGCGGTTCCGGTCTTGTTGCTGCTGCACGGCGGCTGCTGGCTGAACGAGTTCGATTATCGCTACATGACCCGGCTCGCCGCGGCACTCGCCGCGCAGGGCTATGCGAGCTGGACCCCGGAATTCCGCCGCGTCGGCGATGCCGCGGGCGGCTGGCCCAATACCCTGCGGGATGCGGCGCTGGCCGCCGACCAGCTGACGGTGCTGGCGCAGGCGCATCCCCTGGACCTGAAGCGGGTAGTCGCCATCGGCCATTCCTCCGGCGGCCACCTGGCGCTGTGGCTGGCGGCGCGGGGCAAGCTGCCACAGGACAGTCCGCTGTACAGCCCGCATCCCCTGGCCATACACGCGGTGATCGGCCTCGACGCCATCACCGATCTGGCCAGCTATCGCATCGGTCCGCCGGATAGCTGCCACGCTTCGGTGGATGCGCTGATGGGCGGAACACCGCGGACGCAGCCGCGCCGTTACGCCGAGTCTTCACCTCTGGCCTTGCTGCCGCTGGGGGTGCCGCAGTGGTTGATCGAGGGCGGGCAGGATACGATCGTCAGCCCTGCCTCGGTGCGCAGCTATGCGGCAGCCGCCAGGCATGCCGGCGATCGGGTCACGGTTCTGGAGCAGCCCGATGCGGGGCATTTCGAGTCCGCCGTGCCGCAGGGGCCGGCCTGGCAGGCCTTGCTGACGGCGCTGCGTCAGGCGCTGCCCTAAAACACCGCCAGTGTGGTTACTAATATCGGCTCAAACGGCGGGGCGCGCCTACCGTCCTAAATTCCATATTGGGCGAACCAATCGTCGATCTTGGGATCAAGGGCCTTCGCCGCTTCCAGATCTGCATTTCCGGCATCCGCTTTGCCGCCGCGAAGCTCTGCCAAACCCAGACCATAGCGTGACTTGGCGGAGCGGGAACCCTTGGCCACGGCTTGCGTGTAGGCATCGATGGCTTCGGAGTAGTTTTTTCGCCGCAGCTGGACCAGGCCAAGGCTGTCGAGATAATGGGGCAATGGTCCATCACGCTTGATCGCGCCTTTGCAATCCGCAAATGCGGCGTCCAGCTCCTGATTGGCCAGACCGCGTGCCCAGCAGCGGCTGTTCAGGGCGGCGCCCAGCTTCGAGTCGTCGTCATGCAGGCGAATCCAGTCGCTCAGCAGCGGTATCGCCGCGGCGGGTTGATTGACGTTAACGTAGAAATTGGCAACAAGTTCGGACTCGGCCGACCCCGCTGGCGCGAGCTGCCGCGCGACCGCAATATCCGACTCGGCGCTGGCGCTGTCTTTCTTGTACAGCCGCAGATTCGCCCGAAAGAGCAAGGCCATGACGTTCTTGGGGTCAAGCTCGATCGTCTTATCCAGGTCCGCGATGGCGGCATCGGTTTGCTTGTTTGCCAGATTCGCGTGGGCGTGCGCCAGATAATAGGCTGCCTGGTCCGGCGCCAGCCGGATCGCATTGTCGAGGTCGGCCACGGCCGCCGCGGACTCACCGCGAGAAAGACGGGCTTGACCGCGCAGTGCATAGTCCGCCGCGGTCTTGGGGGCGTCCGGATCGTCGGGCACTGCGGCTCCTGGCGCATCGGCAGTCTTCGCTGTCATCTCCAAGGCAAACACCCGTCCCCCGTTGTAGGTGAGATAGAGTTTGTTCTGGCTATTGGCGATGAACAGGTGATGGGCCAGAAAAAAATCCGCGCCCAGCAGCATGTCTGTACCGTCGAAGCGACCCCCAATGTCGTCGTCCATAACCATCAGGCGGCTGTGCTGGATGGTCTCGGTGCCGATCGACAAGGAATCGATGGGCACATTCCAGGTCTTGATGGAACTCTTGTCGCCGAAACCGCTCACGGTCCGGCTTGCTTTCGCCTGCGGAGACGTCAGGTCGATCCCCGCGCGTCCCGCGGCCCGGCGGCTCAAAAGACTGACCGGGGCTCCGGTGTCCAGCAGAGCCCGCATCTGCTTGCCGTTGATGGTCACGGTCACGAAGGTTCGCCGATCGGAAGAACGGTCTGAAGGGCTCAGGTCGGCCACCTCGTAGTTTTCGTCCTGTGTCCAGTATGCCAACGCCGCGTGTTCGCAACCGAGTGGTTTCATCAGGTGCAGCTTGCCCTGCGCCAGATCGATTTCGAGATCCTTCCAGTCCAGCAGATTGGCGCCGATCAGCCCCATGCCCATGTCCGATCCTCCAACCACGAATTCGATATTCTTCAGCGTGGCGCCCAGGATGCCGAATTCCGCGATGTGGGTCAGTTCGACGTCGAAATCGCCGCCGATGCCCGACATGAAGAAACCAAAGGGAGCGGGTTCGCGCTCGAGCTTCAAGGCATCGGCATTCGCACGCGACATGATGCTGAAAAAGGCGCCCGTATCCAGGATGAAGCGCGTTTCCTGGCCGTTGATCTTGACGACGGTTGTCGCCCGCCCGCCCTGCATTTCCACCGGCAGCGCCCCGTAATCATCGACCTTGCAGTCCCCGGCAACGGCGGCCCCGCACCCCAGCTGCAGGATGGCAACCAATCCAATTCCGATCCGCAACACAGTGTTGTGCATGTCGTCGCCCCCTCGACGAAAAGTCAGTCATTCTAGCGAGCAAGCCATTGATGCGCTTCGAGGCCATTCCTTGCGGACCCCGTGTACTCCTACCAATTGTCTCCCTGCCGCCCGCCGGCGGGCGCTAAGATAAGCGCGTAACGGGGCGAGGGGAGGCGGGTATGTGGAAACAGGTGGTCGGCTACGGCGCCCTGCTGGCGGCGGGGATGCTGGCCTTGCAGTGGCTCGACTACCAGCGCCTGGCGCGGATGCACTCGGGCGACATCTACCTGTTCCTGGTCGCCGCCGCCTTCCTGGTGCTGGGCATCGTCCTGGGCGTGCGGGTCTTTGCCGCGCCGGCGCCGGCCGCCTTCGACGGCAATCCGAAAGCGCAGGCGGAGCTGGGCCTGAGCGAACGGGAACTCGAGGTGCTGCACGAGCTGGCCGCCGGCCGCTCCAACAAGGAGATTGCCGCGCACCTCCACGTTTCGCCGAACACGGTCAAGACGCACGTGGCCCGGCTGTTCGAGAAGCTGGGCGCAAGGCGGCGCACCGAGGCGATCCACCGGGCGCGCGAGCTGGGGATCGTGCCCTGAGGCCCGGTTATTCGGGTGATTACGCCAGAATCACCCTTTTGGGCGATTGCCCGGCGGTGCCGGATCGCGGTCAATGGCGGCTCACCCATCGCAAGAGGAACAGCACCATGTTGCGGACCATCCTGAAGTACGGCGTCATCGCGGGCCTGGTCGTCGGCGGCTTCGAGGTCGCCACCGTAGTCACCTTCTCCGGGATGCCGCCGCTGAAATACGGCATGCTGATCGGCTATACCACCATGCTGATCGCACTGAGTGCGATTTTCGTGGGCATCAAGCAGCACCGGGACGTGGACCGCGGCGGGGTGATCGGGTTCTGGCCGGCGTTCGGGGTCGGGCTGGGGATCAGCTTCATCGCCGGGATTCTCTACGTGGCCGCCTGGGAAGCGGTGCAGGCGATGACCCACATGGATTTCGCCAACTCCTATGCGCGGGCGATGATCGAGAACGAAAAGGCCAAGGGCGCAAGCGCCGAGGCGCTGGCGAAGCTGAGCGCCGATATGGATGCGTTCAAGGTCCAATACGCCGACCCGCTGTTCCGCCTGCCGATGACCTTTATCGAGATATTCCCGGTCGGCGTGCTGGTGACCCTGGTCTCGGCGGGGCTGCTGCGAAACAGCCGCTTCTTGCCGGCGCGGCGGGGTTGAAGGGTTTTATGAGCGTAGGTGAGCAGGATTGCGCGCTGCGCTTATTGCGCCCTACGCTCGCTAATCCGTTTTGCTTCTGGTGTCACCCAAGCCACCGCGGTCTTCGGCAGCATCCTTGAGCATCTGCCGAATTCTGGATGTCATCAAGGGCTCCACCGCTGAGCACCACTTCGATTCCATGCAGGCGCAGATGCTCCGCGACAATGCCTGCAAGTTCTTCGACCGTAGTATCCGCGGTGATCCTTCTCATAGCGGCTTGCCGACTCTCCGCGGCCGGCGGCGCTGCATGAACCAACGGTCCTTCTCGGCTTGAGGGGTCAGGTCGATTCCTTTCTGCAAAAGAGCCGCAAGCTCCTTGCGGAACGCATATCGGGGATTGAATTCAAAAACGCGCGTGCGGCCATACTCCCGGTTCACCAGCACGTATTCCTGCTCCAGGCGCACCAGTTGCTTGTAGACCATGCTTTGGGGGATCTGATACGTGCGGGCAATCTCACGCGAGTATCCACTGCCGTAGTTCTGAATGAACATCAGCACTTTTTCCGCAGTCTCATTTCCAAATGCGCCGATCATGATCTAAATAGTAGTTCATATGACATATATAGTATGTCATATTCCGAACAAAATCCAAGGTTTGCTTTTAGCTTGTATCGCAGAGATAGGGGGCAGGCTTCATCTGCCCGCGCGGATTAGTCAACGGTGGGCACGGGGTTCGGCCGTTGCCCACCTTTGCTGCAATGCTTGGAGCCGCTGGACGGGCGAAGGTCAGCAGCGCAAAGTAAAATCAAAAGTCCGAGCGTCAATGATTGCAGGCAGCCGCAATGAGACGTTGAACGTCCGCGATCGGCCCGTTGCTGCCAGTTGCGCATGGCGGCTTTCGGATAGGCTAACGAAGTGTCGCTTAGGTAACAGATAGCGGTAGGCAAAACCAACAACGTCCAACAGCCTCGACCATGCTGCCCCAATGACTACGTATTCGGAAATGACCGCGGAGCATATAAATCTCCGCGTGTATGGTGGACGCTCCCCGATCGAAAGCGTCGCGCTTTCTCGTGCCTCATTTCAAAGCTGTCACGTAGGACTGTCGTCCGATAAGAAGGAGCGTGCAGTCTTCAGAGATATCTCGCTTAGTAAGTGCAAGCACGGGGCCTCTTTTATTCACGGGGCTGTACTTGAAAGAGTTGTTATTACCGATCTGACCGGCGGTGGGCGCGTGCCAACCTTTTTGTGGGGGTGCTTGTACTCTCAGGTGATTTTGAAAGGCCCAATCTCGGGGCTTATGTTTCGCTGGCAGGTGGCCTCGGACGACGAGCGTCTGAGCAGAGAATTTGTAGAGCAGGCGGCAAGCTACTACAAGTCAGTACCCTTTGCGTTAGATATCACTGAGGCGAAGTTCACCACGTTTGATGCCCTTCTAGGTATCCCGCCAAGCTTGATTAAGCGCGATGTCGAAACGCAGTTCGTGCTGTTGCGTGAGCGTATTGAGGCCATAAAGAACGCTGGTCAATCGACTATTTGGCGCATTGTTGCTCAATCCTTGAATCTAAGCCCCCTGCCCGGTGTGGTGATAGTCCTCGGAAAGCGAGATACAAAACACGCACTGCACCTGAAGGAGGCGCAGACCTTGCGCGCGATGGGCATTCTGCAGTGAAGCACTTGCGGACTATGTACTATGCATCTCCCACGGGCCAACACTGACCTTCCCCTGAGCTTCCGGACAGGACTCGAACGTTCGCATTCAGGCAACAAGAGTGAGGCAGCGAACTTCCACTCGTGGCACAGACCACTCATCCTTTGGCGACGTCGGAATACTCGCCTCAAATAATCTCTATCGGAAGCCAAGCACGCGGTACCCCTCAAGCACCCCGAGTGTTTTCATTCGCAAAAACAGGCTTCGAACTCCTTGCTCAAACTACGGAAATTCTGGTTACCGATCGCTCCAACGATCATTCGGATTCCGGCTCCCTGTACGCCAGCGAACCTCCGCGAACCTTGACGGCCCTCATCGTCGTCCACGGACCTCCGCGAACCATTGATTTTCATTTTCGTCCATGCGTAACACCACCGAAAACCTGTCACGCATGTAACGCATGGTGAAAACAGGCCGCGTTGAATCCTCATCCAGCGGAAAAATCCCCCTTACCCGGTGTCGCTGGGCGGGGGCTGTCTTACAGGGAGAGCGGAGCTTGCAGGCAGCCTATCGCAACGTCGCACCAACACGCCCGCGCCGCAGCGGCCGGATCAGAAACCAGTACACCGGCACCGTCAGTGCCACGATCCCCGCCGTCAATTCCAGCAACTCGCGACCCGAGGCGGCGATGACCCAGACGCAGACCAGCAGCGCGGCCACGGCCAGCACGCGGTAGCGCACGAATACCCATGGAGAGGGTCCGGGCCGATCCAGGCGCCACAGGGCGATGCAGGAGTAGATATAGGCCAGCAAGCACAGGATGGTCGACACCTCGATCAGCTTGCCGAACTGCTCGCCGATGGTCGGCGACATGGTGAGGAACACAACCGCGCTCATCACCGCCGCCATCAGCAGCAGGCTGGGCATCGG
This sequence comes from Verrucomicrobiota bacterium, assembly GCA_903970595.1. Taxonomy (GTDB): domain Bacteria; phylum Pseudomonadota; class Gammaproteobacteria; order Nevskiales; family Nevskiaceae; genus Nevskia. Next base: position 29,022 of record CAJCJI010000327.1, read on the forward strand.
GATGCCATGCCGGTCGGTGCGGGCGAAGACAGTGGGAAACAGGCCGCGGTCGGCGCCGGCCTTGCTGGTCTGGGCGGTGAGCAGCACCCAGCCGCCCAGCGTGCCGGTGGTCTTGATCAGGGCCATCACGGCGACGAAGGCGCCGGCGGCCGGACCGAACATCAGCCTGGCCGCGTCGGCGAAGGGGGCCGAGGAGCGGGCGAGGTCGGCGGCGGGGATCATGCCCATGATGACGCTGCAGGAGCCGATGTAGACCACGGCGGCGGCGAGCACGCCGCCGATGGTGGCCAGCGGCACGTTGCGCTCGGGATGGTCCACCACGCCGGCGGCGACCGAGGCGCTTTCCAGGCCGGTGAAGGCCCAGAACACCAGCACCAGGGAATTCGGGATGGCCTGCAGCGCCGGTTCGTGCCGCACGTTCCACGAGGCCATGAACAGGTCGGCGTTGAAGTAGCCCCAACCCAGGACGGCGACCAGCAGGATCGGGATCAGGCCGAGCGCGATGGCGCCGGATTCGAACTGGCAGACCAGGCGCGGACCCAGGATGTTGAGCAGGGTCATCAGCCAGATCAGGCCGCAGGTCGCCGCCGCGCCGGCCAGCGGCGACCCCAAGGCAGGAACGAAGCTCGCCAGGTAGCCGGCGGCGGTGACGGCGATGGCGATGTTGCCGGACCAGCAGGACACCCAGTAAAGGGCGGTGGTCTGGAAACCGATGTAAGGTCCCAGCGCATCCGCGGCATAGGCGCAGGGTCCGCCGGCTTGAGGCGAGATGCGTCCCAGGCGCGCCAGGGTCGCCGCCACCAGCAGAGCGCCGGCCGTGGCCACCATCCAGCCGAAGATGGTGATGCTGCCGACCGCGGCCAGCGTGGCCGGCAGCAGGAAGATGCCGGAGCCGATCATGTTGCTGGCGACCAGGGCGGTGGCGAGCACCGGACCGATCTTGCGATTGCGCTTCATCTGGCTCCCTGTTTGGTTCGCGGGGGCGGGCCAGCACTGGCGCTCCCCCGCGCTTTGCGGCTAGCTTACTGCACCGATGCCCGGTCCAGCGGATTGCCAGGATGCCCCATCAAGATGTGCCCGAGAGTGCGCCGCAGCCGGGCGGGGCGGATGAGGACGGCCTGAGCCTGCCGGCCTGGATTTACCGCGACCCCGAATTCTTCGAGGCGGAAAAGCAGGCGGTGTTCCGCCGTAGCTGGCAACTCGTCTGCCACCTGAACGACATCCCCGCATCCGGCGATTACCAGTGCCTGGACTTGCTCGGCGAGTCGCTGGTGGTGCTGCGCGGCGAGGATGGACAGGTGCGCGGCTTCCACAATGTCTGCCGCCATCGCGCCTCGCGCCTGCTGGACGGGTCCGGCGGCAATTGCGGCAGGCGCATCAGCTGTCCCTACCACCGTTGGACTTATGCGCTCGATGGACAGCTGGTGGCGGTGCCGCAGCTCAAGAGCTTTACCGGCCTGGACCTGCGGCAGCATGGGCTCGTGCCGCTGGAGCTCGAGGTATTCGTGGGCTTCATCTTCGTGCGGCTGCAGCCGGGGTTGCCCGGCGTGGCGCAGATGATGGCGCCCTATGCTCATGAACTGGCCCCGTATCGCATGGAAGAATTGCTGCCGCAGGGACGCGTCACGCTGCGGCCGCGGCCGGTGAACTGGAAGAACGTCGCCGACAATTATTCCGACGGCCTGCACATCAACGTGGCGCATCCGGGCCTGACCCGCCTGTTCGACCAGGGCTACGGCATCGAGGCCAGGGACTGGGTAGACAAGATGTGGGGCGTGCTGCTCGATGCGCCGTCCAGCAACTGGTCCGAGCGCAATTACCAGCGCTTCCTGCCGCCGGTCGAACATCTGCCGCCGCAGCGGCAACGCCTGTGGACCTATTTCAAGCTGTGGCCGAATGTCGCGTTCGACATCTACCCGGACCAGATCGATTTCATGCAGTTCCTGCCGGTCTCGCCAACCGAAACCCTGATCCGGGAGATTGCCTACGTGCTTCCGGACAGCCGCCGCGAGATGCGCGCCGCGCGCTATCTGAACTGGCGCATCAACCGGCAGGTGAACCTGGAGGACAAGGCGCTGATCGAGCGGGTGCAGGCCGGCATGGCTTCGAGCAGCTACAGCGCCGGTCCCTTGAGCGAAAGCGAAGTCTGCCTGCGCAGTTTTGCGCGGCGCCTGCGCAGCCTGATCCCGCAGAGCCGCTTGCCGCACGCGCCGGCGCGCGGCTGGTGGAGCTAGCCTGCCTTCCTCAAGCGGCGCGGCGGGTGGGCAGCAGCGAGATGGGCAGTTTCGGGCGCGGCAAGGTGCCTACCGCCCAAGGTTCCGGCCGGTGCAGATAATAGCCCTGGGCATAGTCCACGCCGAGTTCCTGCAAGCGCAGCAGCGTCGCCTCGTTCTCGACGAACTCGGCCACCGTCCTGGAGCCTTTGAGCTGCGCCAGTTTGTTCATCGCTTCGACGGTGGCGAGGTCGAAGGGATTGCTCACCAGCTCGCGGATGAACTGACCGTCGATCTTGATGTAGTCGACGTCGAATTTCCTGAGGTAGGCCAGCGACGCCATGCCCGTGCCGAAATCGTCCAAGGCCACGCTGCAGCCCAGGTTGCGCATGTCGTGGACGAAGTTGGCGGCGACGTCGAGGTTGCGGATGGCGGAGGTCTCGGTGATCTCGAAGCACAGCATGCCCGGCATCACGCCGTATTGCAGGATCTTGTCGAAGATATAGCTGGTGAGGCCGGTCTTGCCCAGGCTCATGCCGGAAATGTTGATCGAGATCGACTCGGGCAGGTCCCCGCCCACGTCGCGCGCCCATTTGAGCTGGCTCAGCGCCATGTCGATGACGTAGCGGTCGATGACGGGCATCATGCGGAAGCGCTCCGCGGCCGCGATCAGGGCGCCGGGCGGCATGGCCACCCCGGCTTCGTCGATCATGCGCAGCAGCACTTCGTAGCGGCCGCCTTCGGACGGCGCCATGGTCGGAACGATGCGCTGCAGATAGAGGATCAGGCGTTTTTGAGCGATGGCGTCGGCGATGCGGGTGCCCCAGGTCAGGTCGTCCCGGTGGCGGCGCAGTTCGCGATCGTCGGCCTGGAACACTTCGACATGGCTGTCGCCCTTTTCCGCGGCGAGGTGGCAAGCGGTGGCGGCGCCGCTCATCAGGTCGGCAATGGTTTCGCCGCTCTTGCTTTTATGCATCAGTCCGATGCTCAACTGCAGCGGCCAGGACTGTCCGCCGCAGTCGAAGCGCTGCGCTTCGGCGGCCTGCACCAGCTTGGCGGCGATCTGCTCGGCGATCATCGGCGTCAGGTCGCACAACAGCAGCGCGAATTCGCAGTTGCCGATACGTGCCAGCAGATCGGAGGCGCGGGTGCGGTCGCGCAGCAGGCCGGCGACATCGCACAGCAGGCGCTCGCCCATGGCGGTACCGAAGCTGTCGCTGACCAGCTTGAACTGGTCGAGATCGATGTGCAGCAGGGCGAAACCGCGGTGGCCGATGCCGGCCGCGGCCATCAGCCCGGCGGAGGCACGCTCGAACTCGCGCCGGTTGATCAGCCCGGTGAGCAGGTCATGGGTGGATTGGTAGCTCAATTCGGAAGCCAGCTTGCGGGTGCCCGAACGATCCTGGTAGATGGCGTAAGCACCCACCACCTCACCGCCGACGATCAAGGGGTAGCTCATCAGCGAGACGTGGACCGGCGTGCCGTCCTTGCGCCGCCGCACGCTGTCGCTGCGGTCGATGGCGCCGTTCAGCGACAGGGCGGAAAGCGCGGCGCCTTCGGCTTGCCGTTCCGGCGGCACCACCAGGCCGTTGATGCGCCGGCCCAGCACCTCGGCCCGCGCATACTGGAACATGCTCTCGAATGCCGGGTTGACGTCGACAATGGCGTCGCCGCGATCGAGCAGGGCGATGGCATCGGGCGACCCTACGAACAGCTGGCGGAAGTATTCGCCTTGCTCGTTCGCCTTGTCGGCGTAGCGCCGCAGTTCGCTGTTGTCGTGGATGGTGGCCAGGCCGACCCGGTGCCCGCCGGCCAGGAACTCCTGGTCGTAGATGTCCGCCCACAGCAGGCTGCCGTCCTTGCGCCGGTGCCGCCAGCCGGTGGATTTGCGCCACTCGGCGGCGTCGGGCCGCGCCCGCAACAGCACCTCGACGGTGCGGGGCACATCCTCCGCTGGCTGCAGGTCGTACAGCGTGCGTTCGAGGAATTCGGCCCGGCTGTAACCATAGGACGCAATGGCCGCCTGGTTCACGTCGAGCAGGCGGGCGTTGTCCGGATCGAACAGCCACATCGGCATCGGGTTTTGCACGAACAGCTTGTGCAGGTCCGCATGGCTGAGTGCGCACCAGACCTCGGCACCGTTGTCCCTCTCCCCACCGCCGCTTGCCATTATGTCTGCTGTTCCGTTTGAAATCTTGAAAATGTCATCTTGTCGTGGATGTCACCGATCGGCCGCCCCCCGCTGAGGACAGTGCCGGCCGTGCTGCGCGCTCAGAACCCCGCAATTTAATTTCCCGCTTGCGCCGGAAAAATCCTTGCAGTGAAGGAAACGAATCGGCAACCCTTTCCGCAGTCCGAGGAAGCAGCGCTGCTGGCGTTTGCCGCACGCCACTCAGGCCTGCTTGTCGGGTTCCCAATTCCTGCCCGCGCCAGCCGAATGGCGGTTCCAATTGTTCCGTTCGGCCGCCCATAGCGCAATGGTCAAAACAAACCACGCCAGTAGGAATGGCCAACGCGGCAGGGGCAGGGCGCGCGCGTTTGATGGCGGGAATTCCGGGAAGCTGTCCTGGGCCAGCCACTGCGTGGCCGTCCGGTCGCGCCCGGCTCGCAGACCCGCGCCATCGTCCGCGGCGCGCACATAAAAAGGCCAAGTGCCGCCAGCATTGTCCAGGATGTGCCAGCCGGCCCGTGCCGGCCAGTAGCCGGCGCAGCCGTCGGCGGCGACGCTGAGCCCCACCGGCCCGACAGAGTCCGGCGCATGCACGGCCGCCGCACCGCTCAGCCCGCAGAGCACACTGCGCTCGCCGGTCCAGGATTGCTGCGGCAGATCCGGGCCCGGCGCCGGCCTTGGTTGCGGGCGGGCCAGGGCTGCCAGCAAGTCGGCCCATAGCGTGCCGTAACGGGCGTGTTCGCCCAGCAGCTGCAGGCGGTAACTATCCACCAGGCGCAGCAATCCGACGCGGCCGCGGCCCAGGTCGCGCTGCCAGGCCAGTACCTCGCCGTCGTCGGCGGATAGCAGGGCGGCGGCATCGGCCGCCTGCACCGTGACCGGCGCCTCGGTGAACGCCTGGCGTTCGTGCAGGCCCAGGGCGCGATCCAGCACCACCTCGCGCGGGGCATCGGTGCCGCCGAGCCGATAGCCCAGGCTGGCCCAGTCGGCGGCGGTGGCGGGGGCCGGCGGCAGGTCGGCGCGCAGCAACAGGCCCAGGCCTTGTTCCACCGCTGCGCGCAGCGCGGCCTTCTGCGCCGCAGGCAGGGTGTCCCAGGCGCGCGTGTCGATCATCACCAGGTCCGCGGCCGCCAGCAGGTCCGGCGTCAGTTGCGCCTGACCTTGATGCAAGGCCACGCCCTGGGTCAGGCTGGTGGCGATCCCCAGGTCCAAGCCGGCATCGGCGGCCCAGCGCTGCCAATACTTGCTTTCCGGCCCCGGCGCGCCCTCCAGCGCCAGCACTGAAAGACGGGTGCCGCCGCGCACCACCACCGGCGCGGATACCGTTTCGTCCGGCCGGCCGGCGTGGATCAGGCGCAGCTCGAAGCGCGCGAGGCCCTCGCCGCGCAGCGCGGCGGACGCACGGAACCTGCCCTGCGGGTCCGGCAGCACGCTGTCCACCACGGTCCCCGCAGGGTCGCGCAGTTCCAGGTGCGTGCCCGGCTCCGCCACCCGTCCGCTCAGCATCCATTGCTGGCCGAGCCTGGCGGTCGCCGGTGCCTGCAGCGCGATCAGGCCTTGCTGCGGCGCTGCCTCGAAACGCAGCTGGAGCCGCGCCGCCGCGGGCAGGTCGCGCGGCGGAAGGCCTGATCCGACCACGATGATGCCGCGCACCTGAGGATGCAGACGCAAGGCGGTGGCAAGGTCCGGCACGCGTTCGGTGCCCGGCGCTTGCGGTGCGTCAGGCAAGGCCGCGCGCAGCTCACCGAAAGGCAGGGCATGCAGCTGCTGCAGGGTGGCGCCGGGTGCAATCAGGTAGAGCAGGTTCCCCGGGCGATGCAGGACCGGGGGGAACAGGGCCAGGTAGAGCAGCAGCGCCAGCGGTGCCTGCGCCCAGACTTGTGCCTGCCGCCTCTGGCCATCGCGTGCGCCGCGCCAGATCGAAGCGGCGGCGCTGGCGGCGAGCAACGCGCCACAGAGCAGGGGCAGGGAGGCCGGGCTCATGGGGATGGCGCCGCCGACGCCGGCGGTGAGAGCGCCTGCAAGTAGGCGGCGCCGGCGGCGTCGGCGCCGCTGCGCCTCACAATGGCAGTGGGCGGCGGCGGCAACAGCGGCCATAAACCGGCCAGAAGCTCGTCGCGGCAGGACTGGCAGGCCGGCTCGCGCCGCAGCCGGTCCGCGGCCGACAGCAGTCCCATGGCCGCCGGTGCGGCCTCGGGATGGGTTTGCAGCCATTGCTGCAGCACTGCCGTTTCAACCGGGTCGCCGGAGGCGGCGGCGCGGTACAGGGCTGTCAGGCGCGCATCGCCATCCTGCGCCGATGGAACGCCGGCGCTGCGGTCCTCCAGTCCGGCGCGGTCCCCGCTCAGGCGCCGCGCCGGGTCCGGCTGGGGCAGTTCCAATCCGGCGCGCGCCAGGTAGATGCGCTCGGCCTGCTGCACCTGCTTGATGGCGTCCAGCGCCTTGTGCTCATAAGGCAGGGCCTGCTCCGGCAGGGCCTGGCGCAGCTGCAGCTCCGCCTGCCACATCTCGTCCAGCGCCGACTTGAGGATGCGCCGGGTCTCGGGGTCGAGCAGGGTGGCGGCTTCGGCGATGTCGTGGATATGGCCGTACTCGGCGGTGGTATTGCCCTCCTTGCCGAAGACCTGGCTGCCCGGTTTGGGCGGAGGGCCCGCCTCGTGTTCGTCAGCCTGTCCTTCCTTGCGCGGATCGTGCTCGGCATTGCCCTCGAACTCCTCGCCGAGGAATTGGCCGTAGCGCAGGCGCAGCATCTTCTGGTCCACGCCCAGCGCGTCCGCACGCGCGGCAAACCGCGCCGTATCGAGAGTGCCGCGCTCGCCCTGCAGCGCCTCGGTGTCGATAATCAGCTGACGTTCGCTGCGAAAATAGGCCGGCGTGGCATTCTGGATCGGGCCTTCCACTCCGGCGCCCTGGCGCATGGCCTGTTCGGGCCAGCGCAGGATGAAGCTGGCGCTCTGGGTGAGGTTCGGCTGCGGCTGGCGGTTGTCGGCCACGCTCAGGCGCACGATCAGGTCGTCACCGCGCGCAAAGCCCAGCGCCGCCAGATCCAGCTTGGTTGAATAGCTGCGGCGGCGCGCATCGCCGCGCCCCTCCAAGGCCATCTTGCGTTCGGTGGTCTTGACGTTGTCGCCGGCGCCCTGGGCCAGCGATATCGACAGCTCTGCCGGGCCCAGGCCGTAGTCGTCGCTGGCCTCGAAGGCCAGTTCCCAGGCCTTCTGGTCGGGAGCAAGCAGGTTGAGCGTTTTGTCCGGCGCGCGCACGCGGACTTCGGGCGGACGGTCGGGCAGCGCTTCCAGCGTATGCAGCGGCTGCTCGTCGGCGGCGGACGCGGTGCCCAGATCGAGGCGGTAGAGGGCTGAGGCGTCCAGCCTGAAGCTGCCGTGCCAGCCCTCGTCCTGGCGCTTCAGATCCAGGCGATGGCCATCGGCGAACACCAGTGACGCCGCATTCGGGGCCGGCTCCAGGTGCAGCGCGAATTCCAGTGCGCTGCCTTCCGGTGCCTTCACGTCGAGAGTAGTAGTGTCCACGTCGGGCAGCCCGGTGTAGGCAGGCGGTCGGACATGGATGCGCGGGGTCACTGCAAACCCGTTGGTACTGACGCTGGCGGTGTGCTGCCGCGCCAGGGCGAGGTTCAAGCTGCCAGACTCAAGTGCCAACAGGGCCAGGGCCAGGCCGCCCAGGCAGGCCAGGGAGAGGAGGCGCCAGGGATAGGGCGGACGCAGATCCGGCAGTACCGCGTGTTCCAGTCGGGCCTTGAGGCGGGCGCGTTGCAATGCGGCCAGCGGCGGCAGGTCCGAGTCCTCCCCCAGCAGCAAATCGGCGCTGTCTTCCATCACGGGCAGATGCTGGTTCAGCCCGCGCGCCAGCCAGCGGCGATCCAGCGCGCGCCAATGCCGCAGGGCCAGTGCGGTCCACAGGATCAGCGCCGCCGCTGCAACGGCCCAGGTGATCGCCGGGTTCGTATACCGGTCGAGCAACAGCACGATGCCGGCAGCCGGCGGCGCCGCCAGCAACGCGCCCGACAGCAAGGCCCGCAGTCTTGCGGCGCGCAGCACGCCAAGAAATGCAGGGGGCATGGCGGCGCTGCTCATATCTGTTTCACGCGTGCGCGCAGCGAGCAGATGCGCTCGGCCAGGAACAGCAAGGCGGCCAGCAGCGCGGCGTAGGAATCGAGC
>CAJCJI010000328.1 GCA_903970595.1 Verrucomicrobiota bacterium
CCGCCTGCGCGGAGCCGCCCCGGAAACTATGGTGTTGGTCTGCGTGCCGTCCGCACGCCAATCATTCAATTCGTCATTCCCGCGAAAGCGGGAATCCAGTTTGCGGAGGCGCTTGAATGGCTGAACCTGTGCCACCGGCAGAGCCAGCCGCAACGCCGCGCCCGGCTTCCGCAAGCGCCCGCGGAGGCGAAGGCGGCCTGAGCGCCCCCACCCGTCACCCCCTGGCCTGGCGCGACGCTGCCTTCTACGACGAAACGGCCCTGCACCAGGAACTGGAACGGGTCTACGACATCTGCCACGGCTGCCGCCGCTGCGTCAGCCTGTGCCAGGCCTTTCCCACGCTGTTCGACTTGGTCGACAATTCCGCCACCCTGGAAGTGGACGGCATCGCCAAGAGCGACTACGGCAAGGTGGTCGAGCAGTGCTACCTGTGCGACCTGTGCTACCAGACCAAGTGCCCCTACGTGCCCCCGCACGCGTGGAACGTGGACTTCCCGCACCTGATGCTGCGCGCCAAGGCGGTGGAGTTCCGCAAGGGCGAGGTGCCCGCTTCGCGCCAGCGCCTGACCAGGACCACCGCGTTCGGCAAGCTGGCCAGCATCCCCGTGATCACCGAGGCCGCCAATGCGGTGAACCGCAGCCCGGCCCTGCGCAAGCTGGCGGGCAAACTGCTCGACGTGCATCCGGATGCGCATCTGCCGGAGTTCCACAGCAACACCGCGCGCCGCCGCGTCGGCAAGCTGCTGCAGCCCGGCGTTTCGCCGCAGGCCGCCGGCGCCACCCGCGGCCGTGTCGCCCTGTTCGTCACCTGTTACGGCAATTACAACATGCCCCAGGCAGTGGAAGACCTGGTGGTGGTGCTGCGCCACAACGGCATCGAGGTCAAGCTGGTCGAGCGCGAAAGCTGCTGCGGCATGCCAAAGCTGGAACTGGGCGACCTGCAGGCGGTGGACCGCTACAAACAGGACAACCTGCCGGTGCTGGCCCAGGCCGTGAGCGACGGCTGGGATCTGATGACGCCGATCCCCTCCTGCGTGCTGATGTTCCGCCAGGAGATCCCGCTGATGTACCCGGAAGATGCGCAGGTGCAGACGGTGAAGCGCGCGATCTTCGATCCCTTCGAGTACCTGATGCTGCGCCACAAGGCCGGCCTGCTCAAGACCCAATTCACGACGGCCCTGGGCCGGGTGGCCTACCACGCGCCCTGCCACCAGCGCGTGCAGAATATCGGCCCCAAGACCAAGGAGCTGCTGGCGATGATTCCGGGCACCGAACTGGAGTTCATCGAGCGCTGCTCCGGCCATAACGGGACCTATGGCATCCGCAGGGAAACCTATGAGCTGTCCATGAAGATCGCCCGCCCGGTGTCCGCCCGCGCGCAGAAGTTCGCGCCGGACTTCGTCTCCAGCGACTGCCCCATGGCCGCCGACCACATCGCCCACGGCATGAAGGATCTGAAGAACGCCCCGGCGCATCCCATCTCGCTGCTGCGCCGGGCTTACGGGATTTAGAGTTTTTTGTTCCCTCTCCTCCCATTCAGCTTTCCTTCTCCCACAAACGGGAGAAGGCGGCCCGAAGGGCCGGATGAGGGGCTGTGGCCAAACAGGCAAATCCATCTATGCAAAAACTAACCCCCGCCGACCTGCTGAAACTCGAAGACTATGCCGAGCAGCGCGCGGCCTTCCGCAAGCGCGTGCTGGAGCACAAGAAGCACCGCAAGCTGCACCTCGGCGCCCACCTGACCCTGCTGTTCGAGGACCGGCTGACCATCCAGTACCAGGTTCAGGAGATGCTGCGCATCGAGCGCATCTTCGAGCGCGGTGCCATCGAAGAGGAGCTCGGCGCTTACAATCCCCTGGTTCCCGACGGCCGCAACTGGAAGGCCACCTGCCTGATCGAGTTCGAGGACCCGGTGGAGCGGGCCTGGCGGCTGGCCCAGCTCAAGGGCATCGAGGACCTGATTTGGGCCCAGGCCGGGGAGGGTGCGCGGATCGCCGCCATCGCCGACGAGGACATGGACCGCAGCAACGATATCAAGACCTCGGCCGTGCACTTCCTGCGCTTCGAGCTGGACCCCGCATCGCTGCAAGCGGTGAAGTCCGGCGCGGCCTTGCGCTTCGGCGTGAATCATCCGTCCTACAGCCAGAGCGTCGAGGTGCCGGAGCCGGTGCGCCACGCCCTGGCGGCGGACCTCGCTTAGCCATACTATTCTAAAGCATCATCAGGAACGGCACCGAGCCCAGCGCCAGCGTCAGCAGCAGCGCCCGCGCCAGCCAGCCGCGGCGCGTATACGCCAGTATGAGCGGCACCAGCACCGGCAGGATGTAGCGGAAATCGTTGCTGCAGGCATAGGGCGCCTCGATGCGCAGCGCCGCCAGGCTGGCCAGCCACGCCGCGCCCAGTACGATCCAGGGCGCATCGCGCCACAGCGCCGGGCGCGACCACCGCGGCGAGCGAAGCTGCAACAACAGCAGGCACAACAGCCACAGCAGCAAGACGCCCCAGGCCAGGGCGATGTAGCGCTGCGCCGCTGCGTCGAAATGAAACTCGCCGGTGAGGGCCGAACGCAGCAGGTAGTTCCAGAAATTGCCGCGGCCGCTGGCGTCGTTGAACGCATCGAGCCAGGGGCTGGTCAGGAAAACCGGAATGTCCAGCGGCACAAAGGCGCGGATCGTCACCGGCACGCGCAGGCCGGGCGAAAGCCCGCCGACGTTGGCGATCAGCCAGTTCGGGATGACGCCGCGCCAGTACCAATACACGTGGGTGCCCAGGCTCAGCAGCATCCCGCCGCCGATGATCCCGGCGGCCATCGCCGCGTCGAGCCAATCGCGCAGGCGCCTGCGGTGCCGCCGCAACAGCATGCGCAAGCCCACCAGCGCTGCCGCCGCGGCGGCCAGGGCAATGGCATTGCTCTTGACCAGCAGCGCCAGGGCGATGAAGACGGCCATGCCGATCAGATGGCGGCGGCGCCCGCCGCGCCACCAGCGCAGGACGAACCAGGTGGCCACTGCGGCCATGGCATAAAGCGCCGCATCGTTGCCGATGGCCAGGCCATGGATCGGGCCGGACGGCCACAGACCCAGGGCCGCGGTGGCCAGCGCCAGGGCGGGCCGAGAGCGGCGCAGCGTGAGCCGCAAGGCCCCGGCTGAGGCGGCCAGGAATACCAGCCACAGCCCCAGCGCCATGAACTGCAGGCATTCGGCCCCAGGCAGACCCAGCCACTGCGCCCAGGCCCAGACCAGGGCGCCGGCCGCGTAGTACAGCGGCGGATGGTAGAAGGTCCAGCCGGCGTCGGGACGCGGCAGCGCCAGGTGGTTGGCGATATAGATAATGTAGCCGAGGTGGCCGCCCTCGCCCGTGACGTCATGCTGGCGCATGTTCCAGGGCGTCGCTGCGATGTAGGCGCAGAGCAGGGGCAGCACCAGGCACAGCACCACGGTTTGCCCCCGCGACAAGCCGAACCATCGCGCCAGCAACAGCAGCCAGCACAGGAATGCCGCGCCCGGCAGCAGCCAGCGCCATCCCAGGCGTGGGCGCAGGCTGATGCCCCCGTCTCCGCCGTAGTTGTCCAGCGTGAACTGCAGCAGGTTGTCGCCGTGATGCAGCCAGGGCGACAGGTCGTAGTCGAAGCCCCGCTCGTAGTCGCTCACGCCGCCAGGGCGCACGGTTGCGAGAGGCACCTCTTGCCCGTTGATGCGCAGCGCGGTCAGATGATCGTCGGGAATGATGTTCCAGCGCCCGGTGGTGAGCCAGCCGGCGCGCAGGTCAACGTCCAGGTGGTTGCCGCGGGTAGCTTCCTGGAAGACCCAGGGCAGGGTGACGGGCCCGCTGCGTCCGCTGGCCATGTGTTCGACCGCGGACATGCGCGGCAGCACCAGCCAGATCGCGGCGCCGATCGCGAGCAGGCAGGCCAGGGCCTTGGCCGTTCCACTCAGGCCGCGCACTGCGGCCGCCGTAAAACCCTGGCCCGGCAGCGCGCTCAAGACTTCCGGGTCTCGTGGTACTCCTGCTCGGTGTTGATCGACCACAGCACCTCGCGCGAGGTGCTGCCTTCGGTCATGCAGCGTACCGCCTCCATGGCGGTCAGCATGGAGTGATCCTGGTTGTTGTAGCGATGCTGGCCATTGCGCCCGACACAGTACAGGTTGGCAACGCTGTCCAGGTGCGCGCGTACCTGGTCGAACTCGCCATAGCTGCCGAAGTAGGCCGGATAGGCCTTTTCGATACGGATGCGGCAGGTGTCGAGCACGTCGGCGCGTTCGATGATGTCGATCTTCACCAGTTCGTCGACGGCGAAGGCGATGAACTCCGCATCGCTCATCTTCCACAGCGCATCCTGGTCCGAACACATGTATTCCAGCCCCAGCCAGACCGTGTTCTGCACATCGCGCACCATGTAGGGCGACCAGTTGTTGAAGATCTGCAGGCGGCACAGCTTGACCTCCGGTTCCTGGATGTAGATCCAGGTATCCGGCACGATGTCGCCGACGGTGCGGATCGCCGTCCGGTTGTGGATCTTCAGCTTGCTGGCGAGGATGCCCACGGTCATGAAGTCCCGGTAGGGCAGGCCGGCAGCCACGCGCTGCACCGCCTCCGGCACCGGGTCGCCGCGCATGCCGGCCACCAGGTCCTTGACCGGCATGGTGGAAATGCAGAAGTCGCAGGGCAGGCGCGCGTGCGAACCGGCGCTTTCCACCGTCACCGCCACGACCCGGCCCTCCCGCAATTCCAGTTCGACCACCTTGTGGCCCATGCGGATCTCCCCGCCCATGGCGCGGATATCGCCGGCCACGCATTCCCACAGCTGGCCGGGACCGAGCTTGGGATAGAGGAACTGCTCGATCAGGGAGGTCTCGACGTGTTTCTGGCGCAGGTCCGTGTCGCGCCGCTGCGGCAGCAGTTTGCGCAAGGCCGTGAACAAGGCCTTGGACAGCGACAGGCCCTTGATCCGCTGCGCCCCCCAGGAAGCGGAAATCTCCCGCGGATGGGCGCCCCAGACCTTTTCAGTGTAGTCCTCGAAGAACATGCGGTACAGCGGCCCGCCGAAGCGGTTGATCAGGAAATCCTCGAGCGAGGATTCGTCCTTGCGCTGGTGCAGTTGCGCCCACACATAGCCCAGTCCCGCCACCAGGGTGCGCCACAGCCCCAGGCCGGTGACCGTGGCGAGCCTGAGCGAGATCGGGTAGTCGAAGAATTTGCGCAGGTAGAAGATGCGCGAAACGCGTTCGCGGATCAGCATCACCCGGTCGGTCTGCTGCGGGTCGGGGCCATGCGCCGCCCAGGGCTTGCTCTTGCCCAGCAGGCGATCGTCGATCGAGGGCGCGCCCTGCTGCGGCATGCGCTGCGCCCACCAGTCCATCACCACATCGCTCTTGGAAAAGAAGCGATGGCCGCCGATGTCAATGCGGTTGCCATGGTGCTCGATGGTGCAGGCGATGCCGCCGATGCGGTCGGTGGCTTCCAGCACGATGGGATGGATGCCGCTGTTGCCGCTGAGCAGTTCGAACGCGGCGGTCAGGCCGGCTGGACCGGCGCCGATGATGATTACTGTTTTAGCCATTAGCGGAAGAACACGAAGATCCGGCGCAGGCCGAAATTCCACAGCAGGACCAGGCCGGCGATGGGCGGCTTGGCGACCGGGGCGGCCAGTCCGCCGGTTTCCACCGCCAGGCGCATCAGGCCTTCCGTCAACAGCAAGCCGCCGATGCCGATCAGCGTGAATACGGCGAAATCGCGCCACGCGGTGGCGCGGGTGCCGCGCCATACCCAGGTCACGCTCAAGGCGTAGTTGAGCAGCAACCCCGCCACGAAACCCAGGGCCGTGGCCAGCAGGTAGCGCGCGCCCAGGCCGATGCCCAGACGCAGCACCGCCCAGTCGACGACGAAGGCCAGTCCGCCGACCACGATGTAGCGCCGCAGCTCGAGCAGCAGGTCGCGCCGCGGCATTGCCGCGGGCTCTGTTGCCGCGGCGGCGTCCGCCGGGTCCATGGCGCCCGGCGCGCGCGGCTGCGCCGTGGCCAAAACATCGCAACAGCGATTTTCGGCTTTCACCGGCCTGTATTCCCCTGTGTATTCCCCATGTCCCGAACATTCCAACGATGCGGCTGCCCTTCACCCCACCGGAAGCACCTGTCCTGCGCCACAGCCCGAGGCTGGATTTGCGCCGTGGCGATACTTGGGGGGACGCGCCTGCGGCAACGGCAGGCGTGATGATTTTTTGCTTCGTCCGCACAATAACCGGCGGCATGGTCCCTGGCAACCCGCCGGGCGCCAGCCCCATGGCTTTGTAAAGCTGGAGTAAAGATGCCGCAGTGCCGCCGCACGGTCCCTTAATATCCTTCCGACGGCAACATCTTCATAAGACACGGGTGGATTGAGGATGCTGCCGCGGCATTTGCCTTGTGAAATGCTTCATGAGATTTGCGCCGGCCGTGGCCGCGTCCGGACGCTCGAACTCACCATGCGGAACTTCCCTGCCCATGGTGCGTGGCCCGGTTGACGTCCCCCCAAGCGTCGGCCGCCCCGGAGGCGCCAGCGAAAGCACCCCCCCGCTTCGCTGGCGCCCTCCCTTTGCAATTTCAGTCCCGGCTGTAATCCAATGATCCCATTCAACCCCTGCGTCCGGGAGCGGCGAAGCTTTGCCATGCAGCTTGAACAGAAATCCGCGCCGGGCCGCATCCTGCTGATCGACGACGATCGCAAGCTGGTGCGCATGCTGGCCGAATACCTGCAAGCGCAGGGCTATGCCGTCGGCACGGCGCTGGACGGAAACGACGGCGTGGCGCGGACGCGTGCCGAGGCCTGGGACCTGGTGGTGCTGGACGTGATGATGCCCAAGCTTAACGGCTTCGAGGTGCTGCGCCTGCTGCGCCAGGGCTCGCAGGTGCCGGTGCTGATGCTGACCGCGCGCGGCGGCGACGAGGACCGCATCCACGGACTGGAGGGCGGGGCGGACGACTACGTGCCGAAGACCGCCTCCTCGCGCGAGTTGCTGGCGCGCATCCGCGCCTTGCTGCGCCGGGCGGCGGTGGCCGCGCCGGCGGAGCCGCCGCGCCGCGAGATCGTGGCCGGCGATCTGTGCATCGACAGCGGCGCGCGCAGCGCCAGCTTGCGCGGCGCGCCCCTGAGCCTGACGCCGGTGGAGTTCGACCTGCTGCTGGCCCTGGCGCGCTACCGCGGCGAGGTCCGCTCGCGCGAGCAGCTGCTGGAGCATGTGCGCGACCGCGAATTCGACTCCTTCGACCGCTCCATCGACGTGCACATCGCCAGCCTGCGCCGCAAGCTCGCCGACGATCCGCGCACGCCGCGTTACATCCGCACTGTGCGCACCGTCGGCTACATGCTGGTCGATGCCGCGGGCGCGGCGCCCACGGCCTCGTGAAGGGCAGCAGGTGAAAGTACGCGGTTCGCTCTATGCCAGGATGCTGCTCTGGCTGGTCTTGAACCTGCTGTTGATCGGCACTCTGTTCGCGGCCTTTCCGGGCCGTTCCGGATTTGGCTGGAACATGTTGCTATCCGAGCCGGTGCGCGAGCGACTGCTGACCATCGGCGAGCGGGTGGGCAAGGACCTGTCGCAGACGCCGCAGTCCGGATGGGACACGGTGCTGGCCGGCTACGGCGCCGAATACGGCGTCGCCTTTGCCATCGAAAGTCCCGGCGCGGCCCGGGCTCCCGGCCCGCCTGGC
>CAJCJI010000329.1 GCA_903970595.1 Verrucomicrobiota bacterium
AGCAACGGGGGTGACCTGGGCTCGACGGTGACTGGAAATCCAACGTGCATGCCGAGGTGCGGTAGACCCTCGTAAAACTCTTCCGCAAACAAGCTAGTTGCGAACGACGCTAACTACGCCCTCGCCGCTTAATCCCGGCGAGCGATTGACCGGATGGTGTTGATGCCTCCGAATCAGTCGTCGACTCTCATCAACTCGCGGTGAAAGCAGGCTACTGGCCGATCCGCTAAAACCCTAAAGTAGATAGGTCAACGCGATCCGTGCCCATCCGGGAGCGTTGGATGAAAACCAAAGAACGGGCTACGCATGTAGATCGAAGGACGGAAGGTTGTCGGACGCGGGTTCAATTCCCGCCACCTCCACCATTTGGCACTTCCAATGATGTCTACCAAGGTCCAAGGAAGTCTACTAACCCCGCGAAATTGCGGGGTTTTTTATTGATTCCATGTCCAGGATGATCCAAGGCCGTTTACTTGAATCTTGTGCAGACTGGGGGTAGTGCTGGGGGTAGTAAAGGCTTCCGTGAACCCCGCTACCCCCACATGGCTCTCAGCGAACTAGCCGTCCGTAAGGCCAAGCCCCGGGACAAGGCTTACAAGCTCTCCGATGACTGTGGGCTGTACCTGCTGGTCGGCCCAAACGGCACGAGGGGCTGGCGCCTGAAATACCGCTTCGCGGGCAAGGAACAGCTACTGTCCCTGGGCACCTACCCCGATGTGCCGTTGCGCCAGGCGCGCGACCAACGGGACGAGGCACGGCGCCTGCTCGCCACAAGCATCAACCCTTCCACGGTGCGTCAGCTAGAAAAGCAGCGCCGGGCCATCGCCGCCACTGACAGCTTCGAGGCCATCGCTCTGGAATGGCTGGCCAAGTTCCAGCCGACCTGGAGCGAGGTCCACGGCGAGCGCGTCAAGCGCCGCCTGGAAGTGGACATCTTCCCGTGAATCGGGGCCAGACCTATCAGCGAGATCATGGCCCCGGAGCTGCTGGCGACAATCCGCCGGATTGAAGCCCGCGGAGCGCTCGAAACCGCGCACCGCGCCCTGCAGAACTGCGGCCAGGTGTTCCGCTATGCCGTCGCGACCGGACGCGCGCTGCGCGATCCGAGCGGTGGTTTGCGGGGCGCCCTGCCCCCGGTCAAGCAGACGCACCACGCCTCGATCACCGAGCCCAGGGCTGTTGCGGAACTGTTGCGCGCGATCCACGGCTACAAGGGTTCGTTTGTCACCGGCTGCGCCCTGCGCCTGGCTCCCTATGTGTTCGTCCGGCCTGGCGAACTGCGCCGAGGCGAATGGGCCGAATTCAATCTTGACGCAGCCGAATGGCGCATTCCCGCCTCAAAAATGAAGGCCGGCGAGATGCACATCGTGCCGCTGGCGGAACAGGCATTGGCCATTTTGCGCGAACTGCATCCCCTGACTGGCGGGGGCCGATATGTGTTTCCCAGCGTCCGCACCAGCAGCCGGCCGATGAGCGAGAACACGGTGCTGGGGGCCTTGCGCCGACTCGGGTACACCGGCGACCAAATGACCGGCCATGGGTTCAGGAGCACGGCCTCTACCCTGCTCAACGAGCAAGGCTGGCCGCGCGATGCGATTGAGCGGCAACTGGTCCACGGAGAGCGCGACAAAGTACGCGCCGCCTATAACTACGCCGAGCATCTGCCGCAGCGCAGGAAGATGATGCAGGCATGGGCGGATTATCTGGACGCACTCCGGGACAACCGCAACGTCGTCTCAGCGCAATTCGGAAAAGCCGCTTAGCGTTCAGGTTAGGCCAAGACGCCGCGGCGGTTCACCCGGTAAATCCGTCAGGAAGGCGTGACGGGACTTGCCAATTCGGAGCGCTGGTTCGTATCAGAGTGCGGCTGCAATGACATTCGCCGGTGACCGTAAGCTGGTGGTGGTGTGTGGGGGGTTATGCGAACTTTGGATTTAGAAGAACGAGCTGCGCGATATCGGCGTAATAAGCCTGGAGTTTGACCGGATCAGGCTGATAGCCGGTCGGGTGGCCGCAGCCATTCCGCAAATCAAGCGCGCCCTTCAAGTGCTTATACTGCGTATCGTCAAGATACGTCAGGAATCGGCAGAGTAGGATCAGGTGAGCGTCTGCGGCTTCCTGCACGTCCGGATCAGTGGAAAACACGTAGTCTTTCGTGAACGCTCGGAACATCAGGCCCTTGTCGGCTTTCATCTTCGCGAACTCAGAGTTAAGCGTGCCAATGCCGAGGGACGTCAACTTCTTGTGTACCTTATGAGCGACGGCGCACCAAGCGAGTACTACCGAAGCACGAACGCAATTTTTCTCGGCGCACTGAATGGATTCATCGAGGTACTTCAGCAGTTCGGGATCAGCAATCGGCTGGACAAGCTTTCGCAGCGTGTCACCAATCGTCTGGATAGCCGAGTCTTTAATAAATTTATAAAGAAGCTCGCTCTCGGTCTTCGTTGCGATGCTCTTGAGCAATATCCTGTACTGCTTTTTGAGACTGGCATTATTGGTCAATTTCACCAGCGCTGTCCAAGCGTCCGAAACCTCCTGGAGTTGTCCGAAGTCAACGATGTTGGCGGTCTCCAATACCCCCGCTATCGGCAGCCAACTCTTGTGCGTGTCCTTAATGCGCTTACGCAAAGCTTGGCCGCTGACGGAGGCCGTTTTCAGCTTGTTCACGTCCCTCTGAATTGAGACCAGTTCTTCGAGGACATCCTCCAGTGCCTGAGCGACGTCCATCTATTCTCCCGCTGCAATGCCCTTGATGATCTCTCCAGCCTTTTTTAGTCCCGGCCCGCTCAATTCTAGGTCTACGCCCTTGTCCCGCGGTTTGTAGTAATTCTTGCTCGCCTTCAGCGTCGCGGAGAAATTTGCCGAATCGTAGCAGTCGTAATGGACGGCAAGCTCCCGTAATTCCTTCAGCGTGCAGGTAAAGCTGCCGGATTCCAGAGCCTGTTTGACGCATAGCAGCAGTGACAGGCTGACCAGTTTGCTGGCTTTGCCGCTGCCGGGGATTTCTGAGGCAAGTAGTTGGGCGCCAGGACCTGTCGGGTGGAAGGCCTTTTCCAGAATGTCCGTCGTTATGGCGTTTGCTGTGAGAAAGGGCTTGACTGCATCTGGAACGCTCCCCGGCGCTGCTGAAAAGTCCGGCCCCTTTGTAGTTGCTGTTCCTGTCGGTGTCGCCGCAGGCTTTGGTGCTGTGTTTGCGGTGAACCATTGCTCAAGGATCATCTTGAACGCCATTTCCTGTAATGGCGCTGGTGTTTTGTTCACGAGTTCAATGATCCCGTCGAAATCCGCCCTAAGTTTGTCGAGCATTCAGCCTCCCCAAGCGGAGCTACTCGCTACGCTGATTGAATCACATTGATGAAGAATTCTAGTTCGGATTTTAAGTCCCATGCGTCTACCGTAACTATCTGATTATAGATCACGAACAAAGGGGTCCGAACAAAGGGGCGGAGTAAATTAAACTTCTCCACTCGCGCGCATTCGCGCCAGCCCCCTGGCCTGATTTAATCTCATAGGCATAAGGCCGCGTAACGCAGCGCCTGCATGATGTCCTCGCGTTCGAGATATGGATAATCCGCCAGGATCTCGTCCACAGCGTGGCCGGCGCCGATCTGGCCGACGATCATGCCGACGGTGACACGCATGCCGCGGACGCACGCCTTCCCGCCCATGACTTCGGGGCACTGCGTGATGCGATCCAAGGGCGTCGCACTCACCGGTATACTCCTGTCGGTAGCGTCCCCTTCCGGGCACGTGCCGCGCGAATCTCGGCCCGGACTTCGCTGGAAGTCAACGGAGGTCCATCAAGAGCGTCAAGCTTGCCGAACGCCCGCCCCAGCCGCTCGGCCGCCTCGGCGCGCTCGCGCGCCATCAAGAAGTCGACAAAGTCCTCGACCTTGGCCCGCAGCTGGGGCGACAGTGCCTTGAACTTTTGGAGCAGTATTTGCGGACCGGCGCTCATACCCGCATTTTAGCGCCCCGAGTGGATGCCGGCGTCGCTGTCGTCCGCTCAAACACGTCCAAGGAGGGGCAGCTTGCTCCCACTGTGGGAGCGCGCTATCATCGTGCATGCGAGTTATTGCGCTGAGCGCACTACGCGAGTTTTGGACCCGGCATCCGCAGGCAGAGACGCCGTTGCGTGTCTGGTACGCGGAAGCGGGCCGCGCCGATTGGAAGAGTCCCGCGGACATCAAGGCAGCCCACCGCAATGCGAGTTTCCTGGCGAACAACCGCGTAGTGTTCAACATCAAAGGCAACGACTTCCGGCTCGTCGCCGCCGTGCATTACAACCGCGGCATGATGTTTGTCCGCTTCGTAGGCACGCACGCTGAATATGACCGGATCGACGCCGCAACGATTTGAGACGACTATGGAAATCAAGCCGATCAAGACCAAGCGCGACCACCAGGCCGCCCTCAAGTTGGCGGAAGCGCTGTGGGACGCACCGGACGGCAGCCCGGAAGCCGACCGTCTGGACGTGCTGACCTTGCTGATCCAGGACTACGAGGCCAAGCATTTCGCCATTCCCGATCCGGACCCGATCGACTTCCTGCTCGGCGTGATGGAGCAACGCGGCCTCAGCCGGAAGGAACTTGAGCCGTACATCGGTTCCCGCGCCCGCGTGGCAGAAGTGCTCAACCGCCTGCGGCCGCTGACGCTGGACATGATCCGGCGGCTGTCCGATGGCTTGGGCCTGCCGGCGGAGGTGCTGGTGCGGCGGTACGAAGTCAAGAAGGCTGCGTGAGGTGAAATACCTGGCGTGGGGTGTTGCTGGATTGATTGGGGCACCGCTCGCGGCCCTCGTCTACCAACAACACCGCGCCAGCATGATGTCCTGGCATGCCAATAACCTCCTCTGGTATGGCGCGAGTTGCATTCACTTTGGGACGGCGGATGTGTTCGACATTTGGGCTGATTGCGCTATTGGCGGATGCGGCCACGGCCTCAACGAAGCTGCTCGCAAGTATTTTGCAAAGAACCTGAGCGAGCTTTCCGAAATGCAAGTGGCAGCGCTCGTTGCAGCGGTACGCGGCCCAAGCCTTTTTGCCCCTGGGACCGAACTCGGGGGTCGCCGCGCACGCGAGATACTTGAGCGCGCGACGGTTTCCCACACCTCTTGAATGTCGCCGAACACATCCGAGTTCGGACCTCTCCGGACTTCCTCGGACGCCGGTTCAGTTGCGATTTACAGCAACCTGTTCCTGGGGCACATGCCGGGGCATGTAGCGAAAATCGAACACGGTTAATCCAGCAGAATCAAGGCGCTGGCCGCCCTGTGCCATTGCCGCCACCCCACCAACCAACGGAAAAGGCGCCTGAAAGGCGCCTTTTCCGTTTTTACTGCCATTTACGCCGATTCCTATTGCGTTTCCCAATGTTTCCGTAATGTTTGCCAATGCTCCAGCCGCGTATACTCGCTTCCAAAGCGGATGCGGCTGTGATAGCAAATCTGCATCGCAATCGATTCAGCGTCGAGCTTTTTGGGCTACATGCCAGGGGCAGTTCTCGACGCAGTCGATGCAGTGTGAGGGGGAAACAGAGTTATGAAAATCACCATCACGGCACTGCTGTTCGCCGCCGCTGCGCTCGCCGGCACCGCTGCGGCCCACGCGCAGGGAGTCGACGCAGTCAGCCCCGGCACGTTGCGCTTGCTGGACGCCACTCCGGCACCGCCGCAGATTCGCGCCGCCGGACAGACACCTGAAGTTGGCGGCCTCGGCATCAAGAAAGTGCATGCCTTGCCTGTGTTTCCCTACACGTTTGTCTCGCCGCGCGACGGCAAAACCTATTCCGGGACCGTTGTCGGCGCCGACCCGCGCAATCGCGATGCAGACACGACCACGATCGCCGTCGTATTGATTCCACTCGTAGTCAACTTCACCGGCAGCAGCACGGCCAGCTTCGACCCGACCGCGGAAGATGCCGGTTGCCTGGGGCACAATACCGCGTTCGTACTGACGCAGCAGTCGCCGGTGTTCACGCAGGTCAAGAACTTCGTCATCAACGGTGTCGACGTCGGCACCGCGACCCTGCCCGACGCCGTTCAGCGCGCCGAGTTCTGGACCAACAGCAATGGCACCCCGCTGATCTCGGCCCAGCCGGCCTACCACCTCGAGCTGTCGGTGCAGGTGGCTGCCAAGCAAACGATATCGACGTCAAATGCAATCGACGGCGCGGTTTACACCATGGCCGGCGACTGCAGCAAGAATACCGTGGGGCAGGTCAACCCGCCCGAAGCGGGGGTAGTCAACATCAACTACATGGACCAGCAGCTCAACAATATCATCACGTCCCTCAAACTTGATCCGTCGCAGTTTCCGGTTTTCATCACCTACGGCGTGGTCATGTCCAACGGGGATGCGAATGACATAAACAATTGCTGCATCCTCGGCTACCACAGCAGCTTGGGGACTGCCGCGGATCCCGGCCAGACCTACGCCATTGCCGAGTACGACCAGGGCTACCTGTTCGGTCCGACTGTCAATGACATTTTCTCGGTTGCGGACGAGGTCCTGGAATGGATGAATGACCCGAGTTTCTTGAACCCCGTGCCAGCCTATGGCGGGACCGGCCAGGTGCCAAACAGCTGCCAGACCAATCTTGAAGTCGACGACGCGCTGGAAGACGTGCTGATGCCAAGCATCACGATGCCCAACGGCGTCACCTACCATCCGGCGGAAGTGGGGTTCTTCTCGTGGTTCATGGGACCGGTGTTCAATGGCGCCGGAGGGGTCTATTCGACCAACGGCACGCTCAAGGGCGACGCAAAAGCCTGCCCGCCCGGCGGCACGAACTAAGCTGGGTGGCACTGCCCTCTACGCAGCCGGCTCTCGCCCGCCGCCCTACTTCCCCTGCCCGCGCTGTATCGCCTCGATCATGCCGTCAAACGAGTCGCGCAAGGCCCAGGCCTTGCCCTGCCAGTTGGCCTGTCTCTCGGCGTTGCCCAGCCCGTCCTGAAGAGCCTGCTTGGCTGCGGGACAGCCCTTGACCTTGCGGGCGATGTCGCCGATTGCGCCCTGGTAGATGCGGTAGCAAGCTTCGACATTGCCTTTGTTGTAGAGCGGTGCGCCGCTGTTGATGGCGGCGCCGATGAAGCTGCCGATGCTCGCAATGCCCTCGCCGTCGCAATCGTCCAGGACCGCGGCAGGGTAATAAGGGATCTGGCGCTGCAGACCCGTCGCCGCGACGCCGTCCGTTCCGCCGGCTTTCCTTGCGGCGAGATCCAGCAAGCCGTCGAAGGCGTCGCGCATGGCCCAAGCCTTGTCGTCGTAGCTGCCGAGCTTGTCGGCCTGGCTGACGCCGTCGAGCAGGGCGCGGCGCGGACCCGGACAGGCTTGTATCTGCTTGTCCAGGTCCAGAGCGGTAGCCTCGTAGATGCGATAGCAGGCTTCGACGTTACCCTGGTTGTACAGCGGCGCGCCCACGTCGATCGCTCGCTGGATGTTGCCGACGATGACTCTAAGCTGCGGCGCCGGGCAATCTTCCAGCAGCGCCAGGGGATGATTCGGAATGTTCCTTTTTCGCTGCGCCGGCCAGACGTAGGCGGCCAGCGCAACGCCTTTGTCGATGTCCAGCAGCGGCTTCACCGCATTGATGGGCACGGCAAAATTCAGGTTCTGCCCGCCGCTGATGAGCAGCGTGGAGATGCCGATCACTTCGCCGCGATCGTTGAACACCGGTCCGCCCGAGGAACCCGGCGAGATCGGGGCCGAAATCTGCAGGAGGGTCCGCTGCGGCGAGATCACGCGCACCGCACTGAGCAGTCCATCGGACACGGTGTTGCCCAAGCCCAGCGGATGACCGATCGCAACCACATGCTCGCCTGGCTTGGCGATGGCCGAGTCTCCCAGCGCCAGTGCCCGCAAGCCGTGGGCGCCGGTGCGCAGCACCGCCAGGTCATGCCCCGGGTCCGCTGCCATCAGCTCCATGTCCTTGAACTCGCGGCCGTCCGCAGTGACCACGGTGGCTTGTTTTGCGCCGCGAATGACGTGATAGTTGGTGACGATTCTGCCGTCGTTCGACACCACGAAGCCAGACCCCAGACCGGCCGGCACCCGGATCAGAACCACCGAAGGGGTGGCCTTTTCCGCAATCTGCTCCGCAGTCAGATCCGCGGCCGGCAGGTACGGGGCAAACAGGGCCGCGGCAGCCAATAGCACCCACACCATCCCGCTGGTATTCATAAGATCCCCCCGAGCAACACTTACGCAACCCGCCAGGAGCGGAACGGCTCCCCGTAAGCGTAATCCGCTTGCCGCGAAAGATGAACACCCCGACCCCGCATCCGGGCTACACTTGCCCCAGCCTTAGTTCGATCCGCGGTGCTGCCCGCCAAGGCGGCGCCGGTCGCGGATGCTTGACAAGGCGGGGGCACCGCCGGCAAACCGGACTCGATCTGAGACGCCGCCGGTGACGGCGGGATCATGTCGTGAGCGGCCTTCTGGGAGTAATGGCGAATGTGGCGCAAGCTGGCAGCGGTCTGTGCATTGGTTGTTGCGTATTGGCCGGCCGCCCAATGCGGCACGTTCTCCACGCTTTATACCTTCAGCGGGACTTCTGCCGAGACTTCTCCCACGTCTGCATTCATCCAGGGCGCCGACGGCAACCTCTACGGCGGCGGCGGCGTTTCGGATTGCTCGGTTTACGCGCTGACGCCGGCAGGCGGCGAGAGCTGTCTCACCCCCGGTCCCGCCCAGGATGGGGCTGCAGGGGCGGTGGACGCGCTGCTTCAAACCGGCAGCGGCGATTTCTATGCAACGCTGGACCAGGGCGGAAACGGTGACGGCAGCGTCCTGCAAATCATCCCGGGCGGAAGCGCCACCACGCTCTACAGCTTCACCGATGCCCAAACCGAGCTGGGCCCACTGCCCAGCTTCGCCCTGGGCAATGACGGCAATTTTTATGGAACCACCGAAAGCGGCAAGAAATCCGGCAACTTCTACCGGCTGACACCGGCTGGTTACCTGTCGATCATCTATGTCTTTCCCGCGGGCGCTTATCCGACCGGGCCCATCATGCAGGGCACGAATGGATCGTTCTACGGGACCTATCCAGGCGCCGGCGCGCATGACGCGGGCGAAGTTTATTCCATCACCCTGGATGGCATCGCAGCGCCGCTCTACGATTTCACCGGCGGCAGTGACGGCGGCGCACCCTATGGCGGAGTGATCCTTGGGTCCGACGGCAATTTCTACGGCAGCGCGGCATCGGGAGGGATTCCGGGCGATTGCCCCAACCCGAGCGGCGTCGGCGGCTGTGGTGTGGTGTTCAAACTGACGCCGTCGGGTTCGGAGACGGTTCTCTACTCGTTCACCGGCGCCGCGGACGGCGCCTTCCCCCGCGCGCTGATGCAGGCCTCGGACGGCAATTTCTACGGGCTGACGACGGCAGGCTCCGGGACGCTGTTCCAGCTCACCCCGGGCGGCACCCTGACGACGCTGTACAGCTTCACCGGCGGCGCTGACGGCGGCGGTCCGGTCGCCCTGATCGAAGCCAGCGACGGCAATCTCTATGGCGTGACCAGCACGGGCGGCAACGGCTCCGGTACGGTCTTCAAATTCACCGGGCCGGGCGGTGTTCCCGCCGCACCCACCGGCCTTAATGGCGTCACCGGCAACGCGCAGGTCACGCTGAGCTGGAATGCGGCTGCCGGGGCGGCAAGTTACAACGTCTATCAAACCCCCGGCCCTGCTGGGCCGGTCATGACCGGGGTTACCGGCACCAGCGTCACGATCACCGGACTGACGCCCGGAACGACCTATGAATTCGAGGTCGCCGCCGTCAATCCCGCCGGCACGGGCCCCGATTCAAATCCGGCCAGCGTCATCGTGGATGCGCCGGTGCGCGTGGATGGCCTGGTTGCCGCGGCGGGCAATGCACAGGTGAGCCTGAGCTGGATTTCGGCGAGCGGGGCCGTCAGCTACAACATTTACCAGGGCACGGCTCCCGGGGCGGAAACGCTGGTGGCCACGGGCGTCAGCGGTGCCTACTACACTGCCACCGGGCTGAACAACGGCACGCCTTACTATTTCGAGGTGGTCGGCGTTAACCCGTTTGGCAGCGGGCCGACGTCCAATCAAGTCACCGCCACGCCGGAGCCGCCGCCGGCCGCGCCCACGGGCTTGACCGCCAGCCCGGGCAACCTATCGGTCGCCCTGAGCTGGACTGCGTCTCCCGGCGCCACCAGTTACAACATCTACCAGGGTACGAGTTCGGGCAGCGAAACCCTGATCGCCAACAATATCGGCGGCACCGCCTACCTCGTCAACGGTCTGAGCAACGGCACCACGTACTTCTTTTACGTGGAAGCACTGAGAGCCAGCGGCAGCAGCGGTCCCTCAAACGAGGCCAGCGCTACGCCTCTGCTGACAGTGCCGCCGGCGCCCGCCGGCCTGACTGCCGCTGCGGGCAATGGGCAGGTAAGCCTGTCCTGGACCGCTTCGAGCGAGGCGGCCAGCTACAACGTCTACGAGGGCGCCTCGCCCGGCGGCGAAAGCACGGTGGCGGTGAGCAGCGGCATCACCGCCACCAGCACGGTTCTGACCGGACTGAGCAACGGCACGGCCTACTACTTCATCGTCAAGGCGGTCAACGCCGCGGGCATCAGCGGCGCTTCCAACGAGGCCAGCGCCACGCCGATCAGCGGCGGTTCCAGCTCCTCGTCGTCTTCGTCGAGCGGCAGCTCCAGCAGCTCCTCCGGCAGCAGTTCGTCTTCCTCCAGCAGTTCGTCGGGCAGCAGCTCCAGCAGCGGCAGTTCGAGCACGAGCAGCTCGTCGTCTTCCAGCGGCGGCGTCAGCGGCAGCTCAAGCGGCGGTTCCTCCTCAAGCAGCAGCAGCAGTTCTTCATCGTCTTCGTCAAGTAGCAGTTCCGGCGGCGGCTTCGGCGGCAGTTCTTCCTCGTCCGGCGGGGGCGGCAGTTCGTCATCCAGGGGCAGCGGAAACGGCGCGGCTAGTCCCGCCTTTCTGGGTTTGTTTGGCATCGCCGCGGCGCTGCGTCGACGCAGAACGCTCAAATCCGGGTTTCTGAAGTTGCTTGGGCGAGGCTCCGATGTGGGCTGAAGGCAGGGACGGCCTGCCCGCGGCAGCTGAGGCCGGCGCAATGGCCAAGCGCAATCGCCGTGCCGCTGGTGTTTCGCATTAAGGGCACATTAAGCGAGCCGGCGTAAACTCGCTCAAGGACATTCGGTCCAGTGGAGAAGCGCATGAACAAGAAGCTGAGCATTGCCGCGGTGCTCGTCGCCGCAGGGCTGACGCTCCCGGCCATCAGCCAGGCCGGAGTGGCGGTGGACATCAACGTCGCGCCCCCTGCGCCGGTGGTCGAGACCCCGCCGCCTCCGCCGCAGCCGGGCTATGTCTGGACCGCGGGTTATTGGAGCTGGGACGGCGCCCGTTATGTGTGGGTGCCCGGCACCTATGTGGTGGAGCATCCGGGCATGCACTGGGTGCCGGCCCACTACGTGCGGCGCCTGTTGTTTTACCACTACGTGCCAGGCCATTGGGCCTACTGAGCCGGCGGCGCGGCTGCCTTATGACTTGAGCCGCGTCAGGTTGGCAATGAAGGCCGGCGCCCAGGTCCTGCCGCCATCGTCCGAGAGTGATTCCTCGAAATGGTGTGCATCCGGCGTGATGTCGGACCAGACGCCCCGAAGCAGGACCGTCCGGCCGTTGACCGTGTCCTGAGCGTAAAGCTCGCCGCGGCCGTCCTTGAAAGAGCCGATCAGGGGCGGGGTGAGCACGCCTTCCTTGGCGTCGGCAAAGGTCTGGCTCCACTGATGCGCCTCGGGGTTATATAGAAAAATCGTTGTGCCCTCCCAATGCCCCTTGGGGCCGTCGGCCTCGATCTCCTCGAGCTGGGCATGGCCGTCCCAGACCTTGCGCACGGTCACAGTGCCGTTGAGCTCCATCGAATCGGTCGAGCCGGACAGCGGGTTCAGCACCCGCCGGATATGCGTTTTCCAGACCCCGAAATTGAAATCGAAGTCGTGCTGGCCGTCGTGAGCGGCGGGGGACGCCGCCGTCTCCCCTGCCCGTGCCGGAGCCGCCAGGGAAACGCCGAACATCGCGGCGGCGAACAGGGAAATGCCAATGCGCTGTGTGAACTTCACCGTAGTCTCCATCAGATCAAGTAGTCCGGGCATCAGGTGCGGCGAGAGCGGAAGGCACCTGATGCACCTCGGCAGCCGGCCCGGCCGTCATGCGCTATTGTGCGCAGCGCAGCCTTTGCTTGAAGGGCCGCTTGCGGGAAAAATAGCTGGGCCACTTTCCATCACCACCAGCGGCCACCATGGAAGCGCTGTTCGAAATCGGGCTTGATCCGGCAGCCAGGGGCTCGCGCGATTCCTCCCGCAGCCTGCACCGCCAGCTGCAGGCTGCCATCCTAGACGGCCGCCTGACCGCCGGCGCCAAGCTGCCGCCCACCCGCAAATCCGCCGCCTATTTCGGCGTGTCGCGCAACACCGCCGTGGAAGTGTATGAACGCCTGCTGCACGAAGGCTACGTGGTCAGCCGCCAGGGCTCCGGCACCTATGTCGCGGACCGTCTGCCCGCGCCGCCGCCGTTACCGACGGAAGACAGCGCGCCGCCCGGCCGCCGCCTGAATGCTTTTTGGTTGCGGGAAGACACCGCCGAGGCCATGAATTTCTGGCGCGACCGGCCGGAGCCCCCGAGCGCGCCGGGCGCGGGTTCCCCGGTCGATTTTCGGCCCGCCCTGGTGGACTCGCGGCTGTTTCCGTTCGAGGTCTTCCGCCGGCTCAGCGCCAGGCAGCTGCGCGGCCTGGAGCGCAAGCCGGCGCGCTACCGGAGCCCACAGGGGAACCAGGGCAACCATGCCCTGCGCACCGCCATCGTCAAGCACATCGCCCTGACCCGGGCGGTGGCCTGCCGGCCGCAGGACGTGCTCGTCACCTCCGGGGCGCAACAGGCCTTCGACCTGCTGGCCAGGACCCTGGTGATACCTGGAGAAACCGTCGTCGCGATCGAGGATCCGGGCTACCCGCCGATGCGCGTGGCCTTCGCCGCCGCGGGCGCGAAGCTGGTTCCGGTAGGCGTGGACGCCGAAGGGCTGATGGTCGACCAGCTGCCGCCGGACGCCGGCGTGATCTGCGTCTGCCCCTCGCACCAGTTCCCCCTGGGCGTGAGCATGTCCGCGCGCCGCCGCAAGGCGCTGATCGAGTTCGCCCGGCGGCGCGGCGCCGCCATCGTCGAAGACGACTACGACGGCGAATTCCGCTACGATGGCAGCCCCCTGGAGGCGCTGCGCACCGCCGAGGCGGCCGACGTGGTGTTCTATGTCGGCACGTTTTCCAAGTGCATGCTGCCGTCGCTGCGGCTGGGCTATATCGTCGCGCCGGAATGGGCCATGCCCACCCTGGTCGCGGCCAAGAACTGCCTGGACTGGCACTGCTCCACCCCGGTGCAGATGGGCGTCGCCGCCTTCATCGCCGAGGGGCAGCTTGCGCGCCATGTCCGCAAGATGCGCGGCATCTACCAGCGGCGGCGGCAGCTGCTGCTGAACACGCTGCAAGCCGAGTTCGGCGAATGGCTGGAGCCGATCTCCTCGCTCTACGGCATGCACGTCGCGGCGCTCGCCCACGGTGAACTGGACCTGGAGCTCGCGGCGGAGCAATTGCTGCGCTACCACATCAAGATTCACACATTGCGCCGATACTACCTGGGAACCCCAGGCAGGGCCGGGCTGATCTTTGGATTCGGCGCCGTCGACCTGCCGGAGATGAAGCAGGGCCTGTCCGGCTTGCGCAAGGTATTGCAATCCTTAGACGATGCATCCGCAAAAACTGCGGCCGGGAGTGGGTCATGGCAAATCAGGCGTTGAGCGGCAAAACCGCGCTGGTCACCGGCGCGTCCTCCGGCCTGGGCGTGGATTTCGCCCGCGAGCTGGCCAGCCTCGGCTGCGCGCAGCTGGTGCTGGTGGCGCGGCGCGAGGAGCTGCTGAAGAAGCTGCAGGCCGAACTGGAGCAGCGCGGCGTCAAGGTCAGCATCGTCACGCTCGACCTGGCCGCCGCCGGTGCCCCGCAAGCACTGCATGACCTGCTGCGGCAGCAGGGCCTGGCGGTGGACGTGCTGGTCAACAACGCCGGCTTCGGCCTGTTCGGCAAGGAACTGGAAATCCCCTGGGACAGGACCCAGCAGATGCTCCAGCTCAACATGCTCGCGCTGACCCAGTTGAGCAAGCTGTTCGCCCGCGATATGCTCAAGCGCGGCTTCGGCTACATCATGCAGATCGCCTCCACCGGGGCCTACCAGCCGACGCCGACCTACGCCGCCTACGCCGCCACCAAGGCCTACGTGCTCAGCTACGGCGAAGCGCTTAACTTCGAGCTGCGCGGCACCGGCGTGTCCTGCACCGTCATCTCGCCCGGCGTCACCGCCACCGAGTTCCTCCGGGTCTCCGGCCAGAAGGCCACCTGGTACCAGCGCATGACCTCGATGAGCAGCGCCGAGGTGGCCCGCGCCGGCGTTCGCAAGATGCTAGCCCGCCGCGGCAGCGCGGTGATCGGCTGGATCAACTGGCTGGCGGCGTTCAGCGTGCGCTTCACGCCGCGAGCGGCGGCCGCAGCCACCGGCTACCAACTCATGAAGAACGACTAAGGATTGACGCTTCCGCTTGCGGCTTTTGTAGGGCGGGTCGTGACCCGCCGTTTACCGCGCCGCCTTCGCGCAAAGGCGGCGGCCACGGGCCGCCCTACGGGCCTAAGACGTCCCGCAGCAAGGGCTTGAGATCATCCGGCACTTGGTCGGCTGAATGCAGGCTGCCGAAGCAAGCCAGCTCTCTACGCGCCGCCGGCAGGTCCGGTGCGTCCCGCAGGCGGCGGATCCGCTGGAGCCATGCCGCGGCATCCGCGTCCCGAAGGCTCTCTGCCGAAGCGCCCGGGATCAAGGCACAGGGATCGGGCGGTGCCGTACGAGCCTTGTCCGCCGCGGCGGCGGATGCCGGCATTGCCGGAGCCGGCGCTGACGTGAATGCCGCAGGGGGCGATACCGACGGCATCGGCACAGGTGCAGGTGGCAGCGGCGCCGGCACTTCGGCCGCAGGCGCATATGCCCCGGCGGTAGACACAATCGGTGCGGACACCACAGGCGCCGCAGCTGCGGGAGCATTTGGCGGAGGAGCGACCGCCACACTCGGCGCCGCGAGCTCCACACTGAGCTTCTGCCGAGGAGAGGCCCGCTGTGCTGCCATACGGGCCTGGACTGCCGGCGTGGGCGCAGTGTCGGGCGTCGGCGCGCCCTCCGCCAATACCGGCGGCGGCACGAGCCCGGACGGTCGGCGCTGCTCCAGCGGAGGCGGTGGTTTCTGAGGCTGCGCGGCCGGCCGATCAGGCGCCGACGGTGGTGGTGCAGGTGCCATAGCATCCGTTCTCTGCGGCAGCGGCTGCCGCTGCGCCACCCAGGCCAGGCTGATCACCAGCACCAGCGAAGCCGCCAGCGACAAGGGTCCGCCCCATTGCCGCCAGCGCTCCATGCGCTCCGGCGCGCGCTGCAGCCCGGCGCGTGCTTGCGCCATCACCCGCGCCTCCAGTTCCGGCGGCGCGCCCTCGCCCCGCGCCTCGCGGTAGCGGCGCGACAGCTCGCCGCGGCGGATGAAGCCGGCGATGACGCCATTGACGGTAACCTCAAGGCCGCCCTCGGT
>CAJCJI010000330.1 GCA_903970595.1 Verrucomicrobiota bacterium
GTGCCGTCGTAGCCGGCGCGATAGAAGGCGAAGACGCTGTTGGAGCGATCGTCGCCCACCAGCCAGCGGAAGCCGCTGCTTTCGCAGTCCGCCACATGCAGGGCCGGCAGGCTGGTGTAGAGGCTGTTCAGATCGCGCACGGCCCGCTGCACGCCGCGATGCAACGGATCACCCAGGGCATCCCAGTCGAGCTGTGCGTCGTGGTTCCATTCCCGTTCCTGCGCCAGTTCGCCGCCCATGAACAGCAGCTTCTTGCCCGGGTGCGCCCACATGAAACCGAAGTACGCGCGCAGGTTGGCGAAGCGTTGCCACCGATCCCCGGGCATCTTGCCGATCAGCGAACGCTTGCCGTGCACCACCTCGTCGTGCGACAGCGGCAGGACGAAACGCTCCGAAAAAGCGTAGACCAAGCCGAACGTCAGCTCATTGTGATCGTAGGAGCGGTAGACCGGATCGCGGGACATGTAGTGCAGCGTGTCGTGCATCCAGCCCATGTTCCACTTGTAGTCGAAGCCCAGGCCGCCTTCCCGCGCCGGCCGCGTGACACCCGGCCAGGCGGTCGACTCCTCGGCAATGAGCAGGGTTCCCGGGCAGCGTTGATGCACGACTTCGCTCAGATGGCGCAGGAAATTGATCGACTCGATATTTTCGCGGCCGCCATACTGGTTCGGAATCCACTCACCTTCGCGGCGCGAGTAATCGCGGTACAGCATCGAAGCCACGGCATCGACGCGCAAGCCGTCGGCATGGTAATGCTCCAGCCAGTGCAGGGCGCTGGCCAGCAGGAAGCCGTGCACTTCGCGCCGTCCCAGGTTGTAGATCAGGGTGTTCCAATCCTGGTGGAAGCCCTCGCGCGGGTCCTCGTGCTCGTAGAGCGGGGTTCCGTCGAAGCGCGCCAGGCCGTGGGAGTCGGTCGGAAAGTGCGCCGGCACCCAGTCCATGATCACGCCGAGATTGGCGCGGTGGCAGCGATCGACAAAGCGGGCAAAGGCCTTGGGTTCGCCGAATTCCCCATGGGGCGCGAACTGTCCCAGGGGCTGATAACCCCAGGAGCCGCCAAATGGATGCGCCATGATCGGCAGCAGTTCCACATGGGTGAAGCCCTGCTCGGCCACATAGGGAATCAGCTGGTCGCCGAGTTCCTCCCAGGACCAGGCGCGGTCGCTTTGCTGCCGCCGGCCGCGCCAGGAGCCGGCGTGGACTTCGTAGATGGAAATGGGCGCGTGCGGCGCCTGCTGCTGCGCGCGGCGGCCCAGCCAGTCGGCGTCGTTCCAGTCGAACGGACGCGGATCGGCCACCACCGAAGCCGTACGCGGCGGCGGCTCGGCCTGCAAGGCCAACGGGTCGGCTTTCTGCGGCAGCGGACCGTGCGGCCCCAGGATGTCGTACTTGTACAAGGCGCCCGGCTCCAGCCGCGGCACGAACAGTTCCCACACGCCGCCTTCGACCCGCCGGCGCATGGGATGGCGCCGGGCATCCCAGCTATTGAAGCTGCCCACCACCGACACGCGCCTTGCGTTCGGCGCCCAGCAGGCGAAACGCACGCCGGGTACTCCGCCGACGCTCATGGCCTGCGCGCCCAGGCAGCGGCCGAGTTCGCGGTGATTGCCCTCGGCGATGAGATACAGATCCATTTCGCCCAGCAGCAGGCCGAAGGAATAAGGGTCCTCGGTCTCCTGCACTGCGTCCGGCCAATGGATGCGCAAACGGTAATCGGACTGATGCGGAATCATGCCGGCGAACAACCCAGGCACTTGCTGCGGCGCCAAATCGCACTGCGGGCTGCCATCGGGGGCAATCGCCTCGACGCGGCTTGCACCGGGAACAAAGGTCCGCACCACCCGGCCCGCAATCGCGTCGTGCGGGCCGAGCAGGGAGAAGGGATCTCCCACCGTGGCTCGCTCCAATGCCTGCGCCGCGGCGTCCGGAATTTTCAACGCGGAGTCCAGGCTATTCCGCATCGGCTTTCTCCAGCGCGCCGACGCGCTGCGCCATATCGGCCAGGCCGGCCAGCGGCACATGCAGCCAGGCGGGGCGGTTGGCGATTTCGTAACTCACTTCGTATGCGGCCTTTTCCAGGGTGAACAGGTCGATCAATGCCGAATCTGCTCCATCGGCCAGGCCGCCGAACGTCGCCGAGGTAGCCGATCGGTACTCCTCGAGAAAGACCCCGGTCGATATGCGGCGGAAGCGCTCGATCACTTCGCGCGCGGCGGCATTAGCCTCGGCGCCCTGTCCGGAGCTGTTTTGCAGGGCCATGGCGGCGGAGTATTCAAAGGAGCGCAGCATCCCGGCCACGTCGCGGAACGGGCTGTTCTTGGCGCGGCGCTCGACCAGCGGGCGCGCCGGCTCGCCTTCGAAGTCGATGATGTAGGCGTCGTCCTGGGAAATCAGGATCTGTCCAAGATGCAGGTCACCGTGGGTGCGGATGCGCGGCGAGCCGCGGCCGGACTGCGCCAGGCGCTCGGCGGCGGCGTGCAGTTTGCGGCGCCGCTCGATGAGTTTCTGCGCCAGGCGCTTGTCGGCTTCATGCGCCCACTCGGTTCTTCCGGCCAGCAGTTCCAACGCCCGATCGATGCTGCTTTGAACCGCGCCGGCCCATGTACGGCAGTCGCGCACCGTCGCGGACTCGGGTGAAAAGGCGGCGTCTTCGCAATCCTGGGCCAGCACCACGTGCATCCGCGCGATGCGCTTGGCCAGGATGGCGGCGAACTGCGAGAATTCCTCGACGGCATCGGTCTGCTGCACCGCCGCGACGGTCTGCAGATGAATGTCGGCGTCGCGCACCGCCCGTTCCAGCATGTTCTGCGCCCAGGACCAGGCATCGCCCTGGTTGTGCAGAAACTCCTGCGCCAGCATCAGCACATGCGGCGTACCTTCCGCATCGACCCGGACGATCTCGCCCAGCAACGGGGCGATATTGGCGAAGCCGCGCTCGGTCAGCACCCGGCCCATCTCCGCCTCCGGATGCACGCCGGCGCAGATGCGGCGGATCAACTTGATGATCACGCGGTCACCGATGACCAGGGAGCTGTTGGATTGCTCCGCCGCGAGCAGGCGCACCTCGGCGTCTTCGGGAAGTTCGATCTGTGCCAGCCGCGAGGTTGGCACAAAACGCAGTTCGCCGCCCGGGCACGGAAGATGCTCCGCCGCCCGCAGCAGGCGCAGCACACACTGGGCCATCGAAGGCACGGTGATCGCGTCCGTCAGGCGGCCTACCTGCCGTCCCTGCCGTAACCGGGCCAGCGCCAGCTGGTGCTGGACGGCGCTGGCATTGTGCTCGTCCGGCTGCACGCCGAGCGGCAACTGGAAGCGTTCCCTGGTCCCATCGACCTCCACCTCGATCTCGGTCAGCAGGACCTGCGGCGTGCAGCCGGGCAGCGATATTGCCGATTCAATCGTGATAGCGCCCAGGGTGCGGTTCTTGGCGGAAAACCAGCGCCGCTTCGGCAGATAAGCGGGCAGCACTTCCCGCTCCAGTACCGCGCGCATCGGCAGTTGCAGCAGCTCCGCCAGATCGCGGCGCAGCACCAGGGTGGCGTAGTCGGGCAGGGGCTCCGGCGGCGCGATGTACCAGGGCGGCATCTGCGAGCCGCTGGTCAACTGGAACCAGTAGAAGCCATAGGGGGGAAGCGTCAGCAGGTAGGGCAGGCGGCCGATCGGCGGAAACGCCGATCCTCCGACCATCTCCACCGGTACGCGGCCCTCGAATGCCGCCAGGTCCAGTTCCACCGCTTGCGCCGACCGGGAAACATTGGCCACGCACAGCACGATCTGGGGCTCGGTGTTGTCCGGCGCGTACTCGCGCAGGTAGGCGAGCATGTGCCGGTTGGAGGGATAGAGCAGCTTCAGGCTGCCGCGGCCGAAGGCCTGCTGCTGCTTGCGCACGCCGAGCATGCGCCGTGTCCAGTTCAGCAGGGAATGCGGATCGCGCGACTGTGCTTCGACATTGATCGCCTGGTAACCGTAGAGCGGGTCCATGATCGGGGGCAGCACGAGGGTCGCGGGATCGGCCCGCGAGAATCCGCCGTTGCGATCGAACGACCATTGCATCGGCGTGCGCACGCCGTCGCGGTCGCCCAGGAAGATGTTGTCGCCCATGCCGATTTCGTCGCCGTAATAGATCACCGGCGTGCCGGGCATCGACAACAGCAGCGAACTGAGCAGCTCAATGCGCCGGCGGTCGCGCTCCAGCAGGGGCGCCAGGCGCCGGCGGATACCCAGGTTGAGGCGGGCGCGGCGGTCGGAGGCATATTTTTCCCAGAGATAATCGCGCTCCTTGTCGGTCACCATTTCCAGCGTCAGCTCATCGTGATTGCGCAGGAAGATGGCCCATTGGCAATTGGGCGGGATGTCGGGCGTCTGGCGCAGGATGTCGGTGATGGGAAAGCGATCTTCCTGCGCCAGCGCCATGTACATGCGCGGCATCAGCGGGAAGTGGAAGGCCATATGGCACTCGTCGCCGCGGCCGAAGTATTCCTGGGTGTCCTCGGGCCACTGGTTGGCTTCGGCCAGCAGCATGCGGTCCGGGTAATGCTGGTCGATTTCGGCGCGGAATCGTTTGAGGATGGCGTGGGTCTCCGGCAGGTTCTCGTTGCTGGTGCCCTCGCGCTCGACCAGGTACGGCACGGCGTCCAGCCGCAGGCCGTCCACGCCCAGGTCGAGCCAGAAGCGCATCACCGACAGCACCGCTTTCAACACTTGCGGATTGTCGAAATTCAGGTCCGGCTGGTGGGAATAGAAGCGATGCCAGTAGTAGGCGTTTGCCACGGG
Source organism: Verrucomicrobiota bacterium (assembly GCA_903970595.1). Lineage (GTDB taxonomy): Bacteria > Pseudomonadota > Gammaproteobacteria > Nevskiales > Nevskiaceae > Nevskia. The sequence goes on from CAJCJI010000330.1 coordinate 4,774, forward strand.
GTCCCAGGTCCAGTTGGATTTTTCCGTGTCCAGAAAGATGATCCGGGTCCCTGTGTATCTGGCGTCGCTGTCCGACCAGACATAGAAATTGCGCGCATTAGAGCCGGGCTTGGCGCGGCGGGCGCGCTGGAACCATGCATGCTGATCGGAAGTGTGGTTGATGACCAGCTCGGTGATGATGCGCAAGCCGCGGCGGTGCGCTTCCGCGACGAACTTGCGCGCGTCGGAGAGCCGGCCGAAGTCCGGATGGACATTGCGGTACTCGGCGATATCGTAGCCGTCGTCGCGCCGCGGCGAGGGGTAAAAAGGCAGCAGCCAGATGGTGTTGACGCCGAGCTCGGTGATGTAGTCGAGCTTCTGGACCAGCCCGGCGAAATCGCCGATGCCGTCGCCGTTGGCGTCGTAATAGGACTTGAGGTGCAGCTGATACACCACCGCGTCCTTGTACCACAACGGGTCATTGGTGAAGCTGATCCCCGATTGCGCGGTGCGTGGACCGGTCATGACGCGCTCGAGGGACGGCGCAGGCGCCACACCGCGAACGGCAGCCGCTGCGGATCGAAGTACCAGTGTTGAGTCTTTCCGTGCCAGAGCAGCTTGGTGCCTTGCATGAGTTCCTCCGCTTCCAGGTAGCCGTGGTCGGGCAGGCCGAATTCCCACAGTGGCACCTCGAAATGCGCCTCCTGCGGCCGATGGGGGTCGAGACTGACGGCCACCAGGATGAAGTTCTCCAGGTCCGGCGTGGCCTTGCCGTAGTACAGGACCTGATCGTTGAACGCCTGGTAAAAGCGCAGGCCCAGGTGCGAGTGCAGGGCCGGATTGGTTTGCCGGATATGGTTGAGCCGGGAGATCTCGGCAATGATGTTGCCGGGCGCTTGCCAGTCGCGCGGCTTGATCTGGTACTTTTCCGAATCCTGGTATTCCTCTTTGCCCGGCAGCGCATCCGCCTCGCACAACTCGAAGCCGCTGTACATTCCCCACAGGCCGGACAAGGTGGCGGCAAGCGCCGCGCGGATCAGGAATCCGGCGCGGCCGGAACCCTGCAGGAAATACGGGTTGATGTCGGGTGTATTGACGAAGAAGTGCGGCCGGAAGAAATGCCGCGGCTCTGCCTGCGTCAGTTCGGTGAGATATTCGGTCAACTCCGCCTTGGTGTTGCGCCAGGTGAAGTAGGTATAGCTCTGCGAGAATCCGATCTTGGCCAGCCGGTACATCATCGCCGGCCGGGTAAAAGCCTCCGCCAGGAAGATCGCTTCGGGATGCGTGGCGCGGATGTCGCCGATCAGCCACTCCCAAAAAGGCAGGGGCTTGGTGTGCGGATTGTCGACGCGAAAAATCCGCACGCCTTCGCCGATCCAGTAGCGCACGACGTCGCGCAGGCTCAGCCACAGCGCAGGGATGGCCTCGGCGGCGTAGAAATCCGGGTTGACGATATCTTCGTATTTCTTGGGCGGATTCTCGGCATGACGGATCGAGCCGTCTGGCCGCCAGGAAAACCAGCCGGGGTGCCGCTCTAGCCAGGGATGGTCGGGCGAGCACTGCACCGCGAAGTCCAGCGCCAATTCCATGCCGAATTCCGCCGCGGCGCCGCGCAGACGGCGGAATCCTTCGATTCCGCCGAGCGCCGGGTGTACCGCGTCGTGCCCGCCCGCCGCGGCGCCGATGGCATAAGGACTGCCGGGATCTTCGGGGGCAGCCTGCAGGCTGTTGTTGCGGCCCTTGCGGTGGCGGTGGCCGATCGGATGGATCGGCGGCATATACAGCACGTCGAATCCCATGGCGCGGATTGCCGGCAGGCGGCCGATGACCTCGTCGAACGTGCCGTGACGCGCCGCGTCCGTGGTCTGCGAGCGTGGGAACAACTCGTACCACGCGCTAAAGCCGGCGGCTTCGCGTTCCACTTCCAGCTGCAATACCAGTTCGCAGCGCGTCAGGAAGCGGCGCGGATCGACCCGCGCGAGCACCGCCGTCGTGGTATCGCTCAACAGCAGCCCGAGCAGCAGGTTCTCGTCGTCGCTGTGCAACTCGGTGAGCAGGGCCGACACCGCCTGCCGGTCATGACCGGCGCAGCGTTGATGCGCCGCTTCGATCAGCAGGCGCCCTTCCGTCAAGTCAAGGGAGATCTGCTGCCGCGCGGCATGCTTTTTTGCGAGGGCTTCCCGGTAGGTGCCCCAGGTATCCAGCCAAGCCTCGACGGTCAGGCGATAATGCCCCGTCAGTTCAGGCGTGAAACTGGTGTGCCACAGGTCGTTTCCCTGCGAGTGCAGCGGCAATTTGCGCTGCTCCGATCCTGGATGCTCCACGCAGACGCAGGCGGCCACCCGGTCGTGGCCATCCATGAAGATTTCAGCTTCGATGCCGACCGCTTGATGAATCACCGCCTTGGCGGTGAAGCGGCCCTCGTCCACCATCGGGGCAAGCGGCCTGACGACGATGCGCGGTGCCGCGATCGCCGCATCCACTGCGGGATGCGCTGAATCGCGTGCAAGCTCGGTCGCTGCATTCGTCCTGGGCATACCAATCCTTGGCGCCTTCGCTGTCCATGTTCGTAATCAAACAATCTGGAAAGCACCACCAGTCCTTGGCGGTGCCGCTCCAAACGACTCTATGTATTAAGACAACGTATCGCCCCCACGGTTCGGAGCCGTTTTGTCGTTCATCCTATCCAAACGAAACAGATGCAGGTTGCGGGCACTTGTCGATCACGCGGCTGCCGGTGCCCGGAACGCCGGACAATGTGCGGCCAGAGCCGTTTTGCGAAGACGGAAGTTCTCTCCGGAGCGCGAGGCATCGATCGACGGCTATGCGGCGCAAAAGGTTCCAGGCGAACTTGTGGCGCTCGTTCCGCGTCCTAAAAAAGTCGGGTGAGCACGCTGAGCGGAAACCGGCTCCTGCTGTGCCCTGTATTCTGGCTGCGAGGGCAGACCTGGAGAAACCGCATGGTACCGCGTCTCCCCCCCGCAAGCTGCTCGTCCAGGAGCGATAGGATGAGTTCACGTTCAGCCCGCGAAGCGGTAGCGAGCAGGCATGGCCGCTCGTTCAATCACGTCGCGGACGGTAAAGGCAAATGTCGCCGGCCTGCCGGCAGGAGGGTGTGACAATGACTGAAGCCGCGCATGTGCGGGACATGGGTAGAGCACTGGAAGGCGGAGTGTTTTATCCGGCCGGATACATCGTCGCCGGATTGCAGAGCCAGGCTGACGCCGAGCGTTTGTGCTCTGTGTTCAGGCAGGCGGGCTATGACGAGCAGGACTGCTGGGTGGTATCGCCGCACACCATGCTATCCACAGCAGAGACGGATATGGAGTCGAGCAGTGTCATCGCCATCCTTGGCAGCAGCCTGCAGGTGAGGCGGCGGCAAATAGAACTGGCCGAGGAGGGCTGCTCTTTCCTGCTGGTTTATGCGCCGAGCGAAGCGGAGCGGACGCGGGTGTTGCGGGTGTTGTCGCAAGTACCGGTGCGGTACGCTATACACTACCACCGCTTGACCATCGAAGATCTCATCCAGTACCTGGAGTCCGCGCAAAACGACGCTAAAACAGCGCGTGCTTCCTAGGCTGGGAAATCCCGCTCATACTAATCTTAAGCTCATCGCGCACGAACGACGGGTACGAACAACTGCGGGTAGCGTGCAAGGTGGAATCACCATGCTCCTGAGCACGCACCCGCCGTGGCGGTCCGCGCCGCTACGGCGGGCGCCAGGATCATTTGGCCTGGTCTTCAGCTTGCCGATCAATCGCTGGCCAGCAGCGGGGTCACTGCCTGGTCGATGGCCTCGCGCGCTCTGAAGATGCGTGAGCGGACCGTGCCGATGGGGCAGTCCATCACCTGCGCGATGTCCTCGTAGCTGAGCCCTTCCATTTCGCGCATGATGATGGCACCGCGAAGATCCGCGGACAGCTTTCCGATGACGCCGGCTACAGTGCCCTTGATTTCATCGGCCAGCAGATGGGCTTCCGGCGTGGCGAAATCGCACAGCTGCTCCTCATGGCCGTATTTCTCGGCCTCATCGACGTCCTGGCTGGCCGGGCGGCGCGAGCGGGCCACCAAGTGGTTCTTCGCCGCGTTGATCGCCACCCGGTAAAGCCAGGTATAAAAGGCGCATTCGCCGCGGAAATTGGCGAGCGCGCGATAGGCCTTCAGGAAAGCTTCCTGCGCGACGTCCGGCGCATCCGCTTCGCCCACGAGGCGCTGGACTAACTGGATCACCCTGTTCTGGTACTTGCGCACCAGCAGTTCAAAAGCGATCTCCTGTCCGGCCTGCGCGCGCAGCACGAGGGCCTGGTCGATATCGCGGCTGCTCAAGGCATTCGAAGCATCCTGGACCGGCAGAACCTGGGCGTCCTTGGTGACCGCTGGTTCCTGGTTCGCGCGTGCCTGCACCGGAAATGGCGTTGCCTTGCCGATTCTGGCGGGCGCTTGCACCGCACGTTGACGGGGCCGGCGGGCAGTGGTTCGCGTGTTCAGACTGGTCAATGCTACTGCGCTCATTGTGGTTCTTCCCTGAAGGTGTACAGGGGATATTGCGAGACGCGTGCCAGCTTGGAATGGTCCTGGTGTGTGTATATAAATCAATGACTTAATTGAAATTCGAGCCGTACTGTTGGCGAGAGGAGCTGAGCAACCATGTAATACTTACCTGCCCGGTGGAAAATCCGGCATCCCGACCGTGTAGCGCGTGATCGAGCGCTCCGGGTCCGTGGCACCCAGGGCATCGAACATTTCCGCAGAAACTGAACCGACGGTATTTTTGCCGGGTCGAAGTCGCATGGAATAAGGCCATTGCATCGAGCGATCAGGCCATATTCCAATGTTCTGCCAAGGAGGGCGGACTATGACGGCAAGTCTGAGCAAAGACGCCCGAAGCCAGCGGAGCAGCGCGAGGCGGCAGTTGTCCGGTCTTGGTCCACGCTCTCGCAAGCGCGGTGCGGCTGATGCTGCCATCCCCGACGATGGAGCGGAACGCCAGCGCTGGGCCGGGGTGATGGCTCTCGATCATCAGATGCTCCGGGGCATACTCGATCAATTCAAAAGATCCAAACAGCTTGATGCGCAGCACTCGCTTCTGCGCCTGGCACTCGATTTCCATGGAATGCATGCAGCCTTCGAGGAGGTCTGGATGCACGTTCCCGAGCTTGATCGGGCCAGGCTTGCGCTCAATCGTCTCGAGGAGCAGCTTGAATTGACCGATCCGGGCTCCTCGCTCTATCGGCCCAGGGGCGTGGATTGGGCGCTTCACCTCAATCAGCTCATGGATCAGGAGGAGGGCTTTCATCGGCAGAGCGCACCACGCCCTACATCGGCCACTTCCTGGTCAACCAACCTGCTGGAGCGGCGCATGTCCCTGGTGGCCAAAGCCAGGTGTGTATTACAAAGTGGCCCGAATTGAAAACGCCGCGTTCAAGCTGAAGATGTACGGCGGCATGGCCAAGGCTCTGCCAAAAGCAATGTGATCATTACCAAAAAGGCGCAAACCGCGCCAAAGAGGAGAGAGCAAATGGATTTGCTGATCGTGCTGATTGTGCTGCTGGTTTTGTTCGGCGGTGGTGGCGGTGTCTACTGGGGCCTGGGCGCGGGATGGGGGATGGGTCCCATCGGCCTCATCCTGCTGGTGGTGGTTCTCGCCCTCATCCTCAATGGATACCGCGGCCGCCGCGGTCCTCTATAGGCATTTAGGCTCTGTCGACAATCATTTGGTCGCAGCGACCAAATGATTGTCAGCCGACTTAGTATCGATATTCCACGCTCGCCATCAGGGCAAGCTGATCCCGTTCCTGGACAATCGGGCTGCTTCCGGCGCCGCCAAGCAGTCGTTCGGCCGCTACAGTCCCTTCGAACAGGAAATTTTCGGTAAAGAACAGGCCGCCGCTGACGGCGAAGCTGATACTGCGAGCGCCGCCGCCAAGGTAGTGGGTTGGATAGGCGGAATTCGTGGATTGGTTTTCGTTTATGCCGAAGATATGCTGCAAATTGGTCGCATCGGCGACTGTCAGCGAAGGCCCGGCGAACAGGAAATATGCATGATCCTTTCCCGCCAGAGGTGAGTAGACGCTGAAGTCGCCGATCCAGCCGCCCTGGCCGCCGAAAGAATGCCGCGCATCGATGCGGAATGTGACGGGGAACAGCATATATTCCGCAAAAAACTTGGTCTCCGGGGAAAATGAGATGTTACCGGTCCCATACAGATTGTGATCCTGCGAGTGGTAACGGCCCAGGTCAAACGTCAACGCAACTCCTGCCCGGTAATCCTTGGTGCTCAGCAGATTCACGCCAAAGCCTTCGCCGGCGGACGCAAAGGCGATGTCGTAGTAGCGGATATCGAAGCTTGGTCCGACCGAGACGGCATAGGCGTTGTCGCCTTCGTACTTGGGCTGGGTCACTAACGCCAGGCCAAAGGTGCGCTCCCACTCCGGCACATTGTCCTGCGTGCGCCGCTCGAGCAGGTGGCCCTGGGAATAGTGCCATTCCGGCACCGGGCTGGGTGTCTGGGCTAAAACGGGAGAACAATTGATCGCAGCCGGACCAATGAAGAGGGTCAGGCAGTACCGTGCTTGCAAGCGCATAGAAATCCTTTTTTATGGGCGCATCGCGATCCGGTACTGCTGGTCAAAGCATCCGGGTATTCGTTGTAGCCGCCGTAGCGCGAGCCTTCCTGGCACGCAGCAAATAGACACAGGCGGGTAATATTTTGTTCCTGCGGGGCTTTGTTATATATGTGGCATCCACATTCATGCCGTTGGGGAAATCAATCTGAACTTCGCGGAAAAGCGAAGGGTCACAATTATGAAGCGGCAAGATCCCGCCCAAGCGGCGTGATAGTCCCTTCGAATCCCACCCTTAGATAAGGAAGCGAAGCTATGAAAAAGTTATTGCTCTGCACCGCGCTTGGTCTTTGTACCTTGCCCGCCATGGCGGCGGGCCCCCTCGCTTTAACTGGCCAGACGGCCGGGGCGAAATCGGCAAGTGCCGGTTCCACGGCAATGGACAAGAAGTCCGATCTGCCGCTGCCGCCCCTGGATCTTGGCAGTACGATCAACTCGCCGGGTTCCGGATCGGGCTCGTCGAAAGTTGTGCATTCGGTCCCCCTGCCCGGCTTGGGGGAGATCAGCACTACCGCCAGCAACCCCGGCAAGGGCAAGGGCGAAGCGGCGCTGTCGGGTGCAATCAGCATTGACCCGGATTCATCGCACAAGCCCACCGAGTTAGCCTCGGGTATCGCGGTCCCGTGATGCAAGAGGCGTCGGCCGGCGTAGCTTTCCTTTAGCTTGGCGGCGATCAGCCGTCCGCCGTCCGGCGCCATATGCACCCTCTTATGCAAGCTTCGTCAAAACTGAAGCTTGGCCTCCAGACTGACGAGAACATCTGCAAAGCGGTATAGAGACTGAATCGTTGGAGTGTCTTCCTCGCATTGAGCCGCTTCCGCTTCGCTGGAACGATGGTCGTCCAGCTTCAGGGCGGGCTTTGCCGGTTAGACCACTCTGGAAAGCTCGATATTCAGCTTGATGTACGTTTTGGGCGCGGCCGCCGAAGAGAGACAGGCTGCCATCGCACTGACGAGGCAGCCTGAGTTGGCCCGCAAAGAGACGATCGCCTGTCAATACGCACTCCCAGGGGCTCTCTTTCAACAGGGAGCGCTGGGGCACGATGCGGCGAAAGTGGTCAGCTTCATACAACGACGTTGTACCCGGCGGGAGCCGTGCTTATTTCGTCCTTGCCATCGAGCGGATCCACGCTCGTTTTGGTTTCCGGCTGTATCTCGGGAAGATGCACGAGCGGAGGCTCCCGTCGGTGAGCGCTTTCGGCCGTGGTGAGTCTGCCTATGCTGTGCCGGATGCTTGCCAGGAAGGAGTCTGCATGCCATGTCTGTCGCGCAGCAGGACTCCCGAATTCCATCAGCACCGGTATTCCGAGACCGCGCTCGATGTCGTCCTTGCAGCGAACGCGTCGATTCATGAACTCGAAGAACAAAGGGCCCAACAAGGCCAGGATCGTTCCGGCGACCAATGCATAGGCGAGCTTGAGGGCGGCCTTGGACCTGCTGGCTTTGACCGGCGGCGTGGCTGGGGAGACGATGCTGACGTTTGAATAGCTGCCGCTGGATGCCAGCAGCACCTGGTCGTAGCCGGTTAACGCGCTCTGGTAGAGGGTCTGCGCCGCCTGCAGGGCCTGGAGGTAGGTGGCACCCTCATCCTTTTGCTGTCGTGCTTGCAGGACCTTGGTCCGCTCCTGGTCGACTGCCGCCTGCAACTCGCGCTCGATCTTCGACGCGCCCTGGAAGTCGCTCTGCGCGCTTTCGGCATAGGTTCCAAGCTCTGCGTTCAGCGAACTCTGGGTGGCCGCGATCTCCGACTTCAACTGTAAGATGTCGGGGTGGCTGGGGCCAAGCGTCTGCTGCAGTTCGGACAGGCGTGCTTTCTGCGTCGCCTGCGTGTTCTTCAATGTCTGGACGGTGTTGGCGCCCAGTGCGCTGCCCTGCAGGGCGCCGTTGGTCGAAGCATGCTGCTCGGCGACGCGGCGCATTTCCTGCGCTTCGATCAGGCGGTGTTCCAGATCGGTCAGCCGTTCGCCGCTTACGTCGACGGCGGAGTTGAAGTCGACGGAACCGGTGCGGTGCCGGAACTCGCTGACGTTGGCTTGCGCGCGATCCACGTCCTGCTTGAGCTGTTCCAGCTGGGCCTTGTAGCGCGTCGCGCGTTCGCGTGCGGGATCGTTGACCCGTTGGAATTGCTGATCCGCGTAGATGTGGGCAATGATGTTAGCAATGTTCGAGGCTTCCGCGGCCGATTTGGCGCTGTAGCTGATGTAGATGAACTGGCTGCCGTAATTGCCGAGATCGACCTGGAGATTTTTCCGGACCTTTTCAATGACCCAGTTGGAAATGTCGCCGGCGTCCTGGCGGTAGCCGGCGGTGTAATGCGGATCGGAGCTCAGGTTCGCCTTGGTAATGGCCGGCAGCAGCACCGCCGGGCTTTCGATCAGGTCGCGCTGGGTTGCCAGGTAGTTCGACATCAAGCCGGTTGGAAACTCCTTTCCGCCGAGTGGATCGTTGATGTCGAAATCGACCATCAGCGCCGCGGTCGCCTTATACGTCTTGGGCAAAAACAGCATCACCAAGGCTTCCACCGCGATCACCGATAACAGGATGATCAGGGCGTGCTTGCGGTAAGCATGGAAGATCGATTGGAACTGGCGAAACGACAGACCCGGTTGCAAATATATGTTGAGGATGGCCGAAAGTTGTTGGGGTAGTGCTGGAGCAAGATGGTTCATAAATTTACTGACCTCGACGCGATTGAAGAAACCGCCTCCATTTGGCCGGTGGTCCTTCTGGTTGTAGTGAGACGTTTTAAAAGAAGATCGAGCCGAGTCTCATGGGCGGTCCGCTGCCGCGGCCAACGGTGTCGTCACATCGGGCAATAGGGGGAACCATGGAATTCCAGGCGCCCAGCCGATAGCGGCTGGGCGCGGAC
>CAJCJI010000331.1 GCA_903970595.1 Verrucomicrobiota bacterium
TTCATGGCGATGATCTCGACCGCGGTACCGCGCCGCCCCAAGGCCTCGGCCGTCTCCAGCACCGAGGGGTGCTCGGTGGCGCCGTAGAGCACGCGCGTCGGCTTGATCCCTTCGGTGGCGCCCTTGAGGGCGAAGTTATTGGATTCGGTGCCGCCGGAGGTCCACACCACTTCAGCCGCCTGCGCGCCGGCCAGTGCCGCCACCTGCAGCCGCGCCGCCTCCACCGCGTCGCGCGCGGCGCGGCCGTAGCGATGCACGCTGGACGGATTGCCGTAAGGACCGCTCAGGTACGGGCGCATGGCTTCCAGCACGCGCGGATCGAGCGGCGTAGTGGCATTGTGGTCGAAGTAGATGGGCATCACACCGCCCGGCGCACCTTGGGCCCGGTTTGCGCCGGGTCCGGAGCGGCGCTGCTGCTGGCAATCGAAGTCTGCCCGCAGAAATCCGGCAGTTCGAGCTTGGACAGTTCCAGCTCCGGCATGCGCGAGTCCATCTGGTGCAGCAGCTTGCACACCTGCACCAGGCGCTCGTCCAGCACCTGGATATGCTCAAGCATGGAGCCGATGGCGTTGGCCACCGGGTCGGGCATGTCGCGGGTCAGGCCGTAGGCGTCGAAGCCCAGGCTTTTGGCGATGGCCACCACTTTTTCCGAGGGCTCGTGCGCCTCCTGCACCACCCGCGCGGGAATGCCGACTACGGTGGCGCCGGCCGGAACCGCCTTGACCACCACCGCGTTGGAGCCGATGCGGGCGCCCTCGCCCACCTCGAACGGACCCAGCACCTTGGCGCCGGCGCCCACCACCACCTTGTCGCGGATGGTGGGATGGCGCTTGCCCTTGTTCCAGCTGACGCCGCCGAGGGTGACGCCCTGATAGAGGGTGACGTCGTCGCCGATTTCCGCGGTCTCGCCGATCACCACGCCCATGCCATGGTCGATGAAAAAGCGCCGGCCGATGATCGCGCCCGGATGGATCTCGATGCCGGTCAGCCAGCGCGCCAGGTTGGAGTTGAGCCGCGCCAGCCACTTCAATCCATGGGTCCACAGCCAGTGGCTGAGCCGCTGGCCCCAGATCGCGTGCAGGCCGGGATAGCAGGTCAGCACTTCCCAGGCGGTGCGGGCCGCCGGGTCGCGCTCGAATACGGAACGGATGTCTTCACGGATGCGGGGAAACATAGTGCTCACCTCTGCAAATGGGCCTCAGGCCGCGGCCGCGTGCGCCATGCGGGCACGGTGGAAACTCAAATCCACCGACCGAACGCTGGGCACATTAAGCAGGCGGCGCGACAGCAGGCGGGCGGCGTCCGGCTCGCAGGCGAATTCCAGTTCCAGGCGCAGCGTGGCGTCGTCGAAGTTGCGCGCCACGAAGCTTTTCGGAAGGCGGCCCAGCTCTGCGAAGCGGCCCAGCACGCGGGATGGTAACTGCGGATCGAAATCGGCCTCCAGGACGAGGCGGACCGAGGGGACTACGTTGGCGAAAACACTGTGCGATGAATCCATGACGCGGGAACTCCGAAACCGGGATGGCACAAATGGCGCGTACCACGACAACACCGGCCCGCGGCGGGGGCCGGGCCGGTAATTCGCGTCGTTTGCGACATTCGCATGCTGCGCATCGGGTTCAGTGCTGCCCGGTCATGAATCAAGGCTCCGCCGAACGGCGGAATATCGATATTCTGCGCCTGTGAGGGTGGTATCTCAACCGTTGCACGGCTTTTGGCCTATTCCCGGGCCTTGCGCTCGCGCTCCAGCGCATCCGTCACCGAGGTCAGAATGCCGCGCAGGATGTTCATTTCATTGGCATCCGGCGCCGCGCGGCCATACAGCTTGCGCAGGCGGCGCATCAGCAGGCGCGGGTTGGTGCGGTCGATGAACTGGGTGCGCGCCAGGATCTGCTCCAGGTGCACATAAAACCGCTCCATCTCGGCCTGGTCCACCGGCTCGTGCACCGGCAATTCCAGCGAGGAGATTCCGGCTGCCAGGAACAGCTCGTAGCCCAGGATCTGCACCGCCGAGGCGATGTTGAGCGAGGTGTAGTCGGCGCTGGTGGGGATGACCACGAGTTCCTGGGCGCGGTCGATCTCCTCGTTGGTCAGGCCGGTGCGCTCGCGGCCGAACATCAGGGCGATGTCGCCGGCGAGCTCGGACTGGGACAGGCGCTGCGCCCATTCGCGCGGCGGGTAGCTTTGCGCCGAGATATGCCGCTGCCGCGCGGTGGTGGCGGCAACCCGGGTGCAGCCGGCCAGGGCCTGGTCGAGGTCGGCGCAGACCCGGGCCTGCTGCAGCAGGTCGATCGCGCCCACCGCCAGGGCGTCGGCGCGCGGATCGGGAAAGGCCTCCGGCGCCACCAGCACGAGATTGGTCAGGCCCATGGTTTTCATGGCCCGGGCGGCGGAGCCGATGTTGCCGGGATGCTGCGTGCCGACGAGAACCACGCGAATGCGGGATAATAGGGACATCTTCTTGCGGGAATCGGGAATCGAGAATCGAGAATCGTAACAGCCAAAGCGCTTTTACGATTCCCGATTCCCGATTTTCCATTCCCGGCAGCCTCCCATTCAGCCGGCCCGACTGACCCGCCCCGCATGCACCCGCTCGTCAACATCGCCGTTTCCGCCGCGCGCTCCGCCGGCAACTTCATCATGCGCAACCTGGATCGCATCGACCAGTTGCAGATCGAGCGCAAGGGCCGCAACGACTTCGTCACCCAGGTGGACCGCGGCGCGGAAAGCGAGATCATCAAGATCATCCGCAAGGCCTATCCGCAACATGCCGTGCTGGGCGAGGAAGGCGGGCGCAACGAGGTCGCGGGAGGCGACAGCGAGGTGCTGTGGATCATCGACCCGCTCGACGGCACCACCAATTTCCTGCACGGCCTGCCGCATTTCGCGGTCTCCATCGGCATCCAGGTGCGCGGCAAGCTGGAGCACGGCGTGATCTACGCGCCCTGCACCCAGGACCTGTATTGCGCCAGCCGCGGCGGCGGCGCCACCCTCAACAACCGGCGCATCCGGGTCAGCGGCACCAAGGAACTCGATAGCGCCCTCATCGGCACCGGCGTGCCGATCCGCGCCGTCATGCTCGATGCCTACCTGCCGATGCTGCGCGCGGTGGTGGAAGGCACCGCCGGGGTGCGCCGCGCCGGTTCGGCGGCCCTGGACCTGGCCTATGTCGCCGCCGGGCGCCTCGACGCCTTCTGGGAACTGGGCCTGAAGCCCTGGGACATCGCCGCCGGCCTGGTGCTGGTGCAGGAAGCGGGCGGCATCATCAGCGAGATCTATGGCGGCGCCGACCCGCTGGAAAGCGGCAATGTGCTGGCCGCCACGCCCAAGCTGCATCCCCACCTGTCCGAGGCCCTGGCCGGGGTGGCCCGCGCCGCGGCGCGGGAACAGCGGGAAGCTTAAGCTGTAATCAATACCGTCACCGGGAGAGTACCGATGCGCATAGGTCTGATCGTCGCCGGCCTGCTGATCGCCGCGCTGGGTGTTGGCGTGCTGATGGGCAAGCTGCAGTACACGCAGGACAAGGAAGTGCTCAAGGTCGGCGACTTCTCCGCCAAGGTGCAGCAGGAGCAGTCGGCGCCGCAATGGCTGGGCATCGCCGGGCTGGTGCTGGGCGGGGCGCTGGTATTGGCGGGAGTGGTGCGGAAGAGCTAGGGAACCTCTGACCAATTCCATGCCTTGTCGCGGCTTGCCGGTTCGCGCAGGGCTAGGCGCGAGGAGCGTGGTGTACTGAAGTACACGAGCGACGAGCAA
>CAJCJI010000332.1 GCA_903970595.1 Verrucomicrobiota bacterium
CGGACGTGCCGGCCCGCCAAGCTTGGATCTTCGGTTGACATGATGGCCAGTATGGGGTGGCGGCCCGTGGCATCGCAACGCTAGGCAATCCGGCCTGAATCAAGCCCCGCAAGGCGCTACATTTCCCCCGCGCCGCCGCTTGTGCATAATCTGCGCTAGAAAGCGCCGCCGCACAGGGCGCCGTCCAACCCGGCTTCAAGGACGGCAGCGTCGCCAGGCGCCAGGTAACGAGGAGAGCGGCATGAGCGAACACTTCGACGTGCTGATTATCGGCGCGGGACTTTCGGGCATCGGCACGGCCTGCCACCTGGCGCGGGAATGCCCCGGCAAGCGGGTGGGCATTCTGGAACGGCGCCAGGCCATCGGCGGCACCTGGGACCTGTTCCGCTACCCGGGCATCCGCTCGGACTCGGACATGTTCAGCTTCGGCTTCAAGTTCCGCCCCTGGAACGAACTGAAGGTGCTGGCCGACGGTCCCGCCATCCGCCAGTACGTCAACGACACAGCGCGCGAATACGGCGTGGACCGGAAGATCCAGTTCGGCCTCAGGACCACCGCGGCGGACTGGTCCAGCGAACAGCGCTGCTGGACCGTGACGGCGCTGCACGAGGCCAGCGGCGAGACGCGCAGCTTCCGCGCCAGCTTCCTGGTCGGCGCCACGGGGTATTACAACTACGACCGCGGCTACCTGCCGCACTTTCCCGGGGTGGAGCGCTTCCAGGGGCAGTGCATTCATCCGCAGCAGTGGCCCGAAAACCTGGACTATCGCGGCAAGCGGGTGGTGGTGATCGGCAGCGGCGCCACGGCCGTGACCCTGGTGCCGGCGATGGCCCCCGAGGCCGCGCACGTGACCATGCTGCAGCGCTCGCCCAGCTACATCTTCTCGGTGCCCGGATACGACAAGTTGTCGGCCGTGCTGCGCCGGTTCCTGCCGGAGAAGTGGGTTTATGCGATGGCGCGCCGGCGCAACATCCTGATCCAGCGCTGGCTCTACATTGCCGCCCGGCGCTGGCCCGAACGGGTGCGCGGCTGGCTGCTGGCCGGCGTGCGCAAGCAGCTCGGCGATGCCGCCGACATGCGCCACTTCACCCCGCACTACATGCCCTGGGACGAGCGGCTTTGCGCGGTGCCGGACGGCGATCTGTTCAGGGCCATACGCAGCGGCAAGGCCTCGGTGGTGACCGACGAGATCGAGACCTTCACCGAGAGCGGCATCCGCCTCAAGTCCGGCCAGGAGCTGCCGGCGGATATCATCATCACCGCCACCGGCCTGCAGGTGCAGACCCTGGGCGGCGCTGAACTGCGCGTGGACCAGCAGGCGCGCCCGATCAGCTCGCTGATGACCTACAAGGCCGTGATGATGCAGGACCTGCCCAACCTGGCGTGGATCATCGGCTACACCAATGCGCCCTGGACCCTGAAGGCCGACCTCGCCTCGCGCTACGTCTGCCGCCTGCTGCAGCACATGGACGCCAGAGGCCTGGCGGTGGCCACGCCGCGCGCCGCGGAAAGCGCACTGGAAAATGAAACCATCTTCGGCGCGCTGCGCTCCGGCTATGTGCGGCGCGCCAGCGGCGCGCTGCCGCGCCAGGGCCGCGAACTGCCCTGGCGCGTGCTGCACCACTACGAACGCGACACCGAGATGCTGCTCAGGCAGCCGATCGACGACGGCGTGCTGGAATTCCTGCCGGCGCGCGCGGCGCCGGCGAAAGCAGCCGTGCCCTTGGCTGCCTGAGCTGGATCAGCGCGGGACCGGGAATGATCGCCCGGTGCGGCGCTGGCGGCTCAGTGCGGGCCGTCGTCGTGCCGCTTTTGTTCCTCGTCGCGGCGGCGCTGTTCTTCCTCGATGCGCCTGCGCTCGTCGTCGTGGTTGATGTCCACCGTGATCGCCGGCGGCAGCTGCTCGACGATGCGCTGCTTTTCGATCACGGTGGTCGATTGCGGCGGCGGCGGCGAATTGTCGCAGCCGGCCAGCAGCACGAACGTGGCCGGAATGCAGGCGAGCAAGACCGCGACCAACGACTTCCTGGGCGGCTTCCCGGCGAAGGCCGGCTTGCGGCCGAATGTCTGATCCATGACGATGCTCCGAGGATGATGGGCGGGGGTCCCGCAATACGGCTAGAGCCAAACAGCGGCCAGGTTCGCGTTGCACTGTTGCCAGACGCTCCCTGGTGCTTTTCAGACCGCGTCAATCGCCAAAAAGTGCCGCGGGGCGGGTCATGACCCACAGCTCATCGCGTGCCTGCGCAGATCGGGACGCGAACTGTTCGATTCCATCCGGTCTGTGCAAAACTAGCGGCCTTTCGGCGAATCAACGCACTCCATCATGTCCACCACTGGTGCCAGCAGCAGCGCCAAGGCGCCGGCCCTGCCCCGCTCCGCCGCCCCTTTCGGCCTGAGCCTGGCGGGACTTGCCGGCGGCCTCGCCGCGATCTGGATCGTCGCGGCCTGGAACACAGGCATCGACCGCAGCAACACCCTGGCCGTGACCCTCATCGCCTGCGCGGTGGTGGCGGCGATCATCGGCGCGGGCGACCTGTTCTGGCTGCGCAGCTATCGCCAGGCCTCCACCGGCCTGGCGCCTGCCGCGCTGCGCAAGGCCGATCCGCTGCGCATCGCGGTGCGCCTGCTGGGGCTGGCGCTGACCATCGGGCTGATGCTGTTCGTGTACTGGCTGTTTCCCGAATACGGCTCCTGGTACGACACCTACTGGCAGTTCCTGCGGGACCTGGCCTGGGTGGTGGTGCCGCTGGCGCCCTTGTATTTCTGGTGGACCGATACGCGCCTGGTGAATCCCCAGGATGCCTACTGGCAGCTCGGCATGCTGGCGTTGCGCGGCCGCTTCGGCAGTGCCGACTGTGCGCTGCTCAAGGCCCACTTCATGGGCTGGACGGTGAAGGCCTTTTTCCTGGCGCTGATGGTGGTGTTCCTCAACAACGACGTGCGCGTGCTGGTCTCCAATCTGAGCGTTGGATTCAGAGCTAACCAGCTTTACGACTTCCTGTTCAACCTGTCGTATACGATTGACCTGCTGTTCTGCGTGGTGGGTTACGCCATGACGCTGAGGCTGTTCGACTCTCATATCCGCAGCACCGAGCCGACCGCCTTCGGCTGGGTCATCGCGCTGATGTGCTACAACCCGTTCTGGGACGCGGTCATCGGCCGCTTCTATCTGCACTACGAAGACGAGACGTTTTGGGACAATGGCCTCTTCGATTGGCCCATCGTCCGCACAATATTTGGGATTGACATCATTCTGCTGGTGTTCATCTACAGTCTGTCCACCGTGGCCTTCGGCCTGCGCTTTTCCAACCTCACTTACCGCGGCATCATCACCAACGGGCCTTACCGCTTCAGCAAGCACCCCGCCTATATCTCCAAGAACCTGAGCTGGTGGCTGATCTCGGTGCCCTGGATCAGCCATCACGGCTGGACCGAGGCCGTGCGCAACTGCTGCCTGCTGGGCCTGAACAACCTGATCTATTATTTTCGCGCCCGCACCGAGGAACGCCACCTGAGCCAGGACCCGGCGTATGTCGCCTATGCCCTGTGGATCGAGGAGCATGGCGTGCTGCGCTGGCTGGGCCGCTTGCTGCCGTTCCTGCGCTACCACCCTCCCACGGAGTCGCAGACGCCGGCG
>CAJCJI010000333.1 GCA_903970595.1 Verrucomicrobiota bacterium
GGACCCCGCCACGAGCGAGGAGCGCAGGGCACCGCCGCAGGCGGCGCAAACGCAGGGGCATGTTCTTTTGGTTACTTTTCTTGCGTCAAGAAAAGTAACTCGCCGAAGGCGAAATACACGGGTCAGCTACAAGGGAGGATACGGGCCGCGCGCAAGCGCGCATTCAGAGATTTCAACTCACACGGGGAGTGCGTCCCTCACCCGGCCCTCCGGGCGCAGTTGGCTTAACTCGGACTGACATCCAGTCAGTCCTCGCCGGGGCCAACTGCTCTCCCAAGGGGAGAAGGAAATACGGGCGCTCTCACTTCGCCGGCACATGACTCGTAGTCACATCCGCAACAATGCGCCCCTCCGCTCCGCTCACCGTAGTCCTGACCACACTCAAACTCCGCCCTTTTTTCACAAACACCGAAGTCGCGACAAACACGCCCTCCTTCTGATTGCCAAGAAAGGCCGCATTCAGATTGATCGCAAGCGGAAACCCGCTGGCGCCAGGCGCGATCGCCCCTTCGCCAACGGCCAGCACCGTGGCGCACACATCCGCCAGCCAGAGCATGGCGCCCGCGTGCACGATGCCGAACGGATTGAGAATCCCGCCCTGGATGGGCATCTGCCCGACCACCCGCTCGGCGCTGCGCTCGGTGATGCTGAATTCGATCTTGCCGCTCACATGCATGGCTTATCTCCAACGGCCGGTGAACCAAACCAAAAATATCGCAGGCATCATTTCATTCTTGCCAAGGCTTCCTCGGCCAGCAAACGGGTCAAGGCGGCCGCCGGCATTTCCCTGCCTAGCCTGGCGGCCTGGCCTGACCACAGGTTGCTGAAGTCGCCCGAGCCTGCGGCTTCTGACCACGCCTTGAGCGGGGCCAGCGCGGCGGCGGCGGTGGGGAACGGCGGGGCTTCGACGGCCATCGGGCCCAGTTCGCGGATCGCGCGGTTGAGGATGCCGCGCGCCGGGCGGCCGGTGAAGATGTTGGTGACGACGGTGTCGTCGTCGGCCGCATCTTTGAGGGCCTGGCGATGCCAGGGCGGGGTCCGGGTCTCGGGGCAGAACAGGTAGGCGGTGCCGATCTGCACGGCGGCGGCGCCCAGGGCGAAGGCGGCGGCGATGCCGCGCCCGTCGGCGATGCCGCCGGCGGCGATCACCGGCAGCCGCACGGCATCGGCGATCTGCGGCACCAGGGCGAAGCTGCCCACCTGTCGCGCCATGTCCTCGCCCAGGAAGTTGCCGCGGTGGCCGCCGGCCTCCAGGCCCATGGCGATCACGGCGTCGACGCCCCGGGCCTGCAGCCAGCGGGCTTCCGCCACGGTGGTGGCCGAGGCGATGACCCTGGCGCCGGCGGCCTTGACCCTGGCGAGCAGCGGCGCGGCGGGCAGGCCGAAGTGGAAGCTCACCACTTCCGGCCGGCAGGCTTCGACCAGGGCGCAGTAGCGTTCGTCGAAGGGCTGGCGCGCCGCGCCTGGGGGCACGGCCGTGGGGTCCAGGCCGAATTCCTGGTAGTACGGCGCGAGGCGCTCACGCCAGGCGCGTTCGCGCGCGGGGTCCGCGGCGGGCGGGGTATGACAGAAGAAGTTGAGGTTGATCGGCCGCGCGGTTCCGCGGCGCAGGGTCTCCACCGCGGGCTGGGCCTGCTCCACGCTGAGTTGCGCGCACGGCAGGGAACCCAGGCCGCCCGCCTCGCACACGGCGATGGCCAACTCCGGCGTGCCGGGGCCCGCCATCGGCGCCTGCAGGATGGGCAATTCGATCCCAAACAAATCCAGGATGCGGCGGTCGGGCCACTGACTCATGCGTTATCCATTGCCGGCAAACGACGGCGGTCAGTCTGACAGGGTTCGGCGGAATCGGGGAGAGCCGGCGGGCAAGAAGGACGCCTCGGCCCTTTACAGACGACGGACGGTGGCCGGACACTTGCGGCCATGGAATTCAAAATGAACGACGCGCCGGCCGGTTCCAAGTCCGAGATCTACGCTTCGCTGCGGGAAAGCGCCGCGGCGCTGTTTGCCGGGGAGCGTAATGCCATCGCCAATGCGGCCAACCTCGGCGCCCTGCTGTGGCAGGCGCTGCCCGATCTGAACTGGGCCGGATTCTATTTGTGGAGCGGCAGGGACCTAGTGCTGGGGCCATTCCAGGGCAAGGTGGCCTGCGTGCGCATCGAGCTCGGGCGCGGTGTGTGCGGACGTGCCGCCACCGAGCGCAAAACGCAGATCGTCGGGGATGTGCACGAATTCCCGGGGCATATCGCCTGCGATCCGGCTTCACGCTCGGAAATCGTGGTGCCGCTGGTGCTGGGCGAGCGCCTGCTGGGCGTGCTCGACCTGGACAGTCCGCGGCTCGGCCGCTTCGATGCGGCGGATGCCGCGGGGCTCGAAGCGCTGGCCCAGCTATGGATCGCGGGCAGCGATCACGGCTGAGGCTCAAGTCGGCTCAAGCGTACTCAACGAGCTGACGAGCATCCGCTTCAGTCAGGCTATCTGCCGGCAAGCGGTACCTGTTTCCCGCACCCGCATGAATAAAAGGCCCGGCTCATGCAGGGGGCGGCACGAGCCGGGAGTGCCGTAGTGGGCAGGCGCATCCGGGGGGCACCGGAGTGGGCCTGATCGTTCCCAGTTACGGCTTAAGTCCGGGGGCAAGGGAGAGCGCCGCGGACCAACTTGAAATCAGACCCTTGCGGACAAAAAAAAGTCCACGCAGCGGCAAGCCGCTGCGTGGACTTCATCGTCCGGCGCCGGTCTGCAATGACCGGCCTGATGGGAAAGCTACGCGAAAATCTTTGCAAAGAAATGCTAAGGAATCTTAGCAAATAAATAGCAATGAATATACCAAGTAAGCCCCAGGCCCCGAACGCCGGAATCAGCCGTGGATCAAGGCCTCAGCCCTGGACCTGAAAGCCCTCAACTGCGCGGTTTTGGTGCGTGCCGTGCACCGCCGGCCGGCAAGCGGCCTTATTGTGATGGATGCGCGCCATTCCGCGTCCTCGCCGGCATCCTTCTTTGCTGCAGCGCCGCGTTTCAGAATGAATGCGGACAAAAAGAAGCCCGCATGACGCGGGCTTCTCAATAAGGGGTTTCGGGCGTCCGGGCCCGGTGCTTCAGCGGCGGAAGCCCTCGGGCGGGTGCCCGCCATGCTCCGGATGCCAGCGCGGCTCATGCCAGTCGCGGTGCCAGCGGTAGTCATCGTGATAGCCGTGGCGAAACGTCGCTGGGCCGCGGTATGCCGGCGCGTAGCCGTGGTCCCGCACAAAGCCGTCGCGCCCATCGGCTTGGGCCAGCGCCGCCGTAGGCGCCAGTACCAGCAGGCCCAGGCCTGCAACAATTTTCAGCACATTCCTGTTCATGACACGAACCTCCGGTTGAAATGCCGGCAAACTTGCTTGCCGACGCGAGGCAGATTAGGCCCCGCCGGTTGAATCGGCGCTGAATGGCGCGGCCGGGTCGTGCGGCTGGCTTCCCGCCAGATCCTTCGCTGCGCTTGGGATGACAAGTGATCTTTAAGGGCGGCCTGTGGCCCCGGCTGTTTTGCCTGCATACCACGGCGGCGGCCAAGGGCCGCCCTACAGTTACTTTTGTTGGTAGGCTGGCGGCGCGAAGCCTGAAAACGCCCCAGGGAGTGCCCGATGAAGTCCGTCATTTGCCAGAACGCTGCGCTGCGCGTGGCCGAACGTCCGGCGCTCGAGCCGGCCCGCGGGCAGGTGTTGCTGGAGGTCCTGCGTTGCGGCATCTGCGGTTCGGACCTGCACATGCGGCAACACTGCGACCACCTGCGCGAGCTGACCCGGCGCGTGGGCTACGAGCGCATCGCCGGCAGCGCGGACGAGCTGGTTCTCGGCCATGAATTCTGCGGGCAGATCCTGGACTACGGCCCGCAGACCCGGCGCAAGCTCAAGGCCGGCAGCGTGGTCTGCGCCGTGCCCATGATCCGCAACGGCGAGCACGTGGACCTGATGGGCCTGTCGGCGCATGCGCCCGGAGCCTATGCCGAACAGGTGCTGGTGCAGGAAGCCTACATGGAGCCGGTGCCCAACGGGCTGGCGCCGGACCGCGCGGCGCTGACTGAACCGATGGCGGTGGCCTTGCACGCGGTCAATCGCAGCGAGGCCCGGCAGCGGGATGTGGCCATCGTCATCGGCTGCGGACCGGTGGGGCTCGCGGTGATCTGCATGCTCAAGGCCCGCGGCGTGAAGGCCATCGTCGCCAGCGACTTCTCGCCGGGCCGGCGCGAACTGGCCAGGCGCTGCGGCGCCGATGTGGTGGTCAACCCGCGGGAATCCTCGCCCTACCGGGACTGGCGGCAGTACGGCTTCATCGGCACGGCGCCCGCCTTGCTGGACCTGGCGCTGGACACGCGCGAGAAACTCGGCACGCTGCCGCTGCCCTGGTGGCACAGCTGGCGCCTCGCCGAAAAGCTCGGGCTGCTGCCCAAGCGGCCGATCATATTTGAATGCGTCGGCGTGCCCGGCATCCTGCAGACCATCCTCGACGGCGCGCCCCTGATGTCGCGCGTGGTGGTGGTCGGCGTCTGCATGCAGGCTGACACCATCGAACCGGTGATGGGGATCAACAAGGAGATCGAGCTGCGCTTCGTGCTCGGTTACACGCCCCTGGAATACCGCGATGCCCTGCACCTGCTGGCCGAGGGCAAGGTCAAGGGCGACCACCTGGTGACCGGCACCGTGGGCCTGTCCGGCGTGGCCGGCGCCTTCGCCGCGCTCGGCGACGCGGAAAAGCACGCCAAGATCCTGATCGACCCGAAGCAGCAGGGTGAGCAGTTTGCCTGAGCCGCGTGTTGGGGCGGCGCCGATGGATCGCAACTCCTGCCCCCGGGGCTTTTGAAGAAACCCGCCGCCGCGTGCAAAACTAGCGGCCCGGCGACCCCGACTGCGGCCGCCTTTCGCGCACCAGCCTTCAAGGAATCCGCCGCTTCGCATGTCCAAGCCTTCGAGACGCAAACGCGCCCAGCAGCCCGCGCCGGAACTGCCGGCGGGCGTGCCCCGCTCCGCCGCCCACTTCGGCCTGAATCTGCTGGGCCTGGCGGCGGGCATGGGCGGCATACTCGCGCTGATCCGCTGGTCCGCCGCCATCGACGCGGCCCTGGGGCCCCTGCCCTGGCAGATGGGCACGGTCTCCAGCAATCACCTGCTGGTGGCGATGCTGGGCTGCGCCCTGGTGTTCGCGGTGATCGGCGCCGGCGAGCTGCTGTGGCGGCGCTGCGACCTCAACCCGGCCACCGGGCTGGCCGGCAAGGCCCTGCGCAGCCCGGACTACGCGCGCGTCGCGGTGCGCCTGCTGGGGCTGCTGCTGACGCTGGGAACCATCGCACTTGCATACTGGCTGTTACCCGAATACCACGGCAGCTTCTACAACCCGTTCTGGGCCTTCCTGCAGGCGCTGGCGGGTCCGGTGGCGCTGCTGGTGGTGCCGTACTTCATCTGGACCGACACGCACCTGGCCGATCCGCACGACAGCTACTGGCAGCTGGGCCGCCTGCCGCTGCTGCTGGTGCGCGGCGAAGGGCTGGACGCGCTCGACGGCGCGGCGCTGCGCGGGCATTTCATGGGCTGGACGGTGAAGGCGTTTTTCCTGCCGCTGATGGCGGTGTACCTCAGCGGCGAGGTGGGATCGCTGGCCAATGCCTATACCGCCTTCGCGGCCAACCCCGGCGCCGGCTGGTACCAGTTCCTCTACGACCTGTCGTACATGGTCGACCTGCTGTTCTGCGTGGTCGGCTATACCATCACGCTGCGCCTGTTCGACTCGCACATCCGCAGCACGGAGCCGACCGTGTTCGGCTGGATCATCGCCCTGCTCTGCTACCAGCCGTTCTATTCGGTCATCGGCGATTTTTACCTGCGCTACGACGACAGCATTTTCTGGGACAACTGGCTGGGCAGCCTGCCCCAGCTGAAAACCATCTGGGCCGGCGTGATCGTCCTGCTGCTGTTCGTCTATGGCCTGTCCACGGTCGCCTTCGGCCTGCGCTTCTCCAACCTCACTTATCGAGGCGTCATCACCAGCGGGCCTTATCGCTTCACCAAGCACCCGGCCTACCTGTCGAAGAACCTGAGCTGGTGGCTGATCTCGGTGCCCTGGACCTGGCCCGCCAGCGGCCACTGGTACGAGGCGCTGCGCAACTGTTGCGCGCTCGGCATCCTCAACACGGTCTACTTCCTGCGCGCGCGCACCGAGGAGCGCCACCTCAGCCTGCGCGATCCGGACTACGTGGCCTACGCCTTATGGATCAACCAGCACGGCCTGCTCGCCTGGCTGGGGCGGCTGTTGCCGTTCCTGCGTTACCGGCCGCCGGCCGGTAGCGCGGCGGCGGCTCCCGTCTCGCCCGCGCAGGCCGGGCGCGCGGCGTGAGCGTCCGGCTGGTCATCTTCGATTGCGACGGCACCCTGGTCGACAGCGAGGAACTGGGCACCAGCGTGCTGGTGGAGATGGCGGCGGAACTGGGGCTGGTGCTGCCGCTGCGCGAGACCAATCGGCTGTTCCGCGGCTGGCAGCTCGACCGCTGCGTGGCGCAGATCGGGCAATGGCTGGGGCGCGCACCGCCGGAGGATTTCATACCGCAGGTGCGCGCGCGCACCGAGCGCGTATTCCGGGAGCGGTTGCGGCCGGTCCCCGGCGCCCCGGACGTGGTGCGCGCTCTGCGTGTACCGATGTGCGTGGCCTCCAGCGGCCCGCGCGAGAAGATCGAGCTGAGCCTGACATTGACCGGCCTGCTGCCCTACTTCGAGAACCGCATCTTCAGCGGCTATGAACTGGCCACCTGGAAACCCGATCCGGGCCTGTTCCTGCACGCCGCGCAAGCTTTGCGGGTGCCGCCGGCGCAGTGCGCGGTGGTGGAGGACAGCCTGGTGGGCGTGCAGGCCGGCGTGGCCGCGGGGATGCGCGTATTCGCCTACCAGCCGGAGCATACCGACCCGCAGATACCGCAAGGCGTGAGCATTTTGCGGCGGCTGGAAGAACTGCTGCCTGCGCTGGATCAGCCCGGCGCCTGAAGGCGCCGCCAGGCGCTCGGCGACAGCCCGGTCCAGCGCCTGAAGGAGCGGCAGAACGCGCTCTGCACCGTCAGGCGATGATCGCCCGCAGGCAGAATTCCCATACATCCCGGGCCAGGGGCGCCGTGCGTGCGGGATCGGGAAGCGCGCCCTCCTGCGCCAGCAGCTCGGTGTGCGTGGTGGTCGAGACCAGGTTGTAGACCAGGGTGGCCAGGCGCCGGGGATCGGCGCGGCGGATGGAGCCGGCGCTCATGCCTTCCGCCAGCTGCTGTGCGATCAGGTCGAGCAGGGGTCTGAGCGCGGCCTGGAGATCGTCGGGCCGGGACTGCGCCAGCCGCATGTGCTCGCGGCTCATGGCCGCGCCGCGCCGTCCGCCGGCCGGGCCTTGCGCTCGAGGATCGGTGCCGCGGCCGAGGGCGATGGAGGTGACGATCAACTCCAGCCGCTCCAGCGGCTGCGCCAGGTGGGCGATCTGCTCGCGGTAGTGCCGGGCGGCGAGGCGGATGGTGTGCTCGAACACCGCCAGCATCAGGTCGTCCTTGCCTTCGAAGCGCTCGTAGAACGCGCGCCTGGACAAGCCGCTTTTCTTGAGCACGGTGCGGATGGTGACGCCGTCGAGCCCGTCCTGTTCCATCAGGGTGAACGCGGCCTCCACGATGCGGCGGCTGCGCTCGAGGATCTGGTCCATTCCGGCCTCCACCACGCGGGTGGCGGAACGCCCCTCCCAGTGCGCCGGGGTGTCGAGGACCGCGGCGGCCCCGGCCCCGGATGAGGCGCCAACCTTCACCGGGGAAAGGCCCTGGGCCGAGAACGCGGTTCTGCCGTTCCGGGCGCATGATCGGCAATGAAATAGTTCATCGCTTGACATTAACATGGCGAGATATTCAAATACAGGAGAACGTTGTTCTCAATCTTCTTGTTCTCCACCTCATCCAGGACCCGCAGCCATGCCCGCAGTCACCTACATCCTCCACGACGGAACCCGGCGGCAGGTGGAAGTGGCCGACGGCGACTCGGTGATGCAAGGCGCGGTCAACAACATGGTCAAGGGCATCGTCGGCGAGTGCGGCGGCGGCCTGGCCTGCGCCACCTGCCATTGCTATGTCGACGAGGCCTGGGCCGCGCGGGTCGGCGCCCCGACCGGCGCCGAGGACGAGATGCTCGAGGTAACGTCCTGCGAGCGCAAACCCACCAGCCGCCTGGGCTGCCAGATCACCATCAGCCCCGCGCTGGATGGCCTGGTGATCCACCTGCCCGAACATCAGTTTTGAAGCCCCCGCGGGCATAATCAAAGGCATCATTCGAGGAGAGCAAACATGGCAGGCACTGCACAGGCCGGTGGAGTGGCCCCCATCCCGGATCATGTTCCGCCCGAGCTGGTCTACGACGCGCGCATCACCGAAGGGCCGGAGTTCCTCGCCGCGCCGCATAAGTACCTGGCCGGACTTCACCACAAGGCGCCGCCGGTGTTCTTCAGCCCCGGCAGTTCGCACATGCGGCCGGCCTGGCAGCTGCTGAAATACGAGGACGCCTTTTTTGTCCTGCGGCATCCCGAATACTTCACCAGCCTGGGCTCCGGCCCGTTCCCACGCGATCCGAACGACTGGTGGAACATCATCCCGCTGGAGATCGAGCCGCCGCACCACCGCAAGTACCGCGCGATCGTCGATCCGCTGGTCTCGCCCAAGCGGGTGGTGGAGCTGGAGCTTTCGATCCGCAAGCTCGCCAACGAGTTGATCGACCAGTTTATCGACAAGGGCGAGTGCGAATTCGCCAAGGACTTCGGCCGCCCCCTGCCCGTCGGCGTGTTCCTGGACATCATGAGCTTGCCGCGCAGCATGATGGACGAGTTCGTGCGCTGGGCGATGGGCCTGCTGCACGCGCAGGATCATCAGGTCGCGCAGCAGGTGATGGGCGAGGTGACGCAGTACCTGAACGCCGTGATCAAGGACAAGGCCGCCCAGCCGGACGGCGGCGCGGTCAGCGCCATCGTGCACGGCAAGCCGGGCGGCGAACCGATGTCGGGCCGCGAGATCTTCGGCTTCGTCTTCTTCCTGTTCATCGCCGGCCTGGACACGGTGTTCGCCACGCTCAACAACATCTTCGTCTGGCTGGCGGAGAACCCGGAGCGCCGGCAGGAAATCATCGACACCCCCGACAACGTCAACAACGTCATCGAGGAACTGCTGCGCGTGTTCAGCGTGACGTTCTCGGGCCGCACGCTGACGCAGGATTACGAGATCCGCGGCGTGAAAATGATGAAGGGCGACCGCGTCACCAGCATCCTGCCCTCCTGCAACTTCGACCCCGACATCTTCCCCAATCCGACCGAAGTGAACTTCCACCGCCCGCGCAAGCCGACCCTGGCCTTCGCCGGCGGCGCGCATAGCTGCATGGGTGCGCACCTGGCGCGCATGGAGGTCAAGGTGTGCCTGCAGGAGTTCCTGCGGCGCATTCCGAACTTCGGGCTCAAGGCAGGCACCAAGATCGAGTACTGGCCGGGGGCGGTGATCGGGCCGAAGCTGGTGCCGTTGAGTTGGGGTTGAGCGGGCGGCGCTTGATTCCTTGGGCGGCCGTTTCAAACGGTGTGTGCTTTCATCCTGAACCCGGGTCAGTGGGCAGCCTCGCCAAGGCCAGCACACTTCTCAGTACGCAAGCCCGGCAGCCTGCAGGATGGCGCCGGACAATAGCCGCGGGTCACCGCCGGCGTCATGTCCTCCCTTGAAGTGGGCCAGCCGGACGCGCTGCGGATCAAGCCGTGGGCACAGGGAATCGGACTCCCCGTTTCCATAAATGCAGAGCACCGGGAGATTTTGCAGCCTTTGCAACTCCGGCAGGATCGGAAGACCGACCAGCTCATTTTTGTCGGCTGGTGGACGCAGACGGAATTCGAAAGCCGCCCGCTGACCCAGGCCCATCAGGCCGCCGAGCAATACGTGCTGCCGGGTGGCTGAGGGCAGGCGGTTCACGATGAACGGCAGGACATCGGCACCCTGGGAATAGCCGAGCAACAGCACCGACTGCTTGTTCCAGCGGCGCAGATAGTAGCGGATGATGCGGTCAGTATCCGCGGCGGTGCCGTCCGGCGTTCGCGGGGTCCAGAAATAGCGCAGCGTATCCATGCCGATCACCGGGATCCCATGGGCGCGCAGCGCTGTGGTCAAGCCCTGCTCCAGGCCGCCCCAGCCGCCGTCGCCGGACATGAGAACCGCGAAGGTCTTGCTTCCCCCGGCCCCGGCCAGCGTGAATTCCTGGGTCGGCAGTCCGTCCAAGGCGCCGGGGGGCAAGGGAAGCGACTCTGCCCGGGCAACGCCCTTCAGCCGGTCAAATGCCAGCAGGTATTGCGGTACCCAGCGCGCCGGCTTGGTAAAGCCGTGTCCGACTTCCGGCAGCGGCGTGAGCCTGGCGCGCGGGAGGCGAGCGAAAAACGCGGCGCCCGCACCCGCGCTGAAGGCCGTGTCCTGGCTGCCCTGCAGGATCTCCAGCGGTCCCGGTCCAGTAGAGGCGCGGCGGAAAGCGAGCACCGGCCCGGTGGTGGTGCCACGCAGTTTCAGCGCGTTGTCCTGGCACAGCGGCCGCGCCATCCGCAAGCGGGGTTCGAAGCCAAGCGCAAGCAGTCCCGCGAACACATCGGGCTTGGATTGCGCCAGGCTGGCATAGGCCAGGCTCGCACCGGACGAATATCCCATCAGGATCGGGCGCAGGTAGGTCGGCAGCCGGTAATAGGCCTGGACAAAGTGGCTCAGATTGTCCAGATCCCCTTCCGGATAGGCGCAGCCCACCTTGGTCGCGGACAGCGCCTGAATGAAGCGCGGTGTATCCACGCCGGCAACAAGGGCTCCGCGCCGGGCAAGCCGGCGCGCCATTTCGACCACGCCAAGCCGCCAGCCCTCCTCGCCTGACAGAAAAATGACGAAGCTGCGCGGCGTTTGCGGCGGACGGTAGACGGATACATCCTGCAGCAGCCCATGGCTGAGCGTCTCCGCCCCGACCGGTAATGACCCGCGCGGCGGCGGATCAAACCGCTGCGGCGCCGCTGCAGCCGTGCCGCTGCAGGCCGCCGCGAGCGTTGCGACTCCGAGCAGGATGCGCACGACCACCCATGCCAGGCCAGCATGGCGGCACACCAAAAGGGCCGGGCGGCCCGGCACGCAAGCACCCATTGGGCTCAGGGCGATCCGCTGAAAGGATGCGCCGGGCCCGGACGAACAGGGCTCGCGGCCCTGCCTGCGGGCGAACGCATCAGCACCGCGTGCAGGACATTGCCAGTTGCGGGGGCTGCCGCTTTCCGGCGGCGGCAATCAACGCTGCACCAGGTCGGCGCGGCGGTTGCGCGCCCAGGATTGCTCGTCATGACCCGGGGCCACCGGATGCTCCTTGCCATAGCTGATGATGTCCAGCTGCGCGGCGGCGACGCCCTTTGCCTCCAGCGCGTTGGCCACGGCATTGGCGCGGCGTTCGCCCAGGCCAATGTTGTACTCACGGGTACCACGTTCGTCGCAGTTGCCTTCCACCCGGGCGTGCATCGTCGGGTGCGCCAGCAGATAGCTCGCCCAGTTGGCGATCACCTGCTGGCCTTCCGGCTTGATCCCGCTCTGATCAAAATCGAAATATACCGAATGCTGCGAAAGGTCCGGTTGCGGCGGCGGCGGGGGTGGGGCGGGA
>CAJCJI010000334.1 GCA_903970595.1 Verrucomicrobiota bacterium
AGAGGCGAAAAGGCAAGGTAGTACCGCTGTGCTTTGAGCTTCTGCGCCTCTCGCCTCTCGCCTCTCGCCTCTCGCCTTTACGGCTCCCGCCTCCCGCCCCCCGCCTCCCGTGTTAGCCAAGCGCGTCATCCCCTGCCTGGACATCGATGCCGGACGCGTGGTCAAAGGCGTCAGGTTTGAGCAGTTGCGCGACGCCGGGGACCCGGTGGAGGTGGCGCGCCGCTACGACCAGCAGGGGGCCGACGAGCTGGTGTTCCTCGACATCACCGCCAGCGCCGACGAGCGCCCGACCCTGTTCAAGGTGGTGGAGGCGGTGGCGCGCGAGATCTACATCCCGCTCACGGTGGGCGGCGGCGTGCGCACCTGCGCCGACGTGCGCGCCCTGCTGTCGGCCGGCGCGGACAAGGTTTCGATCAACACCGCCGCCGTGCTCGACCCGGATTTCGTCAGCGAGGCCGGCGCGCGCTTCGGCGTGCAGTGCATCGTCGTCGCCATCGACGCCAAGCGCGTCAAGACGCGCAAGAAGGAGGGCGCGGAAGCTCCGCGCTGGCAGGTCTACACCCACGGCGGACGCAAGAGCAGCGGCCTCGACGCGATCGAATGGGCCAAGACCATGGTGGAAAAAGGCGCGGGCGAGCTGCTGGTGACCAGCATGGACCGGGACGGCACCAAGGCCGGCTACGACGTCGAGTTGCTGCGCGCGATCAGCGATACGGTGCCGGTGCCGGTGGTGGCCAGCGGCGGGGTCGGCACGCTCGAGCACCTGTATCAGGGTTTTGAAGAGGGCGGCGCCGATGCGGTGCTCGCGGCCAGCATCTTCCACAGCGGCAGCTTCAGCGTTGCGCAGGCCAAGCACTACCTGGCGGAGCGCGGCATCAGGGTGCGGCTATGAGCCCCGACGCCGTGCTGGCCGGCCTTTACGCCACCCTGCAGCAGCGCAAGCTGGCCGACCCGAAACAGTCCTACGTCGCCAGCCTGTACGGCAAGGGCCTGGATGCCATCCTCAAGAAGATCGGCGAGGAAGCCGGCGAAACCCTGATCGCGGCCAAGAACCTGCCCTTGTCGGGCGGCCGGCCGGAAGAACAGGCGGCGCTGGTGCACGAACTGGCCGACCTGTGGTTTCACACTCTGGTGTTGCTGGCGGCGTATGATCTGCCCTTGAGCGTCCTGACCGACGAGTTGGCGCGGCGTACGGGCCATTCCGGCCTGGAAGAAAAAGCCGCCCGCCCCAAGACTTAATCACTGCGCCGTCAATGGGCAGTAGCGAGGAGTACACATGTTTTCCGGTACATTCAGCATCTGGCATTGGCTGATCCTGCTGGTCATCGTCATCGCGGTGTTCGGCACCAAGAAGCTGCGCGGCGCCGGCGGCGACCTGGGCGCGGCGGTGAAAAACTTCAAGTCCGCCATGCGCGAGGGTGAGGAAGAGGGTGCGCACCCGGCCAAGCCGTCCGACGCGATCGAAGGCGAGGCCAAGCAGGTGCCGCCGCAGTCCCCCGCGGGCGCGCGCAGCGACAAAGCCTGACGCAGGCCGGCTGCTGCGGGCTAAGCTCATGTTCGACTTCAGCTTTTCCGAGTTGCTGCTATGCTTCGTGGTGGCGCTGGTGGTGCTCGGCCCCGAGCGCATGCCGGCGGTGGCGCGCACGGTCGGCCGCTGGACCGGCAAGGCGCGCGTCTACATGCGCAATCTCACCGCGGAACTGGAACGCGAAACCCAGGTGGCGGAACTGAAGAAGCAGATCGACGATGCCCAGCGCATCCTGCGCGAAACCTCGCAGAGCCTGCACCAGGAGACGCAAAAGTTGGTCGAGGAGGCCAAGCCCGTCCTGACGGCTCCCGCCAAGCCGCCGGCCGAGAATGGCTGAAACCGGCTCCACGGATTCTTCGGACCAGCCCAGCGGCGGCGAACAGCCGCTGTTGGCGCATCTGATCGAGCTGCGCTCGCGCTTGATCCGCGCCCTGCTGGGCATCTTCGTCGCCTTCCTGCCGCTGGCTTTCTTCGCCCGGCACCTGTATCACTGGCTCGCGGAGCCGATGCTGCGCCTGCTGCCTTCCGGCGGCACCATGATCGCCACCGAGGTGGCGGCGCCCTTCCTGGTGCCGTTCAAGCTGGCGGCGATGGTGGCCCTGATCGTGGCCCTGCCCTGGGTGCTGTACCAGATCTGGGCGTTTGTCGCCCCCGGCCTGTACCGCAACGAGCGCCGCCTGGTGGTGCCGCTGCTGGTGTCCAGCACCCTGCTGTTCTACCTCGGCGTGGCCTTCTGCTATTTCCTGATCCTGCCGGCGGTGTTCAAGTTTTTTGTCGGCGTCACGCCCGAGGGCGTGTCGGTGATGACCGATGTGGGCAAATACCTGGATTTCGTGATGAAGCTGTTCCTGGTGTTCGGACTGACCTTCGAGACGCCGGCGGCCATTGTCCTGCTGTGCTGGACCGGTTTCGTCACGCCGCAGCAGCTGGCCGCGCGGCGCGACTATGTGCTGGTCGGGGTGTTCTTCGTCGCCGCCATCCTGGCGCCGCCGGACGTGCTGTCGCAGATCCTGCTGGCCATTCCCATGTACCTGCTGTTCGAGCTGGGCATCCTGGGCGCGCGCTGGCTGATCAAGAGCAAGGCCGAAACCGCGGCGATCGCGGAAAGCTAGGTAAAGCCAGGACGGTACCGCGGGCGTCTGGACGGCTTTGACCGCATCCGGCACCCATGCTACAAACCACGCCAACCATCATCAGCAGGGCGGGAGAACTCGGGCATGCGCATATTGGCCGCGGATATCGGCTTTGGCTACACCAAGGCTACGGATGGCCGGCAGTTCCAGATCTTCAAATCGATTGTCGGCGAGGCCAATCCGATCCAGTTCGCCGAGGCGCTGCTGCCCTCTCAAGCGGCGCAGCCGCGTCATTTTTCCATCGGCGGCGAAGAAGTGTTCGTCGGCGAACTGGCGGAGACGCAGTCCCGTGGCCGCGGCTTTACCCTGGACCACGCACAGTTCATCGCCAAATACGCCAAGTCGCTGGCACTGGCGGCGCTGTCGCCGTACGTCGAGCACGGCGATCCGGTGCGCCTGGTCACCGG
>CAJCJI010000335.1 GCA_903970595.1 Verrucomicrobiota bacterium
GGGTGCGGCGAGCGACGCGGCTGCCGCGGCCATCCATGCCACAGCGAACAGAAAGGATTTCATTAAAAAAGTGCCTGTTGATTCATCCGTGCGGCAAGAGATTTTTGCGCGACAGCCGCATACTCCAGCAGGATAGGAAAAACCCCGGAGCATCACAATGCCGCAAAACACCCTCATGACCAAGAATGATCGCAACGGACGCCGCTATTCCGCGCTGGACCAGGCGCTGATGCGGCTGCAGCAGGGTTTCAACCGTGATTCCTCCAGTGCGGCGCCGTC
Source organism: Verrucomicrobiota bacterium (assembly GCA_903970595.1). Lineage (GTDB taxonomy): Bacteria > Pseudomonadota > Gammaproteobacteria > Nevskiales > Nevskiaceae > Nevskia. The sequence goes on from CAJCJI010000335.1 coordinate 280, forward strand.
AAAAAATTATCCCGCAGCTGCTTTACCGCAAGCCGACTTGAGCGAATCCGCGCGCCGCCGCGCCGCCGGCCTGATGCGCGTCAACCACGCCGGCGAAGTCTCCGCCCAGGCCCTCTACCACGGCCAGGCCCTGGTCTCGCGCGACCCCGAAATCCGCAAACACCTGCTGCACGCCGCCGCCGAAGAGCGCGCCCATCTGCAGTGGTGCGAGGCCCGCCTGGGCGAACTGGGCGCGCGGCCGAGCCGGCTCAGCCCGTTCTGGTACGTAGGCTCCTTCGCCATCGGCGCATTCGCCGGCGTCGCCGGCGACCGCTGGAACCTCGGCTTCGTCGAAGAAACCGAGCGCCAGGTGGTCGAGCACCTGGAGAGCCACCTCGAACAGTTGCCGCGCGAGGACCAGCGCAGCCGCGCCATAGTCGAGGCGATGAAGGCCGACGAAACGCGGCACGGCGATGAGGCCGCGGCGGCGGGGGCGTATGCCTTGCCGCCGCCGATCAAGGCCTTGATGCGGCGGGTGGCGGGGGTGATGAAGTTTGGGGCATATCGGCTGTAGGGTTTGCGGCTTTTGGATTTGCAATCCGCACGCCCGATACCCTCTGCTCGTCTTCCCCAAGCCACATCGTCACTACGGGTCAATCGCCGCGCCAGCGTCGCCGCAACACGATCCGCCGTAGCCGCTGATTAAGCACCGTTACCAAGCACGTCCGCAACCAACCGCATATTCTGTCGAAGAATATCTCTGTCGTTCGGGAGAGCGCCTGACTCGATTGTATTCGCACTCGGTGGACGCAGCCTACGCGACGGCAGGATTCGATCGCCGAGCGATTGAACGCCGTACGTCAAATCACTCTGAGCATGCCAAAATACACGTATCCGCGTTGAAGGAAAGCGTCCCGACTCGACTGGTCCATACAGATATTGCCCAGAAAGAAAGAGCGTGCGTCCTTGCCCAATATCCAACAAGAAATGCAGTCCCTCATCTTCCGACTCTTCTATCACGATCACTTCGTCGACTTCGTAATCAGCGCTGACAAGCGATCCATCCTCCAGCGCAGCCAGCATACTTATCGCCGATGGACGTTTCCCGGTCCAGACCTTCATGGCGAGAATCGGGAAGGCAATATACATCGCAATCGCTGCGATACCAGCGCCCCAGTTGGGACCGACGACAGCCTGGAACAACCAGAACACCGGGAAGAAAAGAGCTACCGAGCAGATTGCGATGACAATGAGCCGCATATTCTAAGCGCCGGCAAAGTAGGTGAGTGCGAGTACATGAATGTTGGAGTAAGCCTGCGAACCCCAACATTGCTCCCGCCAAGGCATAACTTTAATCATACCGTGATGCGCCGCCACCGAATGTTCTAGCGCAACACCGCCAACTCATCTTGCCCGTTTCCATCTCCGCGCAAGCAGCACTTCTTGAATTTCTTGCCGCTGCCGCATGGGCAGGGATCGTTGCGGCCCACCTTGGGCTCCGGTCTTATGTAGGGCATAGGCACGAAGTCGTCGAACTCCTCGTCCGCAGGATACTCGTCATCGAATCCATCATCACCGCGGTAATCCGGACGAAACTGCGCCTGCCAGGACATACGCTTCGCAGCGTCGTCCACATACTGGTGCCTGCGCCGCAGTTCGCCATATGTAATCGGATCGCCAAGTGCGCAGGCGTCCTCGACTTCCTCCAGCGTGATGTAGAGGGGATCGACCTCTCCCGCGGCGAAGGCCCGCCGCACCTGGGGCAGCAATTCGGACGCGCCGAGATCGCAGACAGTGGCAATCAAGGGTGTGTATTCGCCGTCGTCGGCGAGCGCCATCCAGCGCGGCCATATTTCGCCCAGCCAGGCGATCATGGCCTCGCGCGTCCAGGCGCCATGGATCACCAGCGTGGTCAGAGCGGTCAGCGCTGCCCAACGCGCGTACATGTACAAGCCCGGCTCCTCCGCCAACCGCTGCAGGCGCCCGGCCTCGTCGCCGCAGGTGCTGGCCAGGAAGCTGCCGAAGTCTTCGTTGAGCATGTCCGAGAGCCAGAACTCGCTCCGGTCCTCGGGCAGGCGGCAAAGCTCTTCATACAGGGCGAAGGCGCGCACCTCGCGGAACTGGGCGAGCAGGTACATGGCCATGTCCGCCAAAGGCTCCGATTCATACTGACCCGGTTCGGGGTTGCGGGTGCACTCAACGAAGCGGCGCAAGGCGTCCAGCAGCGGCTCGGTCAAAGCATCCTTGTGCTCCGCCGCTGCCTGGAGCGCCGCCCTGGGCAAGACGCCGTCGGAGTTCGAAAGTTCGAAGAGAATTTCGTCTGGCGACACGCTACATTTCCTCCTGCCATTGCGGGACGCTTGACTGCCCGGTCAATGTGAGAATACCGCACGACATCGAGTGGAATAAACAACGAGAGAGGGGCTTTCCGGGAGACCCCGCATTCAACTTGCGTCGAAAGCCCTGCTCTGTTTTACGCCCCAAACCAATCCTCCAACCTGATCCCCGCAAACCCCTCGAAGTCCGCCGTATTGCGCGTCACCAGCGCCAGCTCGTTGACCACCGCGATCGATGCGATCAGTCCGTCGAACAGCGACGGCGGCCTGCCGGCCGCGGTGAGGCGGGCGCGTTCGCGGCCGTGCCATTGGGCGCAGAATCCGTCCAGCGGGATGATCGGAAAGTCCGCCATCAAGGATTCCAGCCAGGCCTGGTACATGTTGCGCCGCTCGGCGGCGATGATGCGGCTCACCCCGAATTGCAATTCGTCGATGACCGGCGCGGGAATGGCGCAGGCTTTGCGCCGCTTGTTTAAGAGTGCTTCCAGCGCGGCGTTGGGGCGTTCGCGCATCAACTCGGACAGCACGTTGGTATCGAGCGCGTACTCGATCATTTTTCGAATGTAAACTCGCGGGCGGAACTGCGGTCCCGCAAATCTGCCAATTCATCATCCGACGCAAACGGAATCCCTTTGGCGATCATCTCGCGCCGCCAGCCGCGCAGGAAACGCATGAAGTCGCGCCGCGGTTCCCCGGCGGCTTTCATCCGCTCGTACTCCTTGTCCGAAACCAGCACGGCAACCGGCTTGCCACGGCGGGTGACCCGCACCGCGTGGCCCTTTTCGGCGTCGTGGATCAAGCTGGTCAGCTTGCTTTTCGCTTCCCGGATCGTGGCCTCTTTCATCGCCTTGCCTACTGTAGTCACCAATGTGACCATCATAAACGACCGCCCAAGCTGCCGCCACAAGCGCTTGCTCATCGGGCATTCCGGCGCGCGAGCTGATTCGAACTCGATATGCCGGGGAGCGCATCTCGCCGAAACCCCCTGCGCATGTACCACATGTACGCTGCAGCACACAGCGCCCCGCACCCCTCGCAAAGCCTCAACACCCAATCAGTGCTATAGTGCTTCGCAGCCGCCAGTTACGTCGTTCCTCCATCGGCGGCGCAAAAAGCTTGTCCCGCCTGTGCCTGCACATTGCCCCGCGACAAGCTGGCCCTTTCGCACTCCTGGGCTGCTGTAAGCAACGGCCTCCGGCAATTCCGCCGGCGGCGGCAATGCACCAAGTACAGCGAGTGATTTATGAATCTCCCCGAATCAGCCGAAAGCCCCGCGGCGGTGGCCATTGCCCCGCCGCGCACCAATAAGCAGATCAAGGCCAGCGCCATCGCCAACGAGCAGGCGGCGCAGAAGCGCTGGAAGCAGATGCTGGCCGACGCCAAGGCGGCTTTTGTGAAGGTGCCGCCGGAAGATCTGACCAAGGTCAACGGCAATCTGCACATCCTGGCCGGCTTGATCCAGCTGCGTTATCACATCAGCCGCGAAGATGCGGACCAGCAGGTCAAGCTGTTCATGGACCAGCACCCGCTCGTCGCCTGAAGAAACGCCGCCGCTGCCGGCGAGGATGCATCATGAACATCAGCAACGCGCCGAAGGCCAAGCCGGATGCCCCGGCGATGGGCACGCTGCAATTGGGCCAGGCCGAGTTGGAGAAGATCTTCGGCGGGCCGATCAGCCTGATGCCGTCCAGGGTGGCCAATAGCCCGCGGCTGTTCCACGGCAAGTTTGCCGAGCACCTGTGGTGCGGGCAGTGCAAGCGCACCTTTCCCAACGGCATGTACCGCCAGGTGGGCGAATTCCGCCGCTGCCCCTACGCCGATTGCCTGGCCCACGCCTCGGTCGACGCCATGCCCTGGGAGCGCATCAAGACGGCCTGCCCGGAATATCCGGACATCCCGGTGGCGGGCACGCGCTATCCGATCGAACTGGCGCCGGCGGCTCCCAGCGCCCGTTTTTTCTAGATCGGGAACGGCCGTCCAGGCGCTGGCGGAACTCCGCCGCCCGAGCAAGGCCTACATTCATCATCCCCATTCGGAGAAACCGCAAGCCATGGCCCAAACAATCAAGCTTCTCGGCTGGCTCGATGCGGATTTGCCGGCGCGCTGGAAAGAGAGCGGCCAGTACGAATTCCGCCTGAAGCTTTCCGAGACTCCCTCCGGCACCTGGAAGAAGGCCTTCAGCGACCAGATCAGGAACCAGACGCCCACGGTCGCCATCGAGCAGGACATTCTGGCGCTGGCCTGTGAACTCGGCGAGGTGGAAGGCGCCGTCAGCCGCATCAAGCAGAGCCTGGACCTGACCAACCGCGCGGTCGGCCGCAGCGAACGCGAAGCCGACGAGCGCGTCGCGCGCCAGATGTCGGCGGCCGAGGAAGTGCGAAGGAAGATTCTTGCAGCTGTCAGCGGCATCCGCTTCGATGAGCCTTAGCCGATCCATGCGCGCAACCGCTCCGGGCCTGCTTGCATCCGACGAAACGCCGGCGGCGGCGATCGAGCGTGCCGATGCCGCCTCGGACTTCGTGCTGGCTTGCGACCACGCCGGCCGCGACATCCCGCGCGCGCTGGATTCCCTTGGCCTGTCGGCCACCGAACTGTCCAGCCACATCGCCTGGGACATCGGCGCGGCGGGCGTGGCCCGCGCCCTGGCGGACCGGCTCGACGCCACCCTGGTGCTGCAGCGCTACTCGCGGCTGGTGATCGACTGCAACCGTCCGCCGGGTACGCCGGAGTCGATCGCGACCGCCAGCGAGTGGACCCGCATCGGCCGCAACGAAGGACTGTCCGAGGCGGAGGTGCAGGCGCGCGAGCGCGAGATTTTCCAGCCGTATCATGCAGCGCTGCGCGGCATCCTGGACGAGCACCTGCGCCAGGGCCGCCGCAGCATCCTGGTTTCGGTGCACAGCTTCACGCCGAACTACCGCGGCGCCGCCCGGCCCTGGCACATCGGCGTGATGCATCACCGCGACGCGCGCCTGGCGACCGAGCTGCTGCGCCTGCTGCGCCGCGACGAGCGCCTGCCGGTGGGCGACAACCAGCCCTACTCGATCGGCGACGATACCGACTACACCATCCCCGTACACGGCGAGGCGCGCGGCATTGCGCACGTCGCCGTGGAGATCCGCCAGGACCTGATCGCCGACGAGGCCGCGCAGGCCAGCTGGGCCGGTCGCCTGGCCAAGCTGTTCAAGCAGGCATCGGCATCCCTGGGCGCCGGCGCAACCGTTTAAGGACCCGCGCCGCCGGCCTCGCCGGCAGCGCTTCACTGCATTTGCAGGCACAAGGACAAGCTATGCGCATCCGGATCGGCTACGAATTGGTCTACAACTTCCCCCAGCCCACGCCGATGATCCTGAACCTGAACGTTCATTACAGCCGCGCCTCGGACATGGTGCGGCCGGATCACCTGATCACCAGGCCTTCGATGCCGGTGTCCGCCTATCGCGACGGCTTCGGCAACTGGTGCACCCGCCTGGTGGCGCCGACAGGGCGTCTGGTGTTGACGGCGGACGCCCTGATCAACGATTCCGGTCTGGTGGAAGCCACCGCGCCCAATGCCTGGCAGATCGACGTGCAGAACCTGCCGGAAGAAACCCTGGTGTTCCTGCTCGGCAGCCGCTATTGCGAAACCGACCAGCTCTCCGCCGTGGCCTGGCAGCTGTTCGAACACGCGCCGATGGGTTGGGCGCGGGTGCAGGCGATCTGCAACTACGTGCACAACCACATTACCTTCGGCTACGAGCACGCCAGCTCGACCAAGACCGCCCTGCAGGTCTACCACGAACGCCGCGGCGTATGCCGCGATTTCGCCCATCTGGCCGTCGCCTTCTGCCGCTGCATGAACATCCCGGCGCGCTACTGCACCGGCTACCTGGGCGATATCGGCGTGCCGCGCTCCGATGCGCCGATGGATTTCGCCGGCTGGTTCGAGGCCTGGGTCGGCGGCGCCTGGTACACCTTCGACCCGCGCAACAACCAGGCCCGCATCGGCCGCGTCCTCATCGCCCGCGGCCGCGACGCGGCGGACGTGGCGATCAGCACCTGCTTCGGCGCCAACACGCTGGAGAGCTTCAAGGTGTGGACGGACGAAGTGGCGTAGGGCCGTCCAAACAAAACGGGCCGGAGCACCTTGCG
>CAJCJI010000336.1 GCA_903970595.1 Verrucomicrobiota bacterium
GGCTTCCGCTGCCGCCGCGGTTGCAACGGCACCCGGCAGGCGCAACTCGGGCGGCAGATCCTGCAGGTGGATGTCGCGCCCCGGCGCCATCACCGTCAACCAGCGGCAGGCGTTTTCCAGCTGGCGCACGTTGCCCAGCCAGTCGTAGGCCTTGAGCCGCTCCAGCACTTCCGGCAGCAGCTGCTTGGGATCGGTCTTCAGTTCCTTGGCCGCGGCATCCAGGAAGTGGCGCAGCAGCAGCGCAATATCCTCCCGCCGCTCGCGCAGCGGCGGAATGCGCACGCGGATGACGTTTAGGCGGTGGAACAAGTCCTCGCGGAAGCGCCCCTCCTGCACCGCGCGCTCGAGGTTCTGGTGGGTGGCGGCGATGATGCGCACGTCGACGCTGACCGGCGAGACACCGCCGACGCGGTAGAACTGCCCGTCCTGCAGCACGCGCAGCAGACGGGTTTGCAGGTCGGCCGGCATGTCGCCGATCTCGTCCAGGAACAGGCTGCCGCCGTCGGCCTGCTCGAAGCGGCCCTTGCGCTGCATCTGGGCGCCGGTGAAGGCGCCGCGTTCATGGCCGAAGAATTCCGATTCCAGCAGGTCCTTGGGGATGGCGGCGGTGTTGATGGCGATGAACGGCTTGTTCGCCCGCGGGCTGTTGGTGTGCAGCGCCCGCGCGATCAGCTCCTTGCCGGTGCCGGATTCGCCGGTGATCAGCACGGTGATCTGCGAGGCGGCAAGGCGGCCGATGGCGCGGAACACGTCCTGCATCGCCGGCGCGGCGCCGATGATCGCCGGACGATCGGCCGGCTGCGCCGCCGCGGTCACGGCGGGCCGCTTGGCGGCCGCGCGCTGCACCAGGGTGGCGACGCCGTCGACGTCGAAGGGCTTGGGCAGGTACTCGAACGCCCCGCCCTTGAAGGCCGCCACGGCGGCTTCGAGGTCGGAATGGGCGGTGACGATGATCACCGGCAGATCCGGCTTGGCCGAATGCACGCGCTCCATCAGCTCCAGGCCGTTGACGCCGGGCATGCGGATGTCGCAGATCAGCACATCCGGCGTTTCCTCCTGCAGGGCGTCGAGCAGCTCCGCCGCGCCGGGAAAGCTCTGGGCTTCCATGCCGACCCGGCGCAGGGCCTTCTCCAGCACCCAGCGGATCGACTCGTCGTCGTCGACGATCCACACCTTGGTGGCGGCGCTCACGCCAAGTCCCCAAGCGGCAGAAACATGGAAAACACCGTGCGTCCCGGCTGTGACTGACATTCGATCAACCCTCCATGGCTGTGAATGAGATATTGGGCGATGGGCAGCCCCAGGCCGGTACCCTCGGCGCGCGTGGTGACCATCGGGTAGAAAATCTTCTCCATCATGTTGGGCGGTATGCCGGGTCCGTTGTCCTCGATGTCCATCTGGATCGCCAGCTTGTGGCGCCGGCCGCCGATGGTGATCTGGCGGCGGGTGCGGGTGCGCAGCACGATCATGCCGCTGCCCTTGGCGCCGAGCGCCTGCAGGGCGTTGCGGGTGACGTTGAGCGTGGCCTGGATCAGCTGCTCGCGGTCGGCATGCAGCTCGGGGATGCTCGGGTCGTAGTCGCGCAGCATCACGATGCCGGCCGGGGCCTCGGCTTCCACCAGCTGGCGCACATGCTCGAGGATCTGGTGCACGTTGACGTCGGCTTTCTGCGGCAGCCGGTTGGGGCCGAGCAGGCGATCCACCAGGTTCTGCAGGCGGTCCGCTTCGCGGATGATGACGCGGGTGTACTCGCGGTGCTCGCTGTCCGGATATTCGCGTTCGAGCAGCTGCGCCGCGCCGCGGATGCCGCCCAGCGGATTCTTGATCTCGTGCGCCAGGCCGCGGATCAGCTCGCGGCTGGCCTCGTGCTGGGTCATCAGCAACTCGTCGCGGGAGATGCGCAGGTGCCGGTCCAGCGCCAGCAGCTCCATCATCAGCCCGGGCTTGCCGCCCAGCAGCGGCGTGACCGTGCAGTCGACGGTGATCGACTCCTCGCCGCTGCGGTGCAGCTTGAGCTCGCGGTCGATGAAGCCGCTGCCGGTGTCCAGCGCCCGGCGCAGGCGCGCCTCGTGTTCGCCGAAGCGGGCCACCGCCTCGGCCAGGGGTTCGCCCAGTGCATGGTGCCGGCTGAGACCGAACAGGCTCTCGGCCGCCGAGTTGATGTAGGTGATGCGCAGCCCGTGATCGAGCGTGATGACTGCGGTGGCCAAGCCGTCGAGAATGGCGGCAGGCTGACCGCGGTTCAATACGGAGAATTTCATATGAGGCTGCTAGCAAAATATGCGCCAGTGTCGGCGCGATTGGCCAGGCCAGCGCCCGTCCGAAACAGGCCCTAATGCCTGGCCGACGGCGGCTTCATATTGATGGTGACCTCGGCGCTGCGCGCCACTTCATCGCCGTTGCCATCGACCAGTGCTGCGGCAACGCGGTGCTCGCCGCGCTCCACGCCACTGTACAGGAACGCGGTGGACGGCGTGGGCTGCCGGTTTTGCGCGGCGCCATCGAGGTAGTAGATCAGCCCCTGGCCTGCCTGCGGGTTGGCCGAAACGGTGACGGTGAACTTGCCCTCGGCATCGCGGATGGTTTCGTCCTGCGCCGGCGAGGAAATGGATATTTCGGAAGCGGCGGGCCTGCCGGCACCGGGCTGATCCGTTGCCCCGGCGGCGCCCGCGGGGGCCGCTCCCGGCTTGTAGGTTTGCAGATGCGGCAGGGCCACCGGCTTGTCGGTCGGCGCCTGCGGCTTGTCCGAGTAATGCACCACGCCGTCGCTGTCGACCCAGCGATAGACTTCGTCCGCCGCTGCGGCCAGGCAGAAACCGGCGCCGGAGCAGGCCAGCAATACCGCGATCAGGATGCGCATCGGCTGAAAATAGCGCGCGGCGGCGAAGCTGTAAACCAATCCCGCTCCCTGCGGGAGCGGGATTTTATAAAAAGCCTCTTCATCATCAAGAAAAAGCCCCCGTAAGGGGGCTTTTTCTTTACAGCGAATAGTACATATCGAATTCGATGGGATGGGTGGTCATGCGGAAGCGCGTGACCTCCTGCATCTTCAGTTCGATGTAGGCGTCGATCAGATCGTCGGTGAAGACCCCGCCGGCGGTGAGGAAGCCGCGGTTCTGGTCCAGGTG
>CAJCJI010000337.1 GCA_903970595.1 Verrucomicrobiota bacterium
GGCCCATGGCCGCCGGCTGTTTTTCCCATGTTGCGCAGCGGCGGCCACGGGCCGCCCTACCGGCTCCTACAACGGCCAAGGCTCGGGCACCTCACCGCGCAGGGCATCCAGCAACTGGGCGCGAAAGCCCGCGTCGTCCCATTCCTTGATCGCCTGCCCGGCGATGGCATCGGCTTCTTCCTTGCGGTGGTTCTGCACCAGCAGGGCGACCAGCAGGCCGGTCTTGTTGGCCAGGGTCTTTTGCGCAAAGGCCTGCGCGGTATCGGGGTGGTCCGCGGTGGCGGCGCGCTGGGTCAGCAGACGGTACTGGTCGACGATGGCCTGCAGTGCTTTCTGCGGCTGCAGGTACTTGCCGCACAGGGCGTAGTCCCCGGCCCGCACCAGGGCGGGCTGTGCGAGCTCGTAGACCTGCGCGGCGGTTTCGTTGCGGTTGGCATCGAGCCAGACGAACAGCTCGCGCGTTGCCGCCTCCTGCCCGAGCACGCGGTCGATGGCCAGGACTTCGTTGAAGTAGCCCCGCGCGCCGTCGCCGCGGCGCACGTGATCGGCCGCCGCGTCGCGCTCCGCTTCAAGTTTCTGCAATGCCGGGGGATAGACCTGCCCCAGCGCCTGCCATTGGCGCAGCGCGCTGCCCAGGCGCAGGCCGTACAGACCCTGGGCATAGTCCAGGGCGTGCTCGTGGAACCAGACCTGTTTGGCCAGCGCGTCCGGGTAATGCCGGGCTGCCGCATCGGCCCGCGCCTGGTTGAGGATGGTCAGCGGGTCGGGCTGTGGCGGCGGCGTCCAGTCGGCGGCCCATAGCGGCGCCGCGGCGCCGAGCAAAAGGGCGGCGAGCGGGCGCTTCATTGGCCTCGCGGCGGCCGGGCCGCCCTAGCTCCCCGCCTTTTCCTTGGCGATCAGGTACAGCACCAGGTCGATGGTCTGCGGATAGCCGCCGGCGGACTTGGGCGTCACCCGGTACTTGCCGTTGACGATCAGGGTGGGCGTGCCCTGCACCTGCTCGGCCAGCACCTGGGCATCGGCTTGCCGGATCTGCATGTCCATGGTGAAGGACTTGGCGGCAGCCAGGAAATCCTCGGTCTTCACGCCGTAAGCGGTATAGAACTTGGCCACGTCCTCGATGGTCGGCTGCTGCGCCTGCGGCAGCAGGCGGCCGGTGATCTTGTCGCTGATCGACAGGCTGCCCTTGCCCCACACCGCGTCGTACATCGCATCATGGGTCTTTTCGGCCACGCCCAGGATCTGCGCCGCCAGGAAGGCGCGCTGGAATACCGGCCAGTCTTCCTGCGGATTGAACGCGGCCGGCAGATAGGCCATGCGGGCTTCGGGCGGCAGCGCCGCCTTGAGCTTGTCCACCGTGGGCTGGAACGCATTGCAGGCGGGACAGGCATAGGAAAACACGTCCAGCACTTCGATCTTGCCCGGGGTCGAGGTGGGCTGCGCCGGCTGCACGAGAAAATAATGGGTGCCTTCAATCCACTTGGACTGGGCGCCGGCGGAGGCGCAACAAGCGGACAGGACGGCACAGACGAGGAAACGCATGAACATCGCAAGCTCCGGATGCGGGGACGATGCGGAACTATAGCGAAATCAGGCGGGGTACGATGCGGCAACAAACCGAAGGGGCGGCATCAGGCCGCCGGCGCGGCTGCCTCCGGCATCGGGATCGGCTTGCCCAGGTCGCGCGCGCGGTAGACCTTGTTGTGCCGCACGCTGAACTCGGCCGCCATGATCACGTTGCGCCAGTCGATGCGCAGCTGCGCGATCTGCTGCTGCAAGCGTTGCAGGTCGCCGCCCGAGGACAGCGCGGCGCAGCGTAGGAAGCGCGGGCTGGCCGGCTCCCCGGTCAGGTTGACCGCCTGCCGCAGGCAGGCCAGGGCCGCTTCGCGGTCCTGGGCGCTGAAATGCGCCGAAACCCAGCGCACCAGGTCTTCCGGCAGCGGGGTTTCCACGAGCTCGTCGCCGAAAGCGGCGCCGAAGAAGCGGCGTACCAGATGACGGGGGCGATTCATGGCCGACTCCCAGGAACGGTCCAGGCGAAACACAGGTTTCAAGTGTAGTGGGCGACATCCTGCCGGACTGTGATCAGCGTCGCAATCGCGCCTGGGGCCGGGCCGCCTTGCCAAGCCGCCCCGGTTCTGGTCACATTCCAGCTGCCTGATGTCAACCGATTAGACTGGCCCTTATCCGTGAAAGTTCTACAGACCGAGCGCCTGGTTCTGCGCTGGCTCGCCGACGCCGACGCCGCCTTCATCCTGGAACTGGTCAACGACCCGGACTGGCTGCGTTACATCGGCGACAAGGGGGTGCGGACCCTGGACGACGCGCTGAACTACATCCGCACCGGGCCGGCCGCCATGTATGCGCGTCATGGCCATGGCCTGTATCTGGTCGAGCTGAAGGGCGATGCGGCGCCCATCGGCATCTGCGGCCTGATCAAGCGCGACACGCTGGCCGACGTGGACCTGGGCTTCGCCTTCCTGCCGCGCTATCGCGGCCTGGGCTATGCGCGCGAAGCCGCGGCCGCGACCCTGGCTTATGCGCGCGGCACGCTGGGCCTGGGCCGCATCGTCGCGATCACCTCGCCGGACAACGCGGCCTCGGGGCGGCTGCTGGAAAGCATCGGCATGCGGCTGGAGGGCCTGGTCAGGCTGGCCGGGAGCGACCACGACGTGCGGCTGTTCGCCAGCAGCGTCTGAATGCGCAAGCCCCATCGCGCTCAGGGAAGAGCGGGCATCGTGTATTCCAGGTCATAGCCATGCTTGCCGTCGGCGATGTTGATGGTCATGCGGCCCGCCAAGCCCTGCAACTCACCCGTCCCCGAATCCGGCACCACGGTCACGCTCTGCTGCGCCGCGCCGCGGTCAAGCGTGCCGCTGTGCTGCAGGATGAAGCTGCCGCGCCGGCCGTGCAACGTGCCGGTAAGACGTTCGATCGCTACGTAAGCGGCCGAGCCCTTGACGCCGGTGCCGGCCGTCAGCATCTGCCCTTTCGAGACCGCTTCGAGTTCGCCATGAAAGCGCTTGTCGATCGACCTGCGGCCCAGGCTGGTACCCTCGGCCGCATCTTCCGGCTCCAGGGCATCGAGCCTGACCTCGAAACTGCCGCTTGCACGACTTGCCATGACCGCCTCCTTTCCGATTGCTGTGTGTTCCGGAACTTGCGCCCGCGCCACCGAGCCGAAGCCAGTGTACAGACCCGGCATCAAGCCCATCATCGTTGCGGCGCCGATTGCGGCGCGCCATCGCCTGTTCATCAATGCTCCATGAGTGCCGCTCGTTACTTGATGCAAGCATACCCAGGGACCGGGGCCTCGCATTGAACAAACACGACAGCCACAGGCCCAAGCGCGAGCCGCCGCGCGGCATCCTTCATGTCCCGGCGGCGCTGCCCGTCGGCGGCCACTCGCGCTACCCCCCCGCCGAAGCCCTGGCTCCCTTCGTCGAGCACTACTGGACGGTGGAGTGGGACCTGGCCGCGCCGCAAACCGCCGAGACCCTGCCGCATCCGTCCGTGCACATCGTGCTGGAGGCGGATCGGGCCGAGGTCTACGGCGTGATGCGCGGCCGCTTCACCCGCACACTGCGAGGCCAGGGCCGCGTAATCGGCATCAAGTTCCGGCCCGGCGGATTCCGCGCCTTTGTCGCATCGCCGGTTGCGGAATTCACCGACCGCAAGCTGCCGCTGCAGCAGGTCTTCGGCCTGGCCGCCGCGGAGCCTGAACAACAGGCCCTGGCGCAGCGGGATCACCGGCAAGCCATCGCCGTGCTCGAAGCCTTCCTGCTTCAATGCGCGCCGCGGCCCGATCCCTCCATCGCCGTGGCCAGCCAGATCTGCGAGCGCATCGCCGCCGATCGCGCCATCGTCCGCGTGGAGCAGGTGGCCGCGGCCTTCGCCATCGGCGTGCGCAAACTACAAAGACTGTTCGGCGATTACGTCGGCGTCAGCCCCAAGTGGGTGATCCAGCGCTACCGCCTGCACGAGGCCGCCGCGCGCATGGCTACCGGCGCAGCCATCGACTGGCCTGACATCGCGCTGGAGCTGGGCTATGCCGACCAGGCGCATTTCATCCGCGATTTCAAGAAACTGGTTGGCCGCTCGCCGGGAGACTATCTCAGGAACCTTACGGGTCCGGCGCGGGATTGACCTTTGCGTTGGCCCAGTCCGCATCCGGATCGAACAGCTCAACCGGGTGCACGCCGCCGCGCAAGCTGTTCTGCAGCAGCTCGTATTGCTCGCGCAGCTCGCCGATCGGGTGCTGCCAGTTGTGCAGGTAACGGATCGAGGTGACCCGCGCCTGCAGCATCGCCTTGGTGCAGTCGAAGCAGGGCCGCAAAGTGGAATAGACCACGGCGTCCTCCACCGCATTGCCGAAACGCGCCGCCGCGATCAGCGCGTTCTGCTCGGCGTGGACGCAGATGCAGACGTCGTAACCGACGCTGGCCTTGTAGGTGTCGCGGTCGCGGCAGCGCACGCAGCCGCCGTCGCTGCAATTGGTCATGCCTTCGGGGGTGCCGTTGTAGCCGGTGGAGATGATGCGGTTCTCACGGACGATGACCGCCCCGACCTTGCGGCCGAGGCAGTTGGCTTTTTTGCGGACGGCCATGGCGATGGTCATGTAGTACTCGTCCCAGTTCATGGGTTTGTCGGTCATTGTTCGTGGCTCCGTTCGGCTTCGGTACTCGTACTCGAGTGCACCCTCTCAAGTTCGTCATTCCCGCGAACGCGGGAATCCAGCCTTTCGCTTTTTCCTCTTGTCATCCTGAGCGAAGCGAAGGATCTGGCCGCGCAGCCTTGTAACTTCGGCGCACGCGCTTGCGCGCGATCATTGGCACCCGAGCCGAAACCTTGTGTTCCGCCCTGATGGCGGGTAACTTTTCTTTGGGTTTCGCCCAAAGAAAAGTCACCAAAAGAAATGCGACCCGATGTCTGCGCCCAGACGGGGAGGAACGTCAACAACTAACCAACAGCAAAAGGGGCTACGCTGCACGTAGCCCCTTCCTTCGATGTTTACGACTTCAATAGAACTCCCCAAACTCTTCAATCTGCCCACGAAAGGCCTCTGATACATCGGCTACAAATGCACAGGACGGAATTGCGTGCTTCTCTTCCGCAAATATTGGAAGATCCTTTCCAAGGTCTATAACGAGAGCGCCTCGCCAATATCCTAAAAGCCCCTTCCACGCAATGTGAGGTCGTGCAAAATCTTGAATGTGAATCTTAATGCTTGGAGGAGATGTATTTGGGCCGGATGGAAAGGACTCAGCGAAGAGCGTTTTAAGGTTGTCCTCATCCTGATAAGACTGAATTGATTTACCTGCTTCGGTCGGAGGAGCGGTTAGTTCAAACCAGAATCCGTCGCCACTCCACTGAACGCGATAGTCGTTTCCTAAAATCAGCGATATGCCGCTTGTGTAGCGCTCATCTGGCGAGCAGTCAAATAGCGACCTGCCTGCCAGTCTTTCAACTGGGGGGCCTACAATACCCGGATACATCAACGCGATTCCTGGACCCGGACTCTCGTGTAATTGATCAATGCGCAGCAAACGCTGCTGCCCACCTGCGAGGTTGATGACTTGAGGAGGTTTGTCTACGAGCTCCCACTTACGAAGAACTGCGTCAATTCTTCCCGCAGTATCAGCTTGAGGAATCCAGTTGGAGTCATTCACCAAGAGAAAGTGACGGTATTCAACTCCCATGGCTTTCTAATCCTCAGTCACGTAGATTGGAATGAGCTTGCGAACTCCAACATCCCAAGTCAAGCAAGGTGCCACCCCCAAGTTTAGCCAAAACTGATGCTCTTGCTCTCCATGAACCGTCTTTTCCTTCTCCCTCTGGGAGAAGGTGGCCCGCAGGGCCGGATGAGG
>CAJCJI010000338.1 GCA_903970595.1 Verrucomicrobiota bacterium
CCGCCGCGGGCGAGAAGCGCAGGGGACCGATCAATCGCGCAAGCGATTGATCGGCGCAGACATCGGGGGCGGCGCTTCTTGCCTACTTCTTGGCGCTGCTGCCAAGAAGTAGGTCGCCGCAAGGCGAAATACAGAGGTACGCCGCAGGGAGGATACTGGCCGCGCGCAAGCGCGTGAGACTAGGTTTCAGAATGGGACCGCGTGGGCAAGCTTCGCTTCGCCCAGCTTACAATTACTACGGCTACTTAACCACGCGGATTAACTCGTCAATTCTGAAAGAGGCTGAACTTTTCCATCTGGAAATGCCTCGCGAGTGATAGACACACCAGGAATCCCCTCCTCAAATAGTCCAAAGAGTGCAGGTGCTTTTTTTGTCCACCCCTCGCGTTTGCACAATTCCTCCCATCGACCTGTGATATCTCGCCAAGGTGCCTTGGTGATCCGATCCACACGATACCAGAGATACATCTGATCCCATCGAATGAACGTAGCCCCCTCAAGGTATAGTTGATCCAAAAAACAATTGAGCTGAACCTCTTGATGCTTTTCCACTTCACATTCTCCATTTAAAGTAAATAAACTATATTAATTTTTATTAAAAAAGTCAATTAATATTAAATAGAAATGTCTGCAGACACATCACGTCAAATACACGTTAGCTGTGAACAGGTTGACATTTACCTCCAAAACAGAAGGCCGGGGCAGTGCCCCGGCCTTGAGTGACCAAGTACAGGATAGCGGCGCTTAGTGCACGCGCTCCAACACCGTCGCCACCCCCTGCCCCATCCCAATACACATCGTAGCCAGCCCAAACTGCGCATCCTTCTGATTCAGAATATGCGCCAGCGCCCCGGTGATCCGCGCACCGGAACAGCCCAGCGGATGCCCCAGCGCGATGGCGCCGCCCTTGATATTGATATGGTCCATGCGATCCAGCAGCTTCATCTCGGTCAGCACCGCCAGCGACTGCGCGGCGAAGGCCTCGTTCAGCTCGAAGTACTGGATGTCCTTCAGCGTCAGCCCGGCGCGCTCCAGCGCCTTCTTGCTCGCCGGCACCGGCCCGCGCCCCATGGTGCTGGGGTCGCAGCCGGCGGAGGCCATGGAACGGATCTTCGCCAGCGGCTTGAGCCCCAGGGACTTGGCCTTGTCGGCGGACATCACCAGCACGGCGGAGGCGCCGTCGGACAGCGCGGAGCTGTTGCCGGCGGTAACGGAACCCTTTGGGTTGAACACCGGCTTGAGCTTGGACAGGTCTTCGAAGCTGGCGGTGGTGCGGACCACTTCGTCGTAGTCCACCAGCAGCGGCAGGCCGTCGGCGTCGTGGCCGGCGAGCGGCACCAATTCGTCCTTGAAAGTACCCTCGGCGCGCGCCTTGGTGGCGCGCTGGTGCGAGGCCAGGGCGAACTCGTCCTGCGCCTTGCGCGAAATCTGGAAGGTGGTGGCCAGCATCTCGGCGGTGAGGCCCATCATCGCCGCGGCCTTGGCGGTGTTGAGCGACAGCTCCGGGTTGCCGTCGAAGTTGTAGTCCATCGGCACGTGGCCCATATGCTCCACGCCGCCGCAGATGTAGAGGTCGCCGACGCCGGAGTTGATGGCGCCGACAGCGGCGTGGATGGCGGTCATGGAGGAGCCGCACAGGCGGTTGACGGTCTGGCCCGAGACTTCGTGCGGCAGGCCGGCGAGCAGGGAAATCTGGCGGGCGATGTTGAAACCCTGCTCCAGGGTCTGCTGCACGCAACCCCAGATCACATCCTCGATCTGATTGGGCTTCACCGCCGGGTTGCGCGCCAGCAGGGCCTTGACCAGCGCGGCCGAAAGATTTTCGGCGCGCACATTGCGGAACACACCGGCCTTGGAACGGCCCATCGGGGTTCTTACTGCATCGACAATTACTACATCGGTCATCTGGATTCTCCAAGCTTTAAAGAAGCTTACTCGCGCAAAGCCGCAAAGCCGCCAATAACAGCAAAAAGCTCTTCTTTGCGGCTCTGCGTCTTTGCGCGAAAAAAGTTTTTCATTACTTCGTGTAGTACGTCTCGCCCTTGGCGGCCATTTCCTTCATGTGCGCGGTCGGCTCGTAGAGCTTGCCCAGGCTGGCGTACTTGCCGCATTTCTCGACCAGCTTGGCCAGGCCGATGATGTCGGCGTACTTGAGCGCGCCGCCCAGGTGCGGCGGGAAGCCGATGCCCAGGATCAGGCCCATGTCGGCCTCGTTGGCGGTTTCGACGATGTGCTCTTCCAGGCAGCGCGCCGTCTCGATCACCATCGGGATCATCAGGCGGTCGATGATCTCTTCGTCGCTGAAGTCCTTGGTGCCGTTGGGCTGTACCGTCGCGATCAGCTTGTAGCTGTCATCGGTCATGACCTTCTTGGGCTTGCCCTTGGGATCGGTCTCGTATTTGTAGAAGCCGATGCCGTTCTTCTGGCCATAGCGCTTGTTCTCGTACATCACGTCCAGCGCGGTTTTGAAGTCCTTGCCCATGCGGTCCGGGTAGCCCTCGGCCAGCACGTCGCCGACGTGGTGCGAGGTGTCGATGCCGACCACGTCCTGCAGGTAGGCCGGACCCATCGGCCAGCCGAAGGCTTCCGCGATCTTGTCGATCTTGACGAAGTCGGCGCCGTCGCGGAGCAGCCCGGACCAGCCGCCGAAATACGGGAACAGGATGCGGTTGACCAGGAAGCCGGGGCAGTTGTTGACCACGATCGGGGTCTTGCCCATGGCGCTGGCGTAACCGGCGATGGTGGCGACCGCCTCGGGACTGGTCTTGGCGCCCTTGATCACTTCCACCAGCGGCATCTTGTGCACCGGGTTGAAGAAGTGCATGCCGAGGAAGTTTTCCGGACGCTTCAGGCCGCTGGCCAGCTCGTCGATGGAAATGGACGAGGTGTTGGAAGCGATCACCGCGTCGGGGCGCGCCACGGCTTCCACCTCGGCCAGCACCGCCTTCTTGACCTTGGGATTTTCCACCACGGCTTCGACCACCACGTCGACATGCCCGAAGTCGCCGTAATTCAGGGTGGGGCGGATTTCGGCGAGGGTGGCGCCGGCCTTCTCCGCGCTCAGCTTGCCGCGCTTGACCTGGTTGGCCAACAGCTTGTTGGCTTCCGACATGCCCAGGTCCAGGGCCTTGTCGGCGATGTCCTTCATGATGATGGGCGTGCCCTTGCTGGCCGACTGGTAGGCGATGCCGCCGCCCATGATGCCGGCGCCGAGCACCGCGGCGTGCTTGACCGGGCGCGCGATCTTGGCGTATTGCTTGCCCTTCTTCTTGATCAGCTGCTCGTTGAGGTACAGGCCGATGAGCGAGTCCGCGGCCTGGGTCTTGGCGATCTTGGCGAAGGCCTGGGCCTCGATCAGCAGCGCGTCGTCGCGCTTCTTGCCGGCGGCCTTCTGGATTGCCGAAATCGCGGCGAGCGGAGCCGGGAAGTGCTTGCCGGCTTTGGCGCCGACGAAGCCCTTGGAGGTCTCGAACACCATCATCGACTCGATCATCGGCAGCTGCAGCGGACCGGTTTTCTGCGCGCGGCGCTTTTTCCAGTCATAGGCGCCGGACTGCGCCAGGGACAGCATGCGCAGCGCCGCGTCCTTGAGCTTGTCCGGGGCCACCACCGCGTCCACCGCGTGCACCTTCAGCGCCGCGTCCGGCTTTTGCGCCACGCCGCCGGCGATCCACTCGATGGCATTGTCGGCGCCGATCAGGCGCGGCAGGCGCACGGTGCCGCCGAAGCCCGGAAAGATGCCGAGCTTGGTTTCCGGCAGGCCCACCTGGGCTTTGGCCGACATCACGCGGTAGTCGGTGGACAGGGCCATTTCGAAGCCGCCGCCGAGCGCGATGCCGTTGACCGCCGTGACCGTGGGGAACGGCAGGTCTTCGACCGAGCTGAACACCTTATTCGCCTCCACCGACCAGGCGACGATCTCCTCTTCCGGACGCTGAAAGCTCTTGCCGAATTCGGTGATGTCGGCGCCGACGATGAAGACGTCTTTGCCGCTGGTGACGATCAGGCCCTTGATGCCGGCGTCCGCCTGGATCGCGGCGACCGACTGGCGCAGTTCATCGATCGTGCGCGCATCGAACTTGTTGATGGAGTCGTCCTTGCGGTCGAAGCACAGTTCGGCACAGAAACTTCCTTGTTCCGGACCTTCGAGCTTGCGCACCTGGATGGATTGGCCTTGATACATGGGCTTTTATTTCCTTGGCTGGATGATGATAGTGAATAGTCTTGAACAACTTTGCCTGGCGGGCGCTTCCTTGGCGCGGCTCCGCACCGGCGCCGCGCTTCCGCCCCGGTCCCGCGAGCGGCCGGGACGCCGGCACGCGCGCTTGGCAGATCGATGTTTCGCATCGGGGAAACATGGATGTGCCAGCCGGGCACCAACTGAAAGCTAAGCCTGTCGATCATATACGGCTGCGTACGGAGCGACAAACCCGGTGCCGCGCAAAGCCCCTCCAGCAGTCGCGGCGCCAGCCCGATCTGATGCAAAAAAACGCGTTTTGACAGCTACTTACAGCGGGTTCTAGAATCACCTCATGCTGGGATAAACAACGGGGATTTGCGCAGATGGCCGCAAAACAACACCTGGACCAACTCAAGCGCCAGATCGAACAGCTGCGCCGGGAATCCCTCGACATCGTGGGCAAGGCCAACCGGATCGTGTCCGGCGGGGTGCAGAAACTTGCCGACCGCGAACTGAAGGCCCTCAACGATTATTACCGCAGCGCGCTCGGCTCGATCAGGAACGCGAACAAAGGCGATCTGCGCGGCCTGGCACAGCAACAGCTCGATCTGTTGCAGGAGACCGTGAACCAGGTCATATCGCATGCGCGCGAGTCGCTGGGCATCGTCGCCGAAACGCGCGCGGAACTGGCCAAACTGGTGCAGAAAAGCATCAAGGGTGAAAAAGTCGCCCTGGCCGACCTGGACAAGGCCGCCGCCCCGGCCAGGAAGGCGATAGGACAGGTCAGGCAGGCAGCCCAAAAGGCCGGCAACAATGCCCGGAAGTCGGTCAAGAAGGCCGCCGGGCAGGCCAAGGCCACCACCCACAAAGCCCTGGCAAGCGGCAAGCGCGGCGCAATTGCCGCGGTCAAGGCGGTGGAACAGGCGGTGCCGGCGCCGACCCCCAATTCCCGCGCCGGCCGGGCTACCAGCAAGGCCAAGCAAGCCGCCACCTCGGCGGTGGAAACGGTCGGCGAAGCGGTATCCGGCCTTTCCAGCGCGGTGTCCGGCGCGGTCGGCATGGTGATCGATGCGGTCGAAAAGAAGGGCTGAGCGCAGCCGGTCGCGTTTCGAGCCCGCCGCCTTCGACTGCGGCGGGTTTTTTATGTGTGCCGATGCGGCCGCAAAGGGCGTCTGCACCCGCCGGCCGGGACCCGGGTGTCCGGCGTGAAGTTGAGCATTGCCCAGAGCACCGAGCTGTGCCGCCTGCTGGCGGATCCCAGCCGTTTGCGTCTGCTGCTGCTGCTGGAAGCGCACCCGCTGTCCGCCGCGGAACTGACCGAGGTCACGGGCCTGGCGCAAAGCCGGGTTTCCACCCATCTGTCGCGCCTCAAGCGCTCCGGCCTGGTGCAGGATCAACGCACCGGCGGGGCCGCCCTGTACAGCCTGACCGCCGAGGAAAACAGCGCCGCGGAATTGTGGGCCCTGATGCGGCAGGAACTGGACGACCGGCAGGCCCGGCTCGACCGCGAACGGGCCGACGAAGTGGTGCGCGCGCGCAAGTCGGGACAGACCTGGGCCGAATCGGTGGCCGGGCGCATGGAATTGCATTATTCCCCGGGCCGCACCTGGGAGGCGACGGCGCATGCCTTGATCGGGCTGCTCAAGCTCGGCGACGTCCTGGATGTCGCCTCCGGCGATGGCGTGCTGGCCGAGCTGATCGCCGAACGCGCCCGCTCGATCACCTGCATGGACATCAGCGCCAAGGTACTCGCCGCCGCGCGCAAGCGCCTTGGAGCGGTGCCGAACGTGCGTTTCTGCCAGGCCGATATGGGTGCCCTGCCCTTCGCCGGCCGCAGCTTCGACCAGGTGTTCCTAATGCATGCCCTGAGCTATGCGCAGCAACCGGACCGGGTGATCGCCAACAGCGCCGCCCTGCTGCGGCCCGGCGGGCGCCTGATTATCGCGACCCTGGGCGCGCACCGGCACGAAGCGGCGATGCAGGCCTACGATCACGTCAACCTCGGCGTGGCGCCGGATGACCTGGCGCAGTGGCTGAAAGCCTGCCGCCTGGAAGTGGAACTATGCCGGGTCAGCTCACGCGAACCGCGGCCGCCGTATTTTGAAGTGGTGACGGCGCTGGCCCGAAAGGCTTGAACTGTTTGC
>CAJCJI010000339.1 GCA_903970595.1 Verrucomicrobiota bacterium
GGGCGGGCCGTGCCCGCCGCTGCGCCTGGGTTGCCGGCGGGCTCGGCCCGCCCTACGAATCCTGCGTAAGCAGCGTTTACGGGAACCGCGCGCTTGCGCTGAGGTCTGCTGCTGGGTGCAAGTCCCGCATGCCGGCCCTGCGTAAAGATGGGTAAACCCAAGTCACCAGAAGTTGCGGAGCGGGCGCCGCAGCCCGACATTAGAAGGATGTCACGCATCCTGATCGCCGACGACGACCGCGAACTGTGCGCGCTGCTGGCCGATTACCTGCGGCGCGAGGGGTTCGAGGTCGATACCGTGCACGACGGCGAAGCCGCGCTGGCGCGCTTGCGCGAGGCTTCGCTGCGCCCGGAGCTGCTGATCCTGGACGTGATGATGCCCGGCAGCGACGGCCTGGAAACGCTGCGCGAGCTGCGCCAGCAGCACCGCCTGCCGGTAATCATGCTGTCGGCCCGCGGCGAGCCGGTGGACCGGGTGGTGGGCCTGGAGCTTGGCGCGGACGACTATCTGTCCAAGCCCTGCCTGCCGCGCGAGCTGCTGGCGCGGGTGCGCGCGCAACTGCGGCGGCAGACCCTGCCGGCGGCGGACGAGCTGAACCTGGGGCCGCTGCACCTGCACCCGGCCGAGCGGCGCGCCTCGGTGGAAGGCCAGGAGCTGCGCCTCACCGGCGCCGAGTTCGCGCTGCTGCTGACGCTGGCGCAGCACGCCGGCGAGGTGGTCGGCAAGGCCATGCTGACGCGCCTGGCGCTGGGCCGCGAGATCGAGCGCTTCGACCGCAGCGTCGACGTCCACGTCAGCCGCTTGCGGCGCAAGCTGTCCGAGGCTTCGGCCAACGCGCCGGCGATCGAGGCGGTGCGCGGCGCCGGCTACCTGCTGATCACGCAGCGGCCCTGAGCCGCACCTATCCGAGCCGCGCAAGCTCACACCTGAAGAGTCCCCTTGAGCCCGCTCTACCGCCGCCTGCTGCTGTGGTTCTGCCTGGCCAACGTCATCACGCTGCTGGTCAGCGTGGCGGTCACCGAACGCGTGTCGCGCCGCGCCTATGGCACCGAAATGGACTGGGCCGGCCTGGCGCAGGCCGCGGACGCCGCCTACATCCGCGGCGGGCGCCAGGCCCTGGAGGAGTGGGCCGTGGCGCTGCGGCGCGAAGAGCACGTGCAAGTGACACTGTTCGAAAACGGCGCCAACCTGCTGGACTGGCCGGAGACGCCGCAGCTGCTGTCGCGCCACCTGCCACAGCTGCTGGGCAGCGACAGCATCGTCCTGCGGCCCTTGCCGGAGCTGCTGCTGGTGGGCCAGAAGGTCGTCGGCAGCGACGGCGTGGCGCGGCAGCTGGTGCTGCTGCGCGGACCGCATCCGCAGCACGCCAAGCTGGAGCTGCTGCTGACGGTGCAGGTCGCCTTGTCGCTGCTGGCCATCGGCGTGGTCGGCTGGTGGGTGGCGCGCAGCATCGCCCGCCCGGTGGCGGCGCTGCAGCAGGCGGCGCAGCGCATGGCGGGGGGCGACCTGTCGGCGCGCGTCGGCGGCGGATTTCCGCAGGCGCGCGACGAGCTGGGCCTGCTGGCGCGCGAGTTCGATCACATGGCCGGACGCATCGAGGCCCTGCTGGCGCACGAGCGCGGCGTGCTGCAGGACGTATCGCACGAACTGCGCTCGCCGCTGGCGCGGCTGCAGCTGATCCTGGAGCTGGCGCGGCAGGAGTCCGGCGCCGCCGCCGCGCCCCACTTCGAGCGCGCCGAGCGCGAGGTGGCGCGGCTGGACCTGATGATCGGCGAGCTGCTGGCGCTGTCGCGCATGGAGGCGGACCTTCCGGGCATGAGCTGCGAAGCGGTGGACCTGGCGGCGCTGGCGGCCGAATGCCTGGCGGAGGCCAAGCTGGAGGCGGACGCCCATGACGTGCAGCTACGGCTGGATGCCGCCGAACCGCTGGAGACCTCGGGCAGTCCTCAACTGCTGGCGCGGGCCCTGGACAACCTGCTTTCCAACGGCATCAAGTTCGCCGGCGGCGGCGAACTGCGGGTGAAGCTGGCGCGCAACGGCGACCGCGCCGAACTGAGCGTGCGCGACCAAGGCCCCGGCGTGCCCCCGGCCGAACTGGAGAAACTGTTCCGCCCCTTCTTCCGCGGCGCCAACGCGGCGCTGGCCGAGGGCCACGGCCTGGGCCTGGCCATCGTCGACCGCATCGCGCGGGCCCACGGCGGCCGGGTGTCCGCGGTCAACGCCGAGGGCGGCGGCTTGCGCGTGACCCTGTCGCTGCCCCTGATCGAGGCGCCCGGCGCACGCGCCGGCGCGTAAGATATCCGGAACACTTCGATTCCGGGTCCGCATGAAACTCGCAACGCTCAACGACGGCTCGCGGGACGGCCGTCTGGTGGTGGTCAGCCGCAACCTGGCCCATGCCGCCCCCGCGCCGCACGTGAAAACCCTGCAGGCCGCGCTGGACGATTGGGACGGCATCGCGCCGGAGCTGGAGGCGCTGTCCGCCCGCCTGAACCAGGGCATGATCGCCGGCACCCTGGCCTTTACCGCGCAGGACTGCCTGGCGCCGCTGCCGCGCGCCTACCAGTGGGCGGACGGCAGCGCCTACGTCAACCACGTCGAGCTGGTGCGCAAGGCGCGCGGCGCCGACATGCCGCCGAGCTTCTGGACCGATCCGCTGATGTACCAGGGCGGCAGCGATACCTTCCTGGGACCGACGCAGCCGATCCCCCTGGCCGACGAAGCCTGGGGCTGCGACCTGGAAGCGGAAGTGGCGGTCATCACCGGCGACCTGCCCCTGGGCTGTTCCCCGGCGCAGGCCGGGCAGGCCATCCGCCTGCTGCTGCTGGTCAACGACGTCTCGCTGCGCAACCTGATTCCCAACGAACTGGCCAAGAGCTTCGGCTTCTTCCAGTCCAAGCCGAGCAGCAGCTTTTCGCCCTGCGCCGTCACCCCAGACGAACTCGGCGCCGCCTGGGACGGCGGCCGGGTGCATTTGCCGCTGCTGTCGCAGATCAACGGTGTGGCGCTCGGCCGGCCGGATGCCGGCGTCGACATGACTTTCGACTTCCCCACCCTCATCGCCCACGCCGCCAGGACGCGCGCGCTCGGCGCCGGCGCCATCATCGGCAGCGGCACCGTCTCCAACCGCGGCGCGGACGGCGGACCCGGCAAGCCGGTGGACCAGGGCGGTGCCGGCTATTCCTGCCTGGCCGAACTGCGCACCATCGAGACCCTGCAGCAGGGCAAGCCGCAGACCCCTTTCCTCAAGCGCGGCGACCGCGTGCGGATCGAAATGCTGGATGCCGCCGGGCAGTCGATATTCGGCGCCATCGACCAGCCGGTGGACGGCTGACCCGGAGGCTTCCATGCTCAAACTCTACAGTTACTGGCGCTCCTCCTGCAGCTATCGCGTGCGCATCGCGCTCAACCTCAAGGGTGTGGAGTACCAGACCATACCGGTGCACCTGCTGCGCGACGGCGGCGAGCAGCACAGCGCCGCCTACCGCGCACTCAACCCGCAGCAGCTGGTGCCGCTGCTGGTGGATGGCGAATTCGCCCTCGGCCAGTCCCTGGCGATCTTCCAGTACCTGGAAGCGCGGCTGCCGCAGCCGGCGCTGGCGCCGCGGGATGCGCAAGCGGCCGCGCGCATGTGGTCCCTGTGCCAGGCCATCGCCTGCGAGATCCAGCCGCTGCAGAACACGCGGCTGCTCAAGCACCTCGGCGAGGTGCTGGGAGTGGATGAAGCCGGTCGCACCGCCTGGCTGCGGCACTGGATCGGCATCGGCCTCGACGCCCTGGAAGAGGAAATGCAGGCTCGCCAAGCCACGCCGTTTTGCTTCGGCGATGCGCCGACTTATGCCGACTGCTGCCTGGTGCCCCAGATGTATAGCGCGGAACGGTTCGGGGCGGTGAAGGAGTGGCCGCGGTTGAAGGCGATTGTTGCACGGTGCCGGGAGTTGCCGGCGTTTGTTTCTGCGCATCCGGAGAGGCAGATGGATGCGCAGAAAGCGTAGCGCCTTTCTCGGCCGGCTCATTTTTACGTCGTCATTCCCGCGAACGCGGGAATCCATGCTTCGGTGAAGCTTCAGCGTCTGGTCAATTTAACTCAAAACGCTGATGTGTCGGCACACGCGCTTGCGCGCGGCCATTGTCCCCGAGCCGAACCTTATTGTTCCGCCCCTGATGGGCGGGTTACTTCTCTTTGGTTTCGCCAAAGAGAAGTAACCACGAGAAAGGCGACCCGATGTCTGCGCAGCCAGACGGGGAGGAACGTCAACAGCGCAAAGCAACGTCAAAAACAAAACCGCGGAAGGCGGGATTCTCCCGCCCTACACGCGCTCAAGGGCGGCGCCAAACTTGCGCTGTTGCGTCTGCAACAGGTGACGTCCCGTGGAGCGCCTTATTAGGCGCGCGCGCCCCCATATGCGGAGATGATTTCTGCTGTTGCCATGACGGACCAATGATCTCTTGTTTGCTCAATGTTTAAGAGATGCTTCGCCTTTGCAGGGGTTTCCGGCTGGTAGCGACGAAGCTCGTACTCTGCTTTCAATATTGCAAGCTGTGCCTCGCGCACTTTTTCTGCTGCCCGATGCACCTTTTCGCTGGCAAGGTTCGACGAGAGCGCGTGGCGAAGTTCTTGCTCGCGCTTGCCGAGAAGCTCTTTCTTCGTGTAAGGCTCTAAACCTCGCGGCGGAAACGACGGCATGTTCGCGCGGGCCTAACGCTGATTAGACCGAACAGGGTTGGGAGGCATTTGCGATCCAACACGACCATCCATAACGTAACTCTCGAATATTGCTTGATGCCTGGATATTGAGGCCGATCAATTTTCCGCGACATGATTTGACGAGAAAACTGTACGCCATATCGGGATAATGCGCCACGCGCTAAGCCGCGCGCTTTTGATTTTGTTTTGCGTTTTTGACGTTCCTCCCCGTCTGGCTGCGCCGAGCACCGCAAAGACGGAGCGGATACTGCCGCGCGCAGACGCGGGCGAGGCAGGATGCCGAAGCGTCCATCGTCAGGCCAGGGATGGCCTGTCGATGGACCCCGCTCCGGCTGCGGAGCACAGGGGACCGGATCATCGCTTGCGATGATTCGGCGCAGACATCGGGTCGCCTTTCTCTTGGTTACTTCTCTTTGGCGAAACCAAAGAGAAGTAACCCGCCCATCAGGGGCGGAACCCAAAGGTCCGGCTCGGGTGCCAATGGTCGCGCGCCAGCGCGTACGCAAAAGTATCTTGGCTGCGAAGCCAGATCCTTCGCTAAGCTCAGAATGACATTGAAAAGCTGGATTCCCGCCTTGGCGGGAGCGACGAAGATTGAGATGGCGGCATTTGGACGAAAGTGCGCTACCCCTCTCCCCCAAGGGGAGAGGGAGTAAAGCGCCTGCGCGGGAATGACGATGAATAATTAGCGGGCGGCCGGCACCGGCATCCTCGCAAACTCCGACCGTATCACGCTCCCCAGATACAACATGCCATTGGCTTCCTTGACGGCGGTAATCGGCGCAAAACTCGCGCTACCAAGATCCTGCAGGTTATGGATCACCTTGCCATTCAAATCCAGCCCCAGCACAAACCCGCGCCGCTCCGGCTTGGGCATCAAAGCCTGCGGCAGCCGCATCACCACCTGCCGCAGGAACGGCAGGCCGGCCACGGCATCCAGCAGCCGGTCGCGCGGGGCATAGACCGCCACCCAGAAGGTGTCGCGGCCATTGAAGCAGATGCCATCCGGCATGCCGGGCAGGTTGGCGAAGAACACTTCGCTGGTGCCGGCTTTGTCGCCCTTGAGCCAGTAGCGCAGGATGTCGTAGTTGCCGGTTTCGTTGACCAGCACGTAGGCGTCGTCCGGCCCCACGGTGACGCCGTTGGCGAATTGCAGGCCGCTGAGCAGGACGCTGGTGGTGTTGCCGGCCGGGTCGTACTTGAGCAGACGGCCGTGGCCGCCGTGCTCGAGGATGTCGTCCACGGCCAGCAGCCTGGGGCCGAATTTGCTGGAGGCGTCGGAGAAGTAGATGGCGCCGTCCTGGGCCACGGCCACGTCGTCGGTGAAGCCGAACGGCAGGCCGCCGGCGCTATAGGTGAGAGCCTCCATGGCGCCGTCGGCCTTGAGGCGCATCAGGCCCTTGATGGCGTCGGCGATGATCAGGTTGCCCTGGGCGTCGAAGGCGTGGCCTTCGGGCCGGCCGCCGGTGTTGTTGAGGATTTCATGGCTGGTGCCGTCGGCGGAGAAGCGCTCGATGCGGCCGTCCTTGTAGCCCACCACCATGCGGCCCTGTGCGTCCGGGGTTACGGTTTCCGGGCCTTCGCCTACCCCAACGCCCAGGCGCTCCACCTTGGCCAGGGCGTCGTTCGGCGCGTACGGCCCGGTATAGGCCGGGGCCGGAGGCGGGGTCCAGGCTATCGGCTGGATCGGCACCGGCCAGAACAGCAGGTAGGCAAGCAGGAGCAGCAGGACCAGTACGATGAAGTATCTTAGGCGCATCGGGCAATCCCCCTTTTACGCAGCCATAGTGACCCTGAAGCGAAACTATCTAAGCGGCCTCTCGCAACTCCGCCAGCAGCGCCTCGCCGCTCCACTCGCGCCGTCCGCCGTGTTCGGCCTGGCGGATCAAATCCATCAGCCTGGAATTGACCGGCGCGGCGCGGCCCAGCCGCTCGGCCAAGCGCAGTACTTCGCCGCCGAGCCAGTCGATTTCCGTCTGCCGGCCGGCTTGCAGGTCCTCCCACATGGAGGAGCGCGCCAGCGGGTCGATGCGCAGCATCCGGTTAGCGGCCACGCGGAACGCGGCGTCCGGCAGGCTCAACATGGCGGGGATCCAGTGTGCCGGCAGCGGCGTCAGCCGCGCCGGCCGGATCCCGGCGGCGTCGAGCAGGGCCAGGGCTTCGCGCTGCGCCAGCGCCACGCAGCGCCGGAAGGCGCGCTGCGACAACTGTTCTTTCAGCGGCCGGTTGGAGAGGGCATTGACCGGGTTGTTGAGATTGAGCAGCAGCTTGGCCCACTGCACCGGCAGCATGTCCGCGTAAAGCTGCAGCGGCAGGCCGGCCAGGTCGAACAGCGGCTGGACGGCGCGCAGCGCCGCGTGGTCGGCAGCGGCCAGATCCCCTTCCGAGCCCTGGTGGAAGGCGCCGCAGCCGCGGTTGAGGACGTTGAACGGCACCATGCCGTCAAGCACGGTGTGGCGCGGCAGCGACTGGCGCAGCACCTGGGCATTGCCGATGCCGTTCTGCAGGCTCAGCACCACCGCATCGGGCTTGAGCACCGCGCCCAGTTCGCTGCCGGCCTGGGCGGTGCCGGCGGATTTGACGGTGACCAGCACCAGATCCGCATCGGCCGCGGCGGCGGGCGTGGTGGCGAAGTGGACCGCGCTGCGGTCCACCCGCAGGTCGGCGCCGCGGTAATCGGTGAGGTGCAGGCCGTGGTTGTCCAGTTCCGCCGCCAGGCGCGGCCGGCCGACGAACTGCACCGCCGCGCCGACGGCCTGCAGGCGGCCGCCGATGTAGCAGCCAATGCTGCCTGCGCCGTAGACGCAGATGCGGGCGGCGGCGATGACCGCGCTCAGGCGTCGTAGCCCGGATTGGCCCGGTCCAGCTTGCGCAGCAGGGCGGGCCAGGTCAGCGCGCCGCCGCCGCCGAGCGTGACCTTGGCCATCTGGCCCTGGGCCATGTCGAGGATCTTCTGCGGGATGGGGATCAGCTCGCCGCCGCCGGCCTGGGCGCGGACCTGCACCATGCAGGCGGCCTCGAAGATGTACATGGCCAGAAAGGCCTCGGCGATGCTCTGGCCGACGGTGAGCAGGCCGTGGTTGCGCAGCATGAAGAAAAACTTGTCGCCGAGGTCATGCACCAGGCGCGGCTTCTCGTCGTCCAGCAGGGCCACGCCCTCGTAGTCGTGGTAGGCCAGGGAGGACAGCACGAAGAAAGCCTGCTGCGAGATGGGCAGCACGCCGCCTTTCTGCGCCGATACCGCCACGCCGTTGACCGAGTGGGTGTGCATCACGCACTGCGCGTCCTTGCGCGCGCCGTGGACGCAGCTGTGGATGGTGAAGCCGGCCGGATTGATCGGGTACGGCGAGTCCATCACCTTGCGGCCGACTGCGTCGATCTTGACCAGCGAGGAGGCGGTGATCTCCTCGAACATCATGCCGTAGGGATTGATCAGGAAGTGATGTTCCGGCCCCGGTACCTTGGCCGTGATGTGGGTGAAAACCAGGTCGTCCCAGCCGTACAGCGCCACCAGGCGGTAGGCGGCGGCCAGGTCGACGCGCGTCTGCCACTCTTCCCTGCTCACCTGTTGCCTGATGTCCGATGGGGTCTTGATGGCTTGCAGGCTCATGGCACCCTACCTTCTTGTTGGTTTCTGTAAACCTATAGTAAGACGGCGCGCAGGCGCCGAGTAGCGGCAGGCCGCCAACTTCCGGGTAAAAATAACCTATCCTGGGCTGCCGGGTGCCGCGTCCGGCACCATAACTCAGGCACCGTGGAGCCCGCCATGCCCAGCACCAAGGAACACTGCGCCGCCATGCGGCGGCTGCACCAGGGCGGCTGCTTCGTCATCCCCAATCCCTGGGACCTGGGCAGCGCGCGCTACCTGCAGAGCCTGGGATTCAAGGCGCTCGCGACCACCAGTTCCGGCGCGGCCTGGAGCATGGGCCGGCCCGACAACGACATTTCGCTGGGCATGGCGCTGGCACACATCCATGGCATCGTCGAGGCCAGCGACGTGCCGGTCAATGCCGACTTTGAAAACGGCTTTGCGCAGGATGCAGCGGGCGTGGCCAGCAATGTCGCGCTGTGCCTGGAAACCGGGGTGGCGGCGCTGTCGATCGAGGACTCGAGCGGCGAGCCGCAGCGGCCCCTGTTCGAGATCCCCGAGGCGGTGGAGCGCATCGCCGCGGCGCGTGCCGCCATCGACGAACGCCGCAGCGGCGCCTTGCTGATAGGCCGCGCCGAATGCTTCCTCACCGGGCATCCCGATCCGCTCAACGAAGCCCTGCGCCGCCTGCAGGCTTATGCGGAGGCCGGCGCCGACGTGCTCTATGCGCCGGGAGTGAAGACGCGCGAGGACATCGCGCTGATGGTGCGGGAACTGGCGCCCAAGCCCTTGAACGTGTTGTCGGTGCCGGCGATGCAGCTCGGCGTGGCGGAACTGGCGGCGCTGGGCGTGCGCCGCATCAGCGTCGGCGGCGCGCTGGCCCGCGCCGCCTGGGGCGGCTTCATGCGCGCCGCGCAGGAGATCGCGCAGCAGGGCAGCTTTGCCGCGCTCGCCGAGGCGGCATCGGGAGCGGTGCTCGACCGGTTCTTTACGGAAGATCAGGCGAAGCGAAAGCCGTGAGGCCGCGCACGCTCTGCATCGGCCGCAAGGTCGCCACGCCGATGTCGCGGCTGACCTTGCCGATCTCCTCGGGAAAGGCGGCGAGGTTGACGTTGCCGGAAAATCCCGGCGCTGCGTCCAGCGGCCGGAAGAAGTCGTCGAAGTGGCTGGCCACCACCATCCGCGGCTGCAGTCGGCGCAGGATGCGCGGCCAGTAGTCGCGGGTGAAGCGGCGGCCGGCGATGCCGGCGAGGAACACGTCCACGCCGCCGCCGGGCACTTCCGCATCGATCAGGTTGGCGCTGCCCTGGTGGTAGAGGCGGCAGCCGGCCACTTCGATGTGGATGGCCCAGACCTGGCCGCATTTGTAGGCCGCCGGCGACAGGGCATCCAGGTGTTCGCAGCTGAACTCGCCATCGAAGGGCACGCTGTAGCCCAGCACCAGCCGGGAGTGGCAGCTCGGCACGAAGCGCACGGTATAGGCACCCAGCACGTAGGGGCGATGCGCCTGCACCTGCACCGCCAGTTCCGGCGCGCCGTGCAGCGCCATCAACCGCGCCAGCGAAGCCGAGCCATAGGCCGGTGCGCGATAACGCCGCGCAATGGCCGGCGCGTCGATGGCGTGGTCGAAATGGCAGTGGCCGACCAGCACGCCGACCACTTTCTGGTCATTCTGCGCATGCACTTCGGGCAGCAGCCGCGCCAGCACGGCGGCGTCCGGCAGCGCGGGTGTGCCGCGCAGCAGCTCGCGCAGCGGCACCCGGGACAGGTAGGGGTCGATATAGAGGGTTTGCCCTTCGTAGCTGAGCCGGTAGCCGGCGGTGCCGAGCCATTGCAGTTCCAGGCCGGCCGGCAGCGGCAGCGCGGCGGCATTCAGTTCGCGCAGCACGGCGGCATCGTGCTGTTCGCGCCGGGTGCGTTGCGCGGCAAAGCGCGCGAAGCTGGCCAGGTGGCGGAGGGCGTCGAGCATGAGGCGGGCATTATCGCCGATGCAGTTTGCAGCCTAGAGAACTAGTTGCAGACCTCGCTGCCCTTGTCGAACACGATGCGCCAGACCCCCGGCGCTTCCTGGCGCCAGATCGAGTTGAAGGTGCCGATCAGCTTGCCCTGCCGGTCGTGGACCGGGCCGGTGCTCAAGGCCAGGGTGCCCGAGTCCAGCACTTCCACTTCGTCCGGCTCCCAGGAGAACGGCGCTGTGGGCTTGTCGAAGTAGCGCTGCCAGGCCTCGGCCACGGCCTGCTTGCCATGCAGGGTTTCATGCGGCCCGGAGAAGAAAATGGCTTCTTCACCGAGGAACGCGCTGAAGGCGGCGTGATCGCGGTCCGCCATGGTCTTGGCGAAGGCGCGCTCGGTCTGCATCACCTGCCGCTGCAATTCGGCCGGATCGGGCCGCGGCGGCGGCGCGGCGGCGCAGGCGCCGAGCAGGACGGTGGCGGCCAGCAAGGCCGTGATGGTTGCGCGCATCGTTGTGTCCCCTTTTTAGTGATCAGCGGCCGCCGGAGGAGGCGCGCTGATCCTTGGATGCTCCGCAGGCAGCCTGCGTTTGACCGCGCTATTGCGCCGCAGCCGGCGTCACCCGCCATACCGTGTTGCCGACGTCGTCCGCCACCAGCAGGGCGCCGCCGCGATCGACCGCCACGCCGACCGGGCGGCCCTGGGCATTGCCTGCGGCATCGAGGAAGCCAACGAGCACGTCTTCCGGCGGGCCGGACGGCTTGCCGTCGGCGAAGGGTACGAAGATCACCTTGTAGCCGCTGCGCGGATTGCGGTTCCAGGAACCGTGCTGACCGACGAAGGCGCCGCCGGCGTAATGCGCCGGCAGCAGCGCAGCCTGGTAGAAGCACAGGCCCAGCGAGGCGGTGTGGGCGCCCAGGGCGTAGTCCGGCACCAGGGCCGCGGCCACCAGGGCCGGGTTCTGCGGCTGGACCCGTTGGTCGAGGTGCTGGCCGTAGTAGCTGTACGGCCAGCCGTAGAAGCCGCCGTCGCGCACCGAGGTCATGTAGTCCGGCACCAGGTCGCTGCCGATCTCGTCGCGCTCGTTCACCGCGGTCCACAGCGCGCCGCTGCGCGGCTCCCAGGCCAGGCCGTTGGGATTGCGCAGGCCGGAGGCGAAGACGCGCAGGCTGCCGTTGGCCGGATCGAGTTCCAGGATGTCGGCGCGGTTGCGCTCCTGGTCCATGCCGTTTTCGGCGACATTGCTGTTCGAGCCCACCGTGACGTAGAGCCGGGTGCCGTCGCGGCTGGCGAGGAGGTTCTTGGTCCAGTGGTGGTTGATGCTGCCCGCCGGCAGGTCGGCGACCTTGACCCCGGCCGCGGCGATGCTGGTTTCGCCCTCGCGGTAGGGAAAGCGCAGCACAGCGTCGGTGTCCGCCACGTACAGGCTGTCGCCGACCAGGCTCATGCCGAACGGCGAATTGAGCCCCTGCAGGAACACGCTCCGGGTCTTCGCCGTGCCGTTGCCATCGATATCGCGCAGCAGGGTGATGCGATTGGCGCTGACACCGCCGGCGCCGGCGCGCGCCATGACCTTGCCGGCGATCCAGCCCTTGATGCCAGCGAAATCATCCGGCTTGGAAGGGGTGTTGGTTTCCGCCACCAGCACGTCGCCATTGGGCAGCACGTAAAGCCATCGCGGATGGTCCAGCCCGGCAGCGTAGGCGCTCACCGCCAGGCCGGGCGCCGCCACGGGCTTGCCCCCGGGCGGCCAGGCGGTGGCCTTGGCGAAATTCAGCGTCGGCAGCAGGGTGTGCCTGGGCGGCGGCAGCACCGGATGCGGGCCATAACCGCTCTCCACCGGCTGCGTGGCCGTCTCGCCGCAGGCCGCCAGGCCCAGGCAGAGCAGGCCGGCCAGCAAGGTCAAGGGAAGGTGCGGACGCATGGGCGATTCCTTATGCCAGGTCGACGACAGCGGGTGATTCTGGCATATCGGCGAAACAACCAAAGGGCCGAATTACTCACGCAGTCCCGATGATCGCCATGCTGCGCCGAGGATCAGCTTTTCAGCGCCAGCGTGTTGGGCCTGGGCTCCGCGACCTTGCTCAGGGTATTGCGGTCGGTGTGGTGGAACGGTTCGGCGGCGCCGCGGATCATCAGCACGGTGTCTTCTTCGTAGGACCAGGTTCCGTCCGCATTCACCGTCACCTTCATATGGAACTCGACCGTCCTGAAGGCGTACTCGAGAAACGGCGAGGAGCGGATGCCGAAGCTCTCGTGGTCCCGCGTGGCCGAGACCTCGAACTCCTTTGCATCGGCGCTGGCCTTGCCATAGGCCATGACCACCTGCGCGCGCGGAATGCTCAGGGTGTGGATGATCGCGCCGGTGGCCGGCTCCCACAGCCAGTAGCCCACCTGTTCGTGATAGGTCTTGACCTGTGCGGGCTTGACCACGTGGGTGTAGTAACGCAGGCCGTACAGCAGTTGCGGACCGTTGGTGACCGGATCGATGGGCTGCAGGTCCATCCGTTCCACGTAGGCCTGCTTCTTCGGGCCGAGTGCCTTGGGCTTGACGTCCAGGCCGCGCGTACCTTCCCAGACGCCGGCGAGCGCGGCCAGGGGGCCGAGGTTTTTGAGCGTGTCGTAGTCGACGTTGGAAGGTTCGGTGTAGATGTCTTCAGGGAACTGGTTCATGGCGCGGACCGTCGTCAGTGGTCGAAGGGGCGGATACGATCGAATGCGCGGCTGTTGCCTTGCGGCTCATAATAACGGGCGGAAATCATCCGCAAGGCAAACCGGCGCAAATCGTCAAAGCAGGCCATGGGCCAAGAGTGTGTCCCGTCCGTGCCGCGGCTGTCTAGCGGGCGCACGAACAGCCGCCGTGGACCGGATCGGCCTGCCCGGCGATCCGCGCAGCGCCATCCAACAGGCTTGCATCGCCAACCTATTTACAGCATATTCGGTAAATGCCGAATATTGCAAAAAAAGCCCTCAGCGCCGCGCAGCGCCGCTTCATCGACGACCTTGCCTCGCTGCTGACCCCTTCGGGCATGCCGCAAACGGCCGCGCAGATGTACGGCTACCTGTTGCTCGGCAGCGCTCCGGTCAGCCTCGACCGCATCACGCAGGACCTGGAAATCAGCAAGAGCAGCGCCAGCGTGGCGGCGCGCATGCTGGAGAGGTACGGGCTGGCCCGGCGCCATCGCGAACGCAGCAGCAAGCGCGCGCTATATGGTGCCTCCGATACCTTTGCCGGGCGCTTCAGCGAGCAGAGCGCCCTGCTTGGAACCCTGGGCAGCCTGATCCGTGAGCGGGCTCCCGCGGTCGCCTCCGGCGAGACCGCGGCGCGCCTGCGGGCGCTGTCCAATTTTTATCTGTCGATGGGGAAAGCGATGGATACCTTGATCAGGACGCTCGACCTGGGCGCGCGCCGGGCTCAGCCCGACGCCGCTCCCCATTCGGGCGCCGCCGCGGAGCCGCGCGCGGCACAGGAATTCTGAGAGCCTCCGACGACAGGACAGACAGCAGGACAAACCGATGAATCAAAAAATTGCGGTGGTGAC
Source organism: Verrucomicrobiota bacterium (assembly GCA_903970595.1). Taxonomy (GTDB): domain Bacteria; phylum Pseudomonadota; class Gammaproteobacteria; order Nevskiales; family Nevskiaceae; genus Nevskia. The sequence continues at coordinate 13,793 of CAJCJI010000339.1, forward strand.
CGGTGCCAGCCGGGGGCTCGGACGCGGCATTGCGCGTGCCTTCGGCGGCCGCGGGCTGACGGTATACGTGACCGGACGCCAAGCCGGATTGCTGGAACAGTTAGCCGGGGAAATCACAGCGGCCGGCGGGCACGGCGTGGCGGTGTGCTGCGACCATCATTCCGACGAGCAGGTGCGTGCCTTGTTCGACCGCGTGCGCGCGGACCACGGCCGCCTCGACATCCTGGTCAACAATGCCGCGGCGGTTCACGCGCGTGAACTTTCGGCGCCCGGTCCGTTCTGGCGCAAGCCGCTGCAACTGGTGGACATGATCGACGTGGGTTTGCGCTCCAATTACGTCGCAGCCTATTACGCGGCGCCGCTGATGACGGAAGCCGGCGGCGGCCTGATGGCGCACATCTCCTTCTATGGCGCGGTGTGCTACTTCCATGGGCCGGCCTACGGCGCGGCGAAGGCCGGAACCGACAAGATGAGCTTCGATATGGCTGCGGATCTGCGGCCCTTCGACGTGGCTTCAGTTGCGATATGGCCGGGCTTTATCCTGTCGGAGATGCTCAAATCCATTCCGCGCGAAGACTTGCCGCCCAAGGTTGCCGCGAGCCTGCCCGACTTCGAGACTCCGGAATTCACCGGCCTGGTGGTCGAGCGGCTGTGGCGCGATCCGCAGCGCATGGCGCTTTCAGGCGAATCGCTGATCGGAGCCGAACTGGGCCTGCGCTACGGCATCCGGGATCTCGACGGCAAGCAGCCGCGCACCTATGCGGACTCCATGGGCAAACCTTCGGGCCGCTTTCTGATTCCGGATTCCGCGCCGTTCTGACCCCCCGAGGATCCACAGCACATGGACTTGAACCTTGCCGGCAAGCTTGTGGTGGTGACCGGAGCCACCGCCAATATCGGGCGGGCCACCGCGCTGGATTTCGCGGCCAAGGGCGCGGTGCACGGCTTCACCCGGGTGCTGGCCAAGGAAGTGGGGCAGCATGGCATCACCGTCAACTGCGTCGCGCCCTGCGGCACCCTGTCGGACGACCCGGCCGCCTACAGCCGGGGCAGCCGCTTCCACCCGGACAATCATTTCTACCGCAAGGCATTCAAGGACACCAGCCCGTCCGACATGGCCAAGCGGCGGCGCAGCGGCGTGCTGGAGCGGCCGTTTGCCAAACCGGAGGACGTCTCCGCAGCCGTGCTGTTCCTGGCCTCCGACCGCGCCGGCTTCGTCACCGGACAGATCTTCACCATCGACGGGGGAACGCTGCCTTAGCATTTTTCTTTCGAATCGGCGAGGATGTATACGTAACCATTTATAACTCGATCCCGGAGAGTGGCAAATGCTTGAAGGCCAGCATTATCAGAACGCCTACGTCACGCGCGACCTGGACAAGGCCATCGCCGCATTCCGCACGCGCGGCGGCGTGGAGAAAGTTCTCAGTTTCGAGGCGCCGGTCGAGCTCACCACGCCCAGGGGTCGGGGCACGGCAGTCTCCAAGCTCGCCTTCATCTGGGTCAACAACCTGCAGTACGAGCTGATCCAGCCGGTGTCCGGGCTGGTGGATATCTACCGCGACGCGCTGCCGGAGGACGACAGCCTGAAGTTCCATCACGTCTGCATGCGGGTTCCCGAGTGGGATTCGTTTCGCGCGCGGATCGACCAGATGGGCTACAAGATCGCGCTCGAAGGCGGCGGCGACATGCTCAAGTTCGTCTACCTCGACGCGCGCGACTTTCTGGGACACTACCTGGAATACGTATGGATGGTACCGGAGCGCTGGGCCCAGCTCGGCGGAACCTGAACCGGCCCCGCCGCAAATCCGACCCGGAGCAGGTAAGCATGGCAGAAGTCCCCTCATTCAGCCTCGGCGGCAAAATCGCCTTCGTCACCGGCGGCGCCAGCGGCATCGGCGTGGGCATCGCCACGGTGCTGGCGGAAGCCGGCGCCACGGTGGTGATCGCCGACCGCAACGAGGAAGCGGCCCGGGCCGTGGTCAAGAGCCTGAAGGAAGCGGGCCACAGCGCCGGCAGCGTGCAAGTCAGCCTGGAAGACGAGGCCTCCATCGTGCGCGCCTGCGCCGGGCTGATCTCCAACTTCGGCACACCCTGGCTCCTGGTGAACAATGCCGGCATCCAGGATCGTGAACTGCTGCTGGAAGCCACCGCCGCGGAGTGGGACCGCATGAACGCGGTCAATGGCCGCGGACCTTTGCTGCTGACGCGCGAGCTTGGGCGCGCCATGGTGAAGAAAGGCGAAGGCGGACGGATCGTCAATATTGCGACCGCGGGCCTGCGTGGCTCGGTAGTGAAGGGCCTTGCGTCCTATGTGGCCTCCAAGGGCGCGCTGCTGGGCCTGAGCCAGATCAGCGCCTTTGAACTGGCGGAGTACGGCATCACCGTGAACACGGTGCTGCCCGGTGCCGTGGCCACCGCCGGCGCCATGGGAGCGAAGGGTCCGCCGCCGGACGGACCGGCGCGCCGGCCGCTGCCGCTGGGCAGGATCTGCGAGCCGCGCGATATCGGCGCCGCGGTGTATTTCTTTGCCACGCCGGCGGCGCGCTACATCACCAACCAGGTGATCGCCGTCGACGCCGGCTTTTCCGTGACCTGAGGCGTCGGCGGCCGGCTGCGCCGATCCAAGCTCATCGCCAGAAAGTTGTTTCGCGGCGGCGTCGGCGGGTGCAAAATCCAGGCTATCGATCGACGCCTTTCGGACCCACCCCATGAAGCCACACGCATTGCCGCGCGCCGCCCTGCTGGCGCTGGCCAGTCTGTACTGCACCGTACCCGCCGCCGACCCGGTCGCGCCGGCCGGGCATTTCGCGGCCCCCGCCGGACAGCCCGCCGACTGGAGCAAAGACCTGCTTGACTGGCGCGCCCAGCGCGCGCAGAAATTGTCCGCGCCGGAAGGCTGGATGTCCCTCACCGGACTTGAGCCCATCCCGCAGGGCAGCAGCGCCTTCGGCGGCGCCGCGGGCGACCCGATCCATCTCAAGGGCCAGGTACCGGAGCAGCTCGGCGTGCTGCGGCGCGAGGGCGAGCAGATCAAGCTGCTGCCGCCGCCGGGCGGCTTTCCCGCGGGGCTGCAGCTAGACGGCAAGCCGGCGCAGGCGCAGCTGCTGCAGGCGGACGACGCGCCCCAGCCCACGCGACTGACCTATGGCACCCTGGTGTTCTTCGTCATTCATCGCGCCGACCGCTACATCCTGCGGGTGAAGGATGCGCAATCGCCGACCCGTACGCAGTTCCAGCACCTCAACTGGTTCGAGCCGGACCCGGCCTACCGTGTGCGCGCCAGGTGGACGCCCTATGTGCCGCCCAAGACCATCTCCATCGCCAGCATCATCGGCACGGAAGACAAGTCGCCGGTGCCCGGCGTGGCGCAGTTCAGCCTCGGCGGCAAGACCTACACGCTGGAACCGATCATCGAGCAGCCCGGCGACACACAGCTGTTTTTCATGGTGCGCGACAGTACCAGCGCGAAAACCAGCTATGGCGCCGGGCGTTTCCTCTACGCCGACTTTCCCGATCACGGCCTGGAGCAGCCCGGCGAACTGACGCTGGATTTCAACCGCCTGCAGAATCCGCCCTGCGCCTACACGCCCTATGCCACCTGCCCGCTGCCGCCGAAACAGAACTGGCTCAAAGCGGCGCTGCCGGCGGGCGAAAAGAAATACCATGAAGGCACGGAAGGCCTAGCGGAGCGATAAGCCCGCGCCGGAATCGATCAGGACCGGGCCTGCGCGGGCCTGGTCCGCACCGCCCCCAGCACTCCCGCGATGAGCAGCCCGATGCCGGCGGCCGTCGCCGGCGCCGGCCACTGGCGGCGCAACAGGAAAATGTAGGCCAGAGCGGCCAGGGTTTCGAATACCAGCAACTGCCCCGCCAGCGCAGGGGGCAAGCGCCGGCTCGCCTGGTTCCAGCACACCGAGCCGAGCCAGGTGGAAAACAGGCCCATGGCTGCCGCCAGTTCGACGAACCGGAGCGGTTGCGGCCCCAGGGGCATCCGGAATGCGGCCTTGGCCTCGCCGCCGAAATCCGGCCAAAGCCACAGCACCGCACAGCCCGCGAGCGCCAGCGGCAGGACCGCCAGGCCCTGCGCGGTGGACCAGGTCTGTGCCCTGGCGGTGGGGTGACGGTGTAGCCAATCGGCGTTGCGCAAGGGATACCAGGTCCAGCAGGCCACGGCGCCGCAGGCCAGGAGCGCTCCGCCGGCATAGCGCAGCCGGTTGCCGTCGTCGCCCCTGTCCAGCGCCGCCAGCTCGGTTTGGTTGACGCAGACGATGCCGCAGGCGATCAGCAGCAGCGGCGGCAAGAGGTGCATCCAGGGCAGCGCTCCTTCGCGGTGGCGGGCGCGCCAGTGGGCGCTGATGGCAATCACCACCGGCAGGGTGCCGACGATCAGGGTCGGCAGCGGCGCGCCGGCGCGCCGGATTGCGCTGGCCACGCACAGGTAGTACAGCAGGTTGCCG
>CAJCJI010000340.1 GCA_903970595.1 Verrucomicrobiota bacterium
CCCGGCCGCCCCGCGCGGCGCCTCCCTGCGCCGCCGTTCCGTCCTGATGCCGGAGGGCCCGGCGCTCAGCGGCGAGCGCATCGATACCCTGATCCTGCAAGGCCTGATCTGCCTGGCGATGGCGGGTATGGCGGCCTGGTTTCACGCCCCTTTGGCCCAGGCGCTACGCGCAGCTTTCTGAGCCGGTCCCGGAGCAGTCGGGGGCGGGCCCCGCCCTAAACTGGCACAGGACATGCTGGTTATTGCCCACCTATTCCGATAACCAGGCCAGGGCCACCATGCTGCGAACGCTCAAGAATTTTTCCATCCTCCTCAATGCCTTGCTGCTCGGCGCCTGCGCCGGCCACATGAGCTACAGCGAGATGAACGCGCTAATGCCGGTGAAGCCGGCGGACAAGGGGCGCATCTTCTTCTATCGCCCCTCCCCATTCATCGGCAACCTGATCACCCCCCCGATCGAACTCAACGGCAAGCCGGTCGGCGTGTCCAATCCGGGAACCTTCTTCTATGTGGACAGCGACCCCGGCACGTATCAGGTGGCCTGCGGCAACGGCGATCAGAGCCAGACCAGCTTCAGCCTCGCCGCCGGCGAGGATGTTTACGTGCGGACCAAGGTCGGCGGCGGCAGCCTGGTCAAGTCGAGCATCGTCACCGAGGTGATCCCTACCGGCGCGGCGATTCCGGAAATCCACGGATTGAATTACGATTCCACGCACTAAAGATGACGTGCGGGTGAAGGATCGATGAAAACCTTGCTGGCGCTGATCGGCTGGTGCCTGCTGTTCCTGCTGTGCTGGCCGCTGGCCCTGCTGGCGCTGGTGCTGTGGCCGCTGGTCTGGCTGTTGACCCTGCCCCTGCGCCTGATCGGCATTACCTTTGAGGCCTTGTTCGCGCTGCTCAAGGCGGTGCTGTTCCTGCCGGCGCGCATCCTGGGCTATCGCAGCGGCACGGCGCATTAGATTCCGGCCGCTGTCAAAGGCGCTTGACCCTGGACTCTGGTCCAGGGTTTATGCTGGCGCAAATCCAGCGCTGGAGCACCGGCGGTGATCCTCTCCTTCATCAGCGGGTTCACGCTGACCCTGCTGCCGATGCTGCGCCGCGGCTTCGGCCTGCTCTCGTCGCTGCGCACGGTCTGGCTGGGCGAGATGATCTCGATCGGCGTGATGGAACTGGTGATGAACCTGGTCGACTACCGCATGGGCGGCATGCGCGGCGTGAGCCTGCTGGCGCCGCTTTACTGGGAAGCATTCGGCCTGGCGCTGGTGGCCGGCTATGCCGCGGCCTGGCCGGTGAACGCCTGGATGCTCGCCCGCAACGTGCAGCGCTGCCATTGATCAGGGCAGACGCCGCGTCTTAAAGCAGCCGCGTTCAGCCTCATCCAGGCCTCAAACCCGGCGCCGGCGCGGCTGCCGCGGCGTCACTGATCCCCGCGACAAACGGCTCCGGCAGCGCAGCCATTGCCGCCTCCACCGCCTATAATGTTACAGTGTTCAATGTCACATTAAGCGGGGCGGAAGATGAGCCAGGACGCGGGCAGAAACGGCGGTGACGGCGGCAATGCGGGATGGGATCCGGCGATTGCCGATCTGGACGGCTTCCGCAGGGCGCAGCGGCTGGCGTATCGCTGCGCCGAGACCATCGCGGCGCAGCTGCGCCCCGGCATCACCGAGCGCGAAGCGGCGGCGCTGATGCAGCGCTGGCTGGCCGCCAACGGCGCCAACGACTGCTTCCACCAGCCCTTCGCCTGGTTCGGCGACCGCACCGCGTTCCGCGGCTTCATCGGCGTGCGACACCTGGGCGGCTTCAACCCGGCGTTCTACCCGGGCGGGCGCAAGCTCGAGAAAAACATGCCGTACATCCTCGACTGCGCGCCGACACTGCAGGGCTACACCGCCGACATCGGCTACAGCGGCTGCCTGGGCAGCAACCGCATCCTCGAAAAGCTGATGGACGACCTGCTCGAGTACCGCCAGCTGATCCTGGACCTGGTGCGGCAGCGCAAGCACCTGTCCGAGATCAGCCAGGCGGTGGACCGCCTCTGCGCCCGCCACGGCTACGAGCCGCGCCACAAGGCCTACCCGTTCCAGGTGCTGGCCCACCGCGTCGAGAAACTCGAGGCGGACGAGGGCAGGCACCTGAGCATCCTGAATTTCGGCGTGCGCAACATCGGCAAGCTGGTCGGGGACCTGGCCAGGGGCCGGCGCGAAGGTTGGTCGCCGCTGTGGAGCAGCGGCCAGCCTTCCGACCATCCGCCGACCCCCGGCCTGTGGGCGGTGGAGCCGCACCTGGGCTTCCGCGGCGTCGGCGCCAAGTGGGAGGAACTGCTGGTGGTCACCGCCGAAGACGCGTTCTGGCTCGACGAGGACGTACCGCAGGTGCGGCGCTGGAGCAGCCGCGGCCTGCTGCCGCTGGCCCAGGCCGCCTGAGCGCGCGCCGCCAAGGAACATACTAATGGGTACGGATATCAAGCCGCCGCCGCAAGCGCAAACCCTGCGCGTGCGCTCCGGCGAAGTGGAGCTGGCGATAAAAGTCTATGGCGCCGCCGATCAAACAGACCGACAGCCCCTCATCGTGCTGGTGCACGGCTACCCGGACAGCAGCCAGGTGTGGCACAAGGTAGTGGACCCGCTGAGCGCGCGCTACCGCGTGGCGGCCTACGACGTGCGCGGCGCCGGCGACTCCAGCGCCCCGGCACACACGGCTGCTTACGAACTGGACCACCTGGTCGCCGACCTGGCGGCGGTGGCGGATGCGGTCAGCCCGGAGCAACCGATCCACCTGGTGGCACACGACTGGGGTTCGATCCAGGGCTGGGAGGCGGTCAGCACCGCGCGGCTGCGCGGCCGCATCGCCTCGTTCACCTCGATCTCCGGCCCCTCGCTCGACCATGCCGGCTACTGGGTGATGCAACGCCTGCGCAGCGGCGCCCCCGGCGAACTGGCCAAGTTCGCCAACCAGCTGATGCACTCCTGGTACATCGGCGCCTTCCACCTGCCGCTGGCGGCGCCGCTGGCCTGGAAGCTGGGCCTGGACCAGCTCTGGCCCAAGCTGCTGGAACGCTTCGAGGGCATCCATACCGAGTCCAGTCCGAGCCAGACCCGCGACGGCCAGCAAGGCCTGAACCTGTATCGCGCCAACGTCGCCAGGCGCCTGCTGGCGCCGCGCGAGCGCCGCACCAGCGTGCCGGTGCAGCTGGTGGTGCCGACGCGCGACCGCTTCGTCAGCCTGGAATTGCTGGAGGGCATCGAGCAGTGGGTCGAGCGGCTGTGGCGGCGCGATGTCGGCGCCGGGCATTGGCTGCAGCTGAGCCATCCGGAACTGGTCGTACGCTACGTCTCGGAATTCGTCGATTTCACCAGCGGCGGCGAAGAGCCCGCCGGCCTGCATCGCGCCCAGGTGCGCGGCTTCGGCGAGGCCGCCGCCAGGGGCCGCTACGCCGGCAAGCTGGCCATCGTCACCGGCGGCGGCTCCGGCATCGGCCGCGAAACCCTGCTGGCCCTGGCGGAACAGGGCGCGGAAGTGGTGGCGGCGGACATCGACCTGGCCGCCGCCCGGCGCAGCGCCGAGCTGGCGGAACTGCTCGGCGCCACCGCGCATGCGCGCAAGGTGGACGTGGGCGATGCCAAGGCCATGGAGGCCTTCGCCGCCTGGGTTGCCGCCGAGCTGGGCGCGCCGGACCTGGTGGTCAACAACGCCGGCATCGGCATGGCCGGCAGCTTTCTGGATACCAGCACCGCCGACTGGGACAAGATCCTGCACGTCAACCTGTGGGGCGTGATCCATGGCTCGCGCCTGTTCGGCAAGCAGATGGTCGCGGCCGGCAAGGGCGGCCACATCGTCAACGTCGCCTCGGCCCTGGCCTTCACCCCGACGCGCATGCTGGCGGCCTATGCCACCACCAAGGCGGCGGTGGCCATGCTCAGCGACTGCCTGCGCGCCGAGCTGGCCGGCCAGGGCATCCAGGTCATCAGCGTCTGCCCCGGGGTGATCGACACGCCCATCACCGGCAGCACGCGCTTCGTCGGCGTCAGCGAGGAAGAGCAGAAGCGCCGCCGCGACGGCGCCAGGCGCCTGTACCAGCGCCGCAACCTGAAACCGCAAGCGGTGGCGGCGGCGATCCTCAAGGCCATCGAACAGCGCAAGCCCGAAGTGCTGGTCGGCAGCGAAGCGCATGGCGCGCGCCTGCTGTCGCGGCTGTCGCCGGCGCTGACGCGGCGGCTGGCACGCATGGAATTGTCGCTGTGATTATCGCCGCGATGACGATTCAACTCCGTTTCCAAATCGAGAGGACACAAAAGCCATGCTGCCCATCCGACGCGACCTGAAGTTCAAGCTGCCCGGCGACCGCATGCGCGACTGGAATGCCGCCGGCCCGCATGTCTCGCAGTTCTTCAACACGCTCTCCATCTTCTTTCCTTCCGGCGAGCGCTTCTTCATCGACAGCGTGCGCTACTACCGGGACCGCATCGCCGACCCGCAGCTGCAGCAGGCGGTCACCGCCTTCATCGGCCAGGAAGCGATGCACGGCCGCGAGCATATCGAGTACAACGAGGCCCTGGCGGCCAGCGGCATGCCGGCCATGGCGATGGAGCGGCTGGGGATCCGCCTGCTCAAGCTCGGCAAAAAAATCCTGCCGCATGCCGACCAGCTCGCCATCACCATCGCGCTGGAGCATTTCACCGCCATCCTGGCCGATATCCTGCTGCGCGAACCGCAGCTGCTGCAGGGCGCCGAGCCGCGCTTCGCGGCGCTGTGGCGCTGGCATGCCCTGGAGGAGACCGAACACAAAGCGGTGGCCTACGACGTCTACCAGCAGGTGATCGGCACCGGCGCCGGGGCCTATGTGCGCCGCGCGCTGGCGCTGGCGGCGCTCACGGTGATCTTCTGGAGCCTGGTGATCCCGTTCCACCTGATCATCGTGGCCAGGGACGGCGGCCTGTTCGACCTGAAGGGCTGGTGGACCCTGGTCCGCTACCATTGGCTCAAGCCGGGGGCGCTGCGCCGCATCATCCCGGCCTACTTCGATTACTACCGGCCGGGCTTCCATCCCTGGCAGCACGACAACCGCCGGTTCCTCGCGGACATCGAGGCCATCGCCCAGAACTACCGCGCGGCCGCCTGAACCTTCGCCATAACCAAGTACATGAGCACCCAAGCCAAGCCGGCGCCGCGCGCCTCGCACACCCAAGGCCGGCTGCAGCAGCGCCGCGTGCAGTTCGACTGGTCGCAGACGCCCCTGCACTGGCTGCCGCAGCAGCCCTTCACCAGTCACTTCATCAACGAGATCAACCTGCTGCTGCCGGCGGGCGAGTTCTGGTTCTGCAAGCTCTACAACCAGGCCCTGCCCCTGGTGCGGGACGCCAAGCTGCGCGAGGATGTGCAGGGCTTCATCCGCCAGGAGGCCATGCATGCGCGCGCCCACGACGGCGCCATCGCCGAATACCTGAGCGCCCACGGCATCGAGACCGAAAGCTACATGCGGCGCATGAACTGGCTGTTCGAGGTGGCGCTGGCCGATGCGCCCTTCGGACGCCGGCTGCCGCGCCTGGCGCAGCGCCAATGGCTCCTGTTCCGGCTCGGCCTGGTCGCGGCGATCGAGCACATGACCTGCGTGCTGGGCAAGTACGCGCTGGAGAATCGCCGCTGGGACGCACTCGGCGCCGATCCGGTGCTGCTCGACCTGATCCGCTGGCACGGCGCCGAGGAAGTGGAGCACCGCTGCGTCGCCTTCGACCTGTACCGGCATCTCGGCGGCAGCTATCCGACCCGCTACTACCTGATGACCATCAGCTTCCCGGTGGTGTTCGGCCTGTGGGTCGCCGGCGCGGCGCACCTGATGCGCCAGGACCCGCTGTTCGCCGCCAAGCGCCCGAGCGTCCTGCGTCCGTGGATCTGGCTGGAATGGCAACGCCAGGCCAAGGCCGGCCTGCTGCCCTCGGTGTTCTGGCTGGCCGGGCAGGAACTGCGCTACCTCAATCCCTGGTACCACCCGGAGCGCGAGGCCTCCACGGCGCAGGCCCTGGCTTATCTCGACAGCTCGCCGGCGGCGCAAAGGCTGGCCGCCTGAGCAAATCGGTGTTTGCCTCTCCCTTTGGGAGAGGCCGCGCCGCCAGGCGCGGGTGAGGGGCGCACTTTCAACAAGGCGTACCTCTCACCGATGGTGCGTCCCTCACCCAACCCCTTATACCCGGCAGCCCGCTGGCTGCGGGCTGCCGGCGGGAGAGGGGCTCCAGCACTGATTGGCCCTGCCGCCAGGAGCCATATTCGCACTGAGCCTTGTTCCCGCCTCGGTGCTTACCTACAGTAAGCGGCATAACCATTCGTGCTTTGGGGAAATCGCCGTGAGCGACGAGGATAACGGCCGCAACAGCGCCCGAAAAGGCGGATTCGCCGCCGGAGCACTGGCCAACCGCGTGCTGAAGCGGCTCCCCGGCGGCAGCTACGCCCAGGAGCAGCTCGAAAAGATCGAACGGCGCGTGCTGACCGAGCTCAAGCAGCGCCTGGACAAGGTCGAGCGCAGCGCCACCGTATCGGTGCTGGCGTTTTCGGTGGAGGGGGACCCGGCACAGTCGAACAAGCGCGGACCCTACGCGCCCGGCGAGCTGCTGCGCGAGCTGCTGGAAATCTCCGGCGAGCAGTCGCGCGAACAGGCGCGGCAGGCCTATTACGTCGCTGCGCTGAAGAGCCTGGTGCCGGACGAAGCGCGCATCCTGTCCGCGCTGTCGGACTCCAACGGCTATCCCCTGCTGCACGTCATGGCCGGTTCGCGCCTGGGCGGGGCCGTGCATCCGGTGCTGCAGAACGTCTCCAACGTCGGCAAGATCGCGGGCGTGCAGCTGATCGATCTGACCTCGAACTACATCCGGCGCCTGCGCGACTGGGACCTGGTGCAGACCGCGCCCGAAGCGCCCGACCTCAAGATCAGCTACGAGATCCTGGAAACCGACGACGCAGTGCGCAAGGCGGTGGAGCACATCAAGAAGAGCGGGCAGCGCGAATCGATCCTGCGGCGCACGCTGAAGATGTCCGACCTGGGCCGCGCCTTGTGGGCGGCCTGCCGGATCAGCGAGGATTAGGCTTCTCAGGGGGAGCAAGCGATGCAAGGCTGGCACGACATCGTCGCCGACGTACAGCGCAACTGGCTGATCTACCTGTCGATGCCGTTCGTGGCGGCGATCATCGGCTTCGTCACCAAGATCGTGGCGATCCGCATGATGTTCCAGCCGCTGGAGTTCATCGGCCTCAAGGCGCCGTACCTGGGCTGGCAGGGCATCGTGCCGCGCAAGGCGGCGATCATGGCGGCCATCTCCTGCGACCTGCTGACCAGCCGGCTGATCCGGCCGGAGGACGTGTTCGGCCGGCTCGATCCCGATCGCATCGCCCAGGAAATCGAAAAGCCCCTGCTGACGGCGGTGGACGACATTACCCGCGCGGTAGCCGCACAATACTCGCCGGGACTATGGGAGGCCGCGCCGGAGGCGGTGAAGCGCCTGATCGTGCAGCGCATCCAGGCCGAGTCGCCGGCGATGGTGCGGCAGATCATGATCGACATCAAGGCCGACATCAACGCCGTGTTCGACCTCAAGGAGATGGTGATCACGGCGCTGCTGCGCGACAAGCAGCTGCTCAACCGCATCTTCCAGGAGTCCGGCCGGGAGGAATTCAGGTTCATCCGCAACTCCGGCCTGTACTTCGGCTTCATCATCGGCTGCATCCAGGCGGCGACCTGGGCGCTGACACATTCGGCCCTGGTGATGCCGGTGTTCGGCGGCTTCACCGGCTGGTTCACCGACTGGCTGGCGCTGAAGATGATCTTCAACCCGAAGCAGCCCACGCGCTACCTGGGCCTGTTCGAGTGGCAGGGCCTGTTCCTCAAGCGGCGCCGCGAGGTCTCGGCCGAATACGGCCGGCTGATCGCCCGCGAAGTAGTGACGCCGCGCAATATCCTCGAGGCGGTGCTGCGCGGTCCGCTGTCCGACCGGCTGTTCGGCATGGTGCAGAAGCAGGTGCAGCGCCTGGTCGACGAGCAGGCCGGCCTGGCCCGCCCCTTCGTAGTGTTCGCGGTCGGCAGCGGCAAGTACCAGGCGATGAAGAAGATGGTGGCGGCCGAATTGATGAAGCGGCTGCCGGAGACGATGCGCTCGATGGAATCCTATGCCGGCCAGGCCATGGATATCGAGAACACCATGGTCTCCAAGATGCAGGAGCTGTCGCCGGAGGAATTCGAGGGCCTGCTGCGGCCCGCCTTCCAGCAGGACGAGTGGATCCTCATCGCGGTGGGGGCAGTGCTGGGATTCCTGGTCGGCGAGTTCCAGGTGTTCGTGATGCTGCATCATTGATCGTAGGGCCTGTGGCCGCCGATGATGCTGCCGCGCAGAACCACGGCGGCCACGGGCCGCCCTACTAACTGACGGCGGTTTTCAGGAAAAAGGTATCCAGCTTCCGGAGAGTTACGAGCAGCGCGTCCGCCCTCGTTCTCCCCGGAAACTGGAAGCCGGAAACTGTTTTACGGCGTGGCGTAGCCGGCCGAATCCTCACCCTGCCCTTCCCAGCAGATGCACAGCTCGATCAGCAAGCGGCGCAGTTGCGCCATCTCCTGACGCAACTCCGCGGCCACCGGCAGCGCGACCGCTTCGAACACCTGGACCAGTGCCGAAAGATGGCGCAGCTTTGCATCAGGGCCGGCCTTGAGCAGGGCAAACGGATCGCGTCCGGCGCGCAGGTCGCCGTTGATGCAGCGCAGGTTGTGCAGGTTGTCGCAGGCCGGTACCAGGCAGTCGTAAGCGGAAGCGGCGGCAAGCCGGTGGAGGTGCTGCTGCTTGCGCCAGGCCCATGACGGCTTGGGCGCACCCTCGCAATCGGAACACAGATCGACCAGGCGCAGCACCGTGGGGCCGAAGCGCGTGCCGATGATGTCGCGCAGCAGCGCGGCACCGCCGAAGGCGCCGGCCTGGTCCTCGACGGCGTCGTGCAGCAGCGCCGCGATGGCCTGGGCCTCGTCGCCGCCATATTCCAGTACCAGCCCGGACACCTGCACCAGGTGCGACAGGTAGGGCGCGCCGTTGTTCTTGCGCCGCTGCGGCGCGTGCAGGATGCGCGCGAAGCTCAATGCCTGATCGTAGAGCGGCGTCAGCGCCACTCCAGCCTGCGATAACCAGTCCTGCTGCCGCAGCGCCATGCCGTCGTCCGCCATATCCTGTTTCCTCCGCGCCTCTGACTTCCCGGTCAGAGTAGGAGGGCGCATGCGGTGAAACGGTCATGCCAGCCGGAATGCATGGCGGAGCGGACAAGCGGAACGGCCCCGGCGCGAACGGCGCGGCGGACGGGACGAACGGGGCGGGCGAAGTCCGCGCTAGCGCGGATTGCGGTACTGCGGCAGATGATCCAGCACCTGCGCCATGCGGTCGCCGAGGAAGCGGCTCAGCGCCCGCTCCATCGCCCGCGACACTTCCGATTCGATCGCCTTGTCGGCCAGCGGGCGCAGGCGCCCGATCATCGCCGCCAGCCGCGGCACATCCTCGGCCGGCGGCAGCTCGTCGCCGTAGCGGTCGATGCTGGCCACCGCGACCTGGATCAATTCGTCGGCGACGCGCTCGACGTTGCGGCGCAGGCCGCCGATGATGGTCAGCAACTCCCCCAGGGGGATGCCCATGCCGACGATCTCCGAGCCCACCGCGAGAAGCTTGGGACTGGGCACGCGGAAGCGCAGCCCGTCGCGCTCGACGATACCCAGCTCCTGGGCGCGGGCCAGGTCGCTGGGCCGGTAGTTGCCGCCGAAGGCCTTGGCCAGCTCGACGATGGAAATGGTGATCGGCACTTCGTCCGACCAGGGCCGGGTCAGCTGCGCCTCCAGGCCCATCAGCTGGCGCAGGTCGCGGCCCTGCTCCCAGGCGGCGATCAGCTCGGCGATATTGGCCAGGGTGTAGCCGCGCTCCAGCAGGCGGCCGATCAGCCGCAGGCGCGCCAGGTGGTCCTGGGTATAGATGCCCTTGCGGCCGCGGCGCTGCGGCGGCGGCAGCAGGCCGCGGTCCTGGTAGGCGCGCACGTTGCGCACGGTGGAGCCGCCGGCGCGGGCCAGATCGTCGATCGAATATTCGGACCGCTGCGCAGTGCGCGGGGACCGCTTGGGCGCTGCGCCACGCGCAGCGGGCTTCTTCGGCATTTCTTCGCGTACCGGCCTAGATCGGCGCCCCCATCAGGCGGCCGATATCCCAGATCTCCTTGTCCGAGTCCTCGGCCATCATCAGCACCACCGCCTGCTCCGGCTGCATCGCCGCGGCGGCCTGGCAGGTCCAGGCCAGGGCGTGCGCGGTTTCGATGGCCGGGGTGATGCCCTCGAAGAAACTGAGGTCGCGGATCGCCTTCTTGGCCGCTTCGAGCGTGTGCTTGACGTATTCGACGCGCCCGGTCTCCCGCAGCCAGCGGTGTTCGCGCACCACGCTGGGGTACTCCAGGCCGTCGAGGATCGACTGCGCCACCTTGTGCTTGTCCGGCGCCAGGTGTTGCCGGGTGGGATCGTGCGCGGTCGGCGACAAATCCATCTCGCCATGCTCGTGCAGCGGCTCGACGCAGACCAGGCGGATCTGCGGGTCCGGAATCATCGGCGGAAACAGGCCGAGCGCGTCGGCATTGCTGCCGCCGCGCGCCACCACGAGGTCCGGCGCGCGCTTCGCGGCGACGCGCACCTGGCGCAGGCATTCGCGGCCGATGACGGAAGCGAATTCGCGCGCCATCATCGGATAAGGTTCCGGCGCGCCCTCGAGACCGAAAATCATCAGCGAATCGGCAGGATGGCGCGCCCAGTACTTGAGGGCGGACTCGCGCGCTTCCTGCGCACCGCCGGTGCGCTCGTCGTCGGTCGGCATGACATCGGCGCCGCGCAGCCACATGCGGAACACGTTGGCGGTGTGGCGCGAACTCTTGTCGTTGTCCATAAACACCACCGCCTGCATGCCCAGGCGGGCGGCGATCGAGGCGGTGACGACCCCGCGGCGGCCGTCGAGGGTATAGGTGACCAGGGTCTTGCGGCCCAGCCTCTGCGCCAACAGGGCCTGTCCGACCACGCTGATGATCAGCTGGGTGTCGCGCGGCGACAGGTCTTCGCGCTTGAAGTAGATCTGCGCCCCGCCCAGGCTGGCGGACAGGCGCCGCGCGTGGAGCAGCGAGGACGGCCGGCGCGCCAGGTAGGTCAGCTCCATGTCGAAGGCGGCCTGGAACGGCGGATTGGCGCGCACCGCCGACTCGAACACCGCCGCCAGTTCCTCGAAATGCCGGGTGAAGCGCGTATCGTCGCCAAGCCGCCGCACCGGCGCCATGTTCTGGGCCGGCGCTGCGCCGTAGCCGGCGCCGACGAACTCGATGCGGTCGCTGCCGTGGGCGCTGAACAGGCTCTCGTCCGGAATCAGCATGCGCCCCATGCTGGCGCATTTCTGCCATTCCGGCGAGGCTGCCTTGTTGGGGGTCTGGTCGGCCAGTTCCTTGGCCACGCGCAGGAACGGCGTAATGCGATGGCTCTCGAAGTACAGTTCCAGCAGTTTGAGCCGCGCGCCCTGGTTGCCGGGCTGCGTCTTGAGCTGCTCGATCAGTACGCCTTCGAGCTGATCGTGAAACGAAGGTGGTTCCCTGCCAAAGAGCGGCATCGCGGTTTTCCCTGACCAGTACGGGAATCACTATACCTTGACGCGCGCCATGATCCACCTGTCCGGCCGACGCCGGGGCGAGGATGACCGCCAGGCGGAGCACCCGCTCAGGCCGGCTCCTGCCCAATGGGCTGCCGCTCCTCGGCCCGGGCCGGGCGCTGCGGCGCCGGCTCAGACCGCCTGGTCTTGCCCTGCATCGCCAGTCCGAACAGGGGGCGCAGCCAGGGGCTGCGCCGGATCAGGCATTCGTGCAGCAGGGCGCAGCCCGCCACCGTACCCATGACCAGCAGCGCGGGCTCCAGCACCGGCCCGAAGCGCAGGGGGATCAGCAGGTAGGCCAGGCCGACGATCAGGGTCTGGTGCAGCATGTACCAGGGAAACACCGCTTCCGTGGCGTACGGCAGCCAGCGGAACGGGCGGTTCAGCAGCTGGTGCCCCCAGCCCAGCACCGCGGCCAGCGCCAGCCAGCAGTAGCTCCAGCGCAGGGCGCGGGTCAGCGACAGCAGTACCAGGCCGGCGTCGTCCGGCAGGTACTTGAGCATGGGCAGGTAGACGCAGAAGATGCCCAGGGCAATGCCCAGGCTGCGCCAGCGCAGCCGCCGCAGTTCCTCCCACAATCCGGTATTGCTCCCCAGCCAATGGCCATACAGGAACACGCTGAGGTATTCGGTATGGATGAACCAGTCGTGGATCAGGTCATGGGTTTCGGCGAAGCGCGCCTGCAGCAGCCAGGACCACAGGATCAGCGGCAGGGCCGGCAGGAACAGCAGGGCCGGACCGCGCAGGCGCCCGATCGCGGCCTGCAGGGCGCGGCCGGGCCGCGACCGCAGCAGCGGCATCAGCGCCAGCAGCAGCAGGGTGTAGACCCAGACATAGGCCAGGTACCACAGGTGATTCCAGGTCCAGCCGAATTGCCAGCCGTCGAAGGCCTGCGGCGGCCAGGGGCCGAAGGTCCAGTAGCGCAGCAGAAAGCGCCAGAAACCGGGCTCGACCAGGCCATTGCTCACGCCTTGGCAATACGGCTGCAGCGGCACCACCACGACCATGCCGAACAGCAGCGGCAGCAGCAGGCGGCGGGTGCGCATTCCGGCCAGGCGCAGCCCTCCGGCGCGGCGTTGCAGGAATGACAGCGCCAGGCCCGAGATCAGGAACAGCAGTTCCATGCGCCAGCGGTTGAGGAACAACATCGGGTATTGCAGCCACTCGGCGGTATGCGGACTCTTGATGTGCCAGCCCCAGTCCGCGACATAGGCCATGGCGCAGTGGTAGAGGATCAACAGCCCGAAGGCGAGGACGCGCAGGGCATCGATATCGTGGCGGCGTGCGGCGGGTTCCATGCTGGCGGCTCCGGTTGGTGCTGGAATGGGCCGATCCTGCGCGCGCAGGCCGCGGTCTTCAAAGCCCGAAGTGACGAGCTGCGGGCTGGCGGGGACAATTCGCGGAAGGCGTTGACCGGCCCGCGGCAAAACTCTCCGGCAGCCCCTATGATGGCGCGATGAGTCCCGCCCCCTCGCCGCTGGATCGCTACCTCCGGCACCGACGTTTTTACGAAGTCGGCTTCTGGGTGCTGTTCGAGCTGGTGCAGGCAACCGGCAACAGCGTCACCGTCATCATGGACGTGCGCCGCGCAGGGCTGCCCTATGCGGCCTGGGAACCGGTGGTGTGGGAATTCTCCAGCTGCCTGACCATATTGGCGCTGGTGCCGCTGCTGCTGCAAATGGATCGGCGCTTCCCGTTCCGCTTCGCCACCTGGCCGCGCAGCCTGCTGGCGCATGCCCTCGCTACGGTGCCGTTTTCGCTGCTGCATGTCGGCGGCATGGTGCTGTTGCGCAAGCTGGCCTATGCCGCGCTGGGCGGCCGCTACGATTTCGGCGATACGCCGCGCCAGCTGCTGTACGAATACCTCAAGGACGGCCGCGGCTACGCCTACCTGCTGGCGCTGTTCTATGTCTACCGCTTCTTCCTGCTGCAAATGCAGGGCGAGGCCAGCCTGCTGGCCGCGCCGGAGGACGCCCCGCCGGTGGAGCCGGTGGAACGGCCGGAACGCTTCCTGGTACGCAAGCTGGGGAAGGAATTCCTGGTGGCGGCGGCCGACATCGAATGGCTGGAAGCCTCCGGCAACTACGTCAACCTGTATGTGCGCGGCCACCACTACCCGCTGCGCTCCACCATGGCGGCGCTGGAGCCGCGGCTGGACCCGAAGCGCTTCGCCCGCGTGCACCGCAGCTACATGGTGAACCTGGACCACCTGGCGGAGATCGAGCCGCTGGAGACCGGCGATGCCCGGCTGAAGCTGCGCGACGGCACGCCGGTGCCGTGCAGCCGCCGCTACCGCGAAGCCTTGCGCGTGCGCGCCGCCTGATCGGCCATACTGCCGCCATGAGCGAATCGCACAGCAGCCCCGGCCCGATGCCGGCCCCGATGCCCGCCCCAACGCCAGCTATTTTCGTCGGGCACGGTTCGCCCATGAACGCGATCGAGGACAACGAATTCAGCCGGGAATGGGCGCAGCTGGGGCGGCGCCTGCCGCGGCCGCGGGCGATCCTGTGCATCTCCGCGCATTGGGAGACCCGCGGCGTCCATGTCTCGGCGGCGCAGCAGCCGCAGACGATTCACGATTTTTACGGTTTTCCCAAGCCCCTGTTCGACGTGCGCTATCCGGCTCCCGGCAGCCCGGCGCTGGCGCAGCGGGTGGTGCACCTGCTCGGCGCCTCCCTCAGCCCCCAAGCGGTGCACGCCGACCCTGGACGCGGACTGGATCACGGCGCCTGGAGCGTGCTGCGCGTGATGTATCCGCAGGCCGATATTCCGGTGGTGCAGCTGAGCCTAGACAGCGCCCGGCCCGGCCCCTGGCATTACGCCCTGGGGCAGCGGCTGGACGCGCTGCGCGACGAGGGTGTGCTGATCGTCGGCAGCGGCGACATCATCCACAACCTGCGTCTGTTCAGCTTCCACGATCGCAAGTCGCCGGACTGGGCGCTGCGCTTTCACACGCTCAGCCAGCGCCTGATCGAAAACGGCGACCATCAGGCGCTGGCCGACTACCCCGGGCTGGGCGGCGACGCGCACCTGGCCATCCCGACCCCGGAGCATTACCTGCCCCTGCTCTATGTGCTGGGGGTACAGCGCGCCGGCGAGCGGCCGCTGTTCTTCAACGACGTGGTGATGAGCGCGCTGTCGATGACGTCTTTTGTGCTCGGCGCAGCGTCCTGAGGCAGACACCGGACTGCCCGGCGCGCCGGCACCGCGCTCACGTATCATGTAAGACTCAAAGGCAGACCGGCAGATGGCTGCAGCGGCGGGGTTCAAAACGGGGGGGATTTTTTTGATTCGGCAATTGCTGCTGCGGCCGCTGTACCAGCTTTACGGCGCATTTCTGCTCAAGCAGGTCCTGCGCGGGCCGATCCCCAAGCATGTGGGCTTGATTCTCGACGGCAACCGCCGCTATGGCCGGATGCAGGGCCTCAAAGATACGCAGGCGGCCTATAGCGCCGGCGCCGACAAGCTCGACGACCTGCTCGACTGGTGCGTGGACCTGGGCATCACCGCCATCACCCTATGGGTGTTTTCCACCGACAACTTCGCCCGGCCCACCGAGGAGCTGAACGGCCTGATGGCGGTCACCGAGGCCAAGCTGAGGAGCCTGATCGCCGATCCGCGCATCCACCAGCGGCGCGTGCGGGTGCGCGCGGTGGGCCGGGTCGACCTGCTGCCGCCGAGCACGATCGAGGCGGTGCGCGCGGCGGAAGCCGCGACCCAGGACTACGGCGATGTGGAACTCACCCTCGCGGCCGCCTATGGCGGACGCGAGGAAATCACCGACGCGGTGAAGGCCCTGATGCGCGCCGAGCTGGACTGCGGCAAGTCGTCCGCGCAGATCGTGGAGGCGATCACGCCGGAGGCGATCGGACGCTACCTGTATTCGCCGCACCTGCCCGAACCGGACCTGATCATCCGCACCAGCGGCGAAATCCGCCTGTCCGGCTTCATGCTGTGGCAGAGCGTCTACAGCGAGTTCTATTTCACCGACATCTTCTGGCCTGCCTTCCGCAAGATCGATTTCCTGCGCGCGGTGCGCGCCTTCCAGCAGCGCAGCCGCCGCTTCGGGCGGTAATCCGGATTTCCATAAATCGAGGCCGGATGCGAGAGCTGCGCGCACGGGTGACGGCCGGCAAATTCGACGCCCGGCCGGCCGCGTTGCGGGGACTCGGGCGCATCTGCTAATTTGCGGGCCTGCCTGGATGCGCTGGCAAAGCCAAGGCATCCGCAATCCACGAATTTAGTGTTCCAAATTGGGAGATCACGTGAAAATCAAAGCCATTGCCGTGTTGGCCGGCCTGTCGGCCGCTGCCATGTTGGGAGTGTATGCGAACAGCTTTGCCCAGGGTCCGGCAGCCGCGGACGCGGAAGCCCAGGCGCGCGAGGCCTGGCGCGAAACCATCGTGCGCACCAGCGTGCCGGCGGAGGGCTGTTTCCGTGCGTCCTACCCGGACATCGCCTGGAACAAGACCGAGTGCAGCGTGGCGCCGAACATCCCCTACCTGCCGCGCCGCGGTGCCACCAGCAATACCGTTGGAGACGGCGTCGACGATGTTGCCGAGGTTTCGGGCGTGATCACCGAAACCGTTGGCACTTTCCCGACCGTGACGGGCGTGAAAAGCGAACGGGACGACGGGGCCAACACGTATTCGCTGCAGCTGAACTCGAACTTCATGAGCGGCACCGCCGTTTGCTCGGGACATAGCGGCTGCCAGTCCTGGGAGCAGTTCGTGTACTCCTCGGGTGAGGAATCCGCGTTCATGCAGTACTGGCTGATCACCTACGGCAAGTGCCCGAGCGGCTGGAACAAGTCGGGCGACGATTGCTACAAGAACAGCGCCGCCGTCTCCGTACCCAAGATCGCCATCACCCAGCTGGCCAACCTGAAGCTCTCGGGCAGCGCGGTGCTCAACGGCACCGATACGCTGGTATTCACCACCGAAACCGAGGCCTATAGCACCACCGGCGCGGACACCGTGGTGGACCTGGGCACCGACTGGCACGAATCGGAATTCAACGTCATCGGCGACGGCGGCGGATCGGAAGCGAAATTCAACACCGGCGCCTCGATCACGGTGAAGATCGCGGTGACCGACGGGTCCACGGCTGCGCCGACCTGTGCCACGGATTCCGGCACCACCGGTGAAACCAATAACCTGACCCTGGGCAGTTGCACCACCGCGGGCGGCACCACCCCCTACATCGAGTTCGTCGAGTCCAACTGAGGGTGCGGCATCGGGAACCCTGAGACCAGGGTTCCCGCAGCCTTCAAGACGCCCGGCCCGGAGCGGAACCAAGCTCCCGGCCGGGCTTTTTTATGCCGCAGCGGCTCTCTGCCCCTGCTCGGCCGAACGCTGCACGCATCACTTGCGGGCTTCGCGCTCCTCCAGGCGGTGGCTGTCCGCCGCGGTCAGCTCCAGGCCGTAGACCTCTCTCAGGCGCTTGATCTGGCGCAGGGTATCGGCGGAAAACGCCGGCTTGCCCTCGAAGGCGTGCAGGGCAATCCCCTCGACCAGATCCCCGAGCGTCAGGTCCTTGTACTCGGCCAGTGCCTTGAGCACTTTCAGAATGCGCTTCTCGACACGGATGCCGGTCTGGACGCGCTCGATGGATTCCTGTTTTCTGGCCGGCATGGGCTCACCTCGATGCTGTACACAGGTACCAATATAGACACTGCGCGCCTGCGGTCAAGACGCGCATAGGGCACGGCGCAACACCCTGCGGGGCGGCTCGCCGGCGGAGGCCGCTTGACGCAATACTGTTATATTTGTACATTTGTATCATTTCTTCAATCAAGCATCCGCAGAGCGAGGCAATGATGGACACCGGCTACACACTGCTGCGTGCCTTCCTAGCCGGGGAAATCGACAGCCGCGGCTTTCACCACGCGGACCATGTCCGCGCCGGCTTCGAACTTCTGCGGCACCACAGCTTCCCGGACGCCGCTGCGCAGTATTGCGCCGCGCTGAAGGCCCTATGCGCCCGCGCGGGAAACCCAGAGGCCTACCACGAAACCATGACCCTGGCATTCCTGTCGCTGCTCGCGGAGCGCAGCGCCTCTTATACCCACGGCGACTTTGCCGGTTTCGCCGCCGCCAATCCCGATCTTCTGGACAAGTCGGTGCTGGCGCGCTGGTACTCGCCGGAGCGCCTGGCCTCCCCTTTGGCCCGCCGGACTTTCCTGCTGCCGGAGGCGCCGCGATGAACAGCGCCAGGTCGTTTTGCCAGAGCTTTTGTAGGGCGGCCCGCGGCCGCCGGATGTTTTGCCCATAGGGTCGCGGCGGCCACAGGCCCTACCGTAGGCCTTCGCAATAGCGGCAAGCCGCTACTTCACCGGCGCCACCGGCACCAGCACCTCGAGCGTCAGCCTGGAGGGGATTGCGGTCGCCTGGTGCGGGATGCAGTCAAGGTTCTGGTCCTTGAGATGGCGCGTGGTGAACAGGGGCAGGATGTCGCTCTTGACCTGCTCGATCAACTCGCAATTCTCGCCTTCGGACCGGGCGCCGACCGTCACCACCTTCCAGTAGGCGTCCACCACCGGCCCCTGGCTGGCGTCAGGAGTGGACGGCGCCGGCTGCAGCGTCATCACCTTGATGTGCACTCCGGAAATGCGCGAAGGCCGGTCTTCCCAGCCGCTGCAGGCGCCGGGAATCACCATATTGCGTTCGTCTTGCGCCCCCAGGCTGAGCAGGATGTCGCGCACATCGCCCTGCAGGCCGCTGCAGGAGAAATGTGTGGTAAAGCCCATGAACTGGAAGTCCAGTTCATGGCTGCGCCAGACCGCGGCCTGGTGGTCTTGAGCTGCCGCCGTGAAGGGGGGTAAAAGCAAGGCCGGAAGCAGAAGCGCCGCACAAAGCTGGATCCGGCCGTTCATCGTTCGCTCCCTCTGCATCGGGCAGGCATCGATTATGCATCAGCCGGGTCGAGGCGGGCTCCGCCGATGCTCGCCGCAAGGCTCCCGGCGCCCCCCGTTACAAAATGTCATGCAGAATGCTAAAGTTCCCGCCTAAGTCCCTAAAATCAGACAGGTTAACGACTCACGTGCCGTCCAAGCCGCGTTCGCTTCCTTCGCCCATGCCCTGCGTCCGCGGCCTCCTGGCAGCCCTCGCGCTCTTCTGCGCGAGCGGTGCGGCCCAGGTGCAAGCGGCCGACGACCTGTCCGTGAGATCCTTTGCCGCCCTGGTCGTCGACCAGGATACCGGCGAACCCCTGATATCCAAGAATGCCGACGTGGTGCGGCCGATCGCGTCCCTGACCAAGCTGATGACCGCGCTGGTGGTGCTGGACGCGCATCTGCCCATGGACGAGATTCTCGAAATCAGCGATGAGGATATCGACCGCGAGAAGGGCACTCATTCCCGCCTCTCCGTCGGCACCCACCTGAGCCGTTCCGACATGCTGCTGCTGGCCCTGATGTCGTCCGAGAACCGGGCGGCCATGTCGCTGAGCCGCAATTATCCCGGCGGACGCACAGCCTTCATCGCGCAAATGAACGCCAAAGCGCGTTCCCTGGGCATGACGTCCTCGCACTTCGCCGATCCCGCCGGCCTGTCCAGCGACACCGTCTCCACCGCCCGCGACCTGCTGCGCCTGGTAGGCGCCGCCGACGAGCACGCCACCATCCGCAACGACTCCACCAGCCCGGAAGGGACCGTGCTGGTACACGGCCATGAGATGACTTACGTCAACACCAATCACCTGGTCCGCAACAACGACCCGGCCTGGGACATCGAATTGCAGAAAACCGGTTTCACCAACGAAGCCGGCCGCTGCCTGGTGATGCGGGCGTCCACGCTGAACCACCAGCTGTCCATGATCTTCCTGGATTCGATCGGCACGCTCACGCGGTTCGCCGATGCGATGCGGGTGCGCAAGCATCTGGAGCGCAATGGGAGTGGGAAGGTGTTGCGGACGGCGGGGGTGGCGGTGACGGCGAAGGCTTCGCCATAGGGCTTTGGCGCTTTCGCTTTAGTGGGTAGGGTACACACCGTTGCCCCGTCATCGTGTTGAAACCTCTGTACGCGCGCTTGCGGAGGTTTTAGCACAGTGGCGGTGCGCACCTACCGCCCCCCACTCAACTCGCCCAATTCTGCACCTTGAGCCCCGCAACCCGCTTGAACTCCCGCTCGTTGTTGGTAACCAAAACCACCCCCAAGGCTACGGCATGCGCAGCGATCCAAAGATCATTGCCGCCGATGGTCTCTCCCTTGGACTCCAGCGCCGCCCTGATCTCGCCGTACGCATGGGCAGCGCCATCGGGAAGCGGGAGAACCGGAAGCACCGATACGAGATCGTTCAATCGCTGCATGGCGAGTTGCCGATGCTGGCTCTTGGCGGCGCCATACAGCAGTTCGCCGTAGGTGACCACGGACAACACCGCCTCCCCGGCTTTCAGCTTCTCGAAACGCGCGAGCACTTCCGCGGGCCGTTTCTGCCGGATGTAGATGCAGATATTGGTGTCGAGCAGGAAGCGGGCCGCCATCACAAGCCCTTGCGCTTCTGGGGAGGCTCATCCTTGCGGCCTTCCTCGAGGAAATCATCCGGCAGACCGGCGAGAAGATGGAACGCCGTGGCGATCCCCTTGGCCTTTTCCTTCAGCACGATCTCATCACCCCGCTGGAAAATCTCGACTTCGGAGGCCTTGAAGCGGAACTTCTTAGGCAGGCGAACCGCCTGGCTGTTGCCGGACTTGAAGACTTTGGCGGTGGTCATGAAGCTCGCTCCGAAAGGTATATACATTATAGTAAATACTTTTGTGTCATGCGGACAACCGCGCCCCGGTGCCCCGCCCGCCTAGCGCCGGCCGGCCGCCAGCTCCCCCTGCGCCAGCTGCCCCAACCGCATCAGCGCATGCTCGATCCCCGGCGTCCACATGCGCCCGCAATTCAGCCGCAGGAAACTGCCATACCGGCCACTGGCGGAAAACAGTGGCCCGGGTGCGAAAGTCACGCCCTGTTGCAGGGCCTTCTCGTACAGCGCCAGGGTGTCGATCCTGCCTGGCAGTTCCAGCCAGATGACGAAGCCGCCGCCGGGCTGGGTCAGCCGGGTGCCGGCGGGAAAGTATTCGCATACGGCGGCGGCGGTGCGCGCCACCTGTTCGGCATAGCAGCGGCGCAGCTTGAGCAGGTGGCGCTCGTAGCCGCCGCTGCGCAGCAGCTCGGCCAGGGCTTCCTGCAGGATGGCCGGGCTGGCGCCGGAGGCGGCAAACTTGCGCAGGCGGATTTCTTCGGCGTAGCGCCCGCCGAAGACCCAGCCGATGCGCGCACCGGGCGCCAGGGTCTTGGTGAACGAAGAGCACAGCATGACGTTGCCGCTGCGGTCGTAGGCCTTGGCCGGCAGCGGCCGCGGGCCGGCATGCTGCAGGTCGGCGTACACGTCGTCCTCGATCAGGGCGATGCCGTGGCGCTCGCACAGTTCGACCAGGCGGCGCTTTTCGCGCTCCGGCATGCTGGCCCCCATCGGGTTGCTGAAGCTGGTGCTGAGCAGGCAGGCCTTGACCGAGCGGCCGGCGCGCGAGGCCAGGGCGTGCTCCAGCGCATCCACCGACAGGCCCTCGCGCGGATGGGTGGCGATCTCCAGCGCCTTGAGGCCGCGCTTTTCGATGATCTGCAGGAAGCCGTAGTAGCTGGGCGATTCGATGGCGATGGTGTCGCCCGGCGTGGCCACCACGCCCAGCGCCAGGTTGAGCGCCTCGGTGCAGCCATTGCTGATCACCACCTCGTCCTGGGCCACGGCGCAGCCGAGCGCGGCGTAGTGGCGCGCCACCTGGTGACGCAGGGAATCCAGTCCCGCGTAGTACTGGCAGCAGGTGACCAGCAGTTCCGGATGGCGCCGCGCCGTGGCGGCGATGACGCGCTGCAGGCGCTGCACCGGGAACCAGGCCGGGTCCGGCGCGGCAGCGCCGAGCGGAGCGATGTCCGGGTTCTGCGCGGCGTCGATCATGCGCACCATCAGGTTGTCCACGCCGACCAGCCGGGCGGCGCCCGGCGGGCGGGTGATCGCCGGCTCGCGGGTCTGCGGCGCGCGGGCCTTGACGAAGTAGCCGGACTGCGGCCGTGCCTCGACCAGGCCGCGGCTTTCCAGCGAGCGCAGGGCGGCGACGGCGGTGGTGGCGCTGATCCGCTTCTGCCGCGACAACCGGCGCACCGAGGGCAGGCGCTCGCCGGCGCGCAGCTGGCCGTTGCCGATCAGGGCGCCCAGCTCGTCGGCGAGGCGCGCGTAGATCGGCGCAGCGGGAAGAGATTCGGCTTGGCTCATCCTGGGTGTTCCGGTTCGGTGGCGGGGACGGCGGATGATCCGCCGCGCGGGCCGCGGGGGTAAGGCACAGCTGGTGGCGGAGACGATCAGTACAGTTTCACGATTATAGAACTGTACTGCATGCAATTTATTTTAACAGTGTCTGTTATCAGCCACACCGCGCCGCTATTGTTTGCGGCGCGCAATCCAGCGCGTGATCCCACGACAAGGTGAGCCACGTGGAAAGCCTGCTCCTGCTGCTCGCGCCGCTGGCGCTGTTCATGTTCGTATCCTCGATCACGCCGGGGCCGAACAATCTGCTGCTGCTGGGCTCGGGCATCCGCCACGGCTTCAACCGCACGCTGCCGCACATGTTCGGAATTACCGCGGGCATGGTGCTCCTGCTGCTGCTCGCCTATGCCGGCGTCGGGGTGTTGCTGCTGGCTTCGCCCGGACTGGACAAGCTGATGACCCTGGCCTGCTGCCTGTACCTGCTGTGGCTGGCGATGGCGCTGCTCAAGGACGAGGCGCCGGCCCAGACGCCGGCGGATTGGGCGCGGCAGGCCAGGCCGTGGCGGGCGCATGAGGCGGCGCTGTTCCAGTTCGTCAATCCCAAGGCCTGGGCGATGGCGGTGACCGCTTGCACTATCGCCGAAAAGTTTCCGCTGTCCACGCCGCTGCGGCTGGCCCTGATGCTGCTGATCAGCGCCGCCATCAATCTGCCCTGCGTCTCGGTGTGGGCGCTGTTCGGCAAGGCCTTGCGGCGGCAGCTGCGCACGGCGCGGGTGCGGCAGGCGTTCAACTTGTCCATGGCTGCCCTGGTGGTGGCCACCGCGGTGTGGATGGTGCTGCCCCTGATGGACGGCGTGGTGGCGTCCGCGGTGGATCCGGCGGTCGACCGGGGCCTGGATCCGGCGTTCAGCCTGGGACGGTAAGGCATTTCTCTGCGATGGCCGGCGGACCGCGCACAGCCGAGAACGACGTCTGGATTTAGCTGATTTCAAACCAGCTTCCGGGCTATGCTTGGACCAGTTTCCTCTGCGGCATACCCATGAGCCGGATCGGGCTGACGGATAGCGGCGCGCAAGCGAAGTCGGACCATGCCAAGCCGGTGGTGGGCCTGGCCCTGGGCAGCGGCTCGGCGCGCGGCTGGTCGCACATCGGCGTGATCCAGGAGCTGGAGGCGATGGGTATCCGTCCGGGGGTGGTGGCCGGCACGTCCATCGGCGCGCTGGTCGGCGCGGTGTACGTGTCCGGCCAGCTGGCGGACTTCACCGAGTGGCTCACCAAGCTGACGGTGCGCGACGTGGTGCGCCTGATGGATTTCACCTTTTCGGGCGGTTTCGTCAAGGGCGAGCGGCTGTTCGGCTATTTCAGCGAGCACCATCCCAATCCCAACATCGAGGAGTTGCAGCAGCGCTACGCCAGCGTCTGCACCGAGATGAAATCCGGGCGCGAGGTCTGGGTCACCAGCGGTCCCGTGCTGGCGGCGGCGCGCGCTTCCTGCGCCCTCCCCGGCCTGTTCACGCCGGTGAAGCTCAAGGACAGCTGGATGCTCGACGGCGGGCTGGTGAACCCGGTGCCTGTTTCGGCGGCGCGGGCGCTCGGTGCCGACGTGGTGTTCGCCGTCAATCTCAACGCGCAGCTGGTGGGCTTGCACCTGTCGGCCGCCGGCCGCCAGGAGGCGGAGCGCGAGGCGGACGAAGAGGATGCGCGGAACACGGATGCCACGGCCAAAACCAAGGGGTTCTGGCACCGGCTGGTCGGCTACCTGGAGAGCGGCGACCCGGAACGGCCGGGCTTCTTCGACGTGGTGGCATCCAGCGTCAACATCATGCAGGACCGGCTGACCCGCAGCCGCATGGCGGGCGATCCGCCGGAACTGACGCTGCTGCCGCGGCTGGAGGATTTTGCCCTGATGGATTTTCACCGCGCGGGCGAGGCCATCGCGGAAGGGCGCAGGGTGGTGCAGCAGCACGAGGCGGATATCCGCGCCTGGGCGCAGGTGCCAGGCTGAATCGCTGGCGCCGCAGCTGAGGCCCTAGCTCAGCTTCAGCCGCCGCTCCACGATCTGCCAGCGCGGCACCTGCCCGGGCGCCAGGGGCGGCGGCGGCGAACCCGCCCGCTGCTGGATCTTCTGCAGCAGCCATTCCTGCTCCCGGCGCTGCTGCGGGTCCACGCCCTGGCCATCCATCCAGGCCTTGCCTTGTTCGGTCAAGGCCACGGCAGGGTTCTTGTGATCGGCGATCAGGCTCAGGCTGCCGTCGTCCAGCATTTCGTTGAGGCCGGTGGAAAGGTCCTCGCCGCGCAGGCCGATCAGGGTCCAGGCCGCCATCAGGGCGGTCAGCAGCACCGGCTCTCCCACACGATCGGCGTGGCACTGGCGGATCAAATGCACAATGGCGGTCTTGCGGGTTGCTGCGGTGATTGCCGGCATCAGCTGAGCCTAGTTTCGAAATGGCCGGTATTACGGCCGGTTCACAGCGGCTTTTTCCCTGAAGCGAACCGCTGTGAATGCTTTGCCATATCATGGCGCGCCCGCCGGGCCGGTTCAAGGTTGCGCGGACCGCTTCATGGACAAAACAGGCCCCTTGACGCATGCTCGGCGGATATTCAAGAGAGTGCCGATTCGCATGGAAAGCCAGGCGCGGGCGCAACTGCTGCTTGAACAGGAAACAACCGAGGACCGCCTGCGCGAACTGCGCGCAGCGCTGCAGCATGCCGGCCGCATCCTGGCGGCGCTGGGCAATGCCCTGGCAGCTTCCCCCGAAGCGATCGCCTTCGCCAATGCGCCGCCGCCGCTGGGGCATATGCCGCTGCAGCTGATGCATGGCAAGGCCTTCGACTGGAATTCGATTCCGGACAAGATGGTGATTGCGCAAAAAATCCAGGATCTGCGCGACTTGCAGGACCGTCTTGCGGAATTGCAGCGCAAGCTGCGGCGCTAGGGTCCCTAGGGCCCGTGGACCCGGCCGGGAGCATCCTGCCGCGCGCCTTCTACGACCGCGACCCGGTGCTGGTCGCCCGCGAACTGCTGGGCAAGCAGCTGGTGCTGGTCGCCGGCGGCGTGGAGCGTGCGGGCAGGATCGTGGAGACGGAAGCCTACCTGGGCCCCCATGACCTGGCGGCGCATTCGGCGCGCGGCCGCACGGCCCGCACCGAGGTCATGTTCGGACCGCCCGGCCATGCCTATGTGTACCTGATCTATGGCATGCACCATTGCATGAACGTGGTCACGCAGTCGGAAGGCCAGGCCTCGGCGGTGCTGCTGCGCGCGCTGGAGCCTCTGCGCGGGATTGGCGGCCATACCCGCGGTCCGGGACTGCTGTGCAAGGCCATGGGGATCGACCGGGCCTGCAACGGCCGCGACCTGACGGACCCGGCATTCCACGTGGCGCATAGCGAAGCCCCGGAACGCATCGTGATCGTGCGGCGGCCGCGCATCGGCGTGGACTATGCCGGCCATTGGGCAAAACGCCTGCTGCGCTTCTACATTCGTGGAAATCCCTACATTTCACGAGAATAGGCCGTAATTTCCCGTATTTACAGTTGCTTACGCCGCCCTATGGAGGGGTTCAGATGCCGTTCAGGCGCCCGGAGTAAGGTGGAAGGCGTATCAACAACGTCAAGGAACTGCACCATGCGTACCCTGATTCGAAGTCTGATTCTCACGGTGGCGGTACTGGCCTCGGGCTGTGTGGTGGTACCCGCCGGCCCCGGTTACTACCATTGCGGCTACTACCACTGCCGCTAAGCCGGCCTTGGTATCAACCAGCGCGGACTTGCGCTCTCACCCATGGAAGAAGGATCTCCCATATGAAAACCAAGATGATCGTTGCCTCGCTTTTCCTCGCCGGCGGCCTGGCGCTGCCGGCCCTGAGCCAGGCCCAGGTGGCCGTCGACGTGGACATCGCCCCGCCGGCGCTGCAGGTGGAAACGCCGCCACCGCCGCCGCAGCCCGGCTATGTCTGGGCGGCCGGCTACTGGAGTTGGAATGGCGGCCACCACGTCTGGGTACCGGGGCATTACATGGCGCCCCGTGCCGGGTATCACTGGGAGGCCGACCGCTGGGAGCAGCGCGGTTCGCACTACCACTACGAGCCGGGTCACTGGGCACGCTGATATAAGCTCTTAGCGGGCTTCAAGCGATGTAATCCGCAACAGCGGAATGGCGAAGGGCCGCGCTAGCGGCCCTTCGCTCTTGTGTAACGCCAGCCTAAGGAAAACCCTGGCGCGACGGCGGACCCCAACCCGCGATCCAACCGGCTCGTCACACTGCCTTGCCGGTTCATCCCAAAGCGTTCGCTTGCGGCGGCGCGGCTGCTTAACTTTGGACCCGAAGTCCGCGAAGGACACAACGGCAAGTCCAAGGCATCGTCATGAAGCAGCGCATCGCAGCCCTGTCGATTCTCGTCCTGTTCGGCACCATCGGCGCAGCCGCCGACGCCGATGCCCAGATCGGCATGGATTGCCGGCAGTCCGCCTTCACCATCGTCGGCGCGCGCGTCTTCGACGGCGAGCAATGGCTGCCTGCCGGCACGCAGGTGCGCGTGCAGCATGGCCTGGTGCTGGCCGTCGGCCCCGATGTCGGCCTCGCGCGCGGCGGCATCATCATCGACGCCACCGGCAAGACCCTGCTGCCGGAACAGGCCGGGCCGGACGCCGATACTGCCGCGGATCGTGCCGGCGGCAGCGCGGAAAACCCCAGCCTGGCGGACAAGCTGCAAAGCGGCTACGGCGCCATCGTCACCGGGGCCCGCGCCGATCTGCGGCTGGTCGAAGGCGACAGCGGGCAGAGCCGCAGCGGATTCGGCGCGATCAGCGCCCGCTGGAAAGACGGCGTCCTGGTAGGACGCCATAGCGTTGCGACGAGCCTTTAAAACAGCATTAACAGGCCCTAGAGCTTTTGTAGGGCGGCC
>CAJCJI010000341.1 GCA_903970595.1 Verrucomicrobiota bacterium
TGCTGGCCCTGGCCCTCCATGCGCGGCGCGGCTACGCGCCTGTGCCGATGTCCGCTACCGTGGCGCAGGCGGGCAAGCCGGCGGGCGACTGGCTGGATGCCACCGGCGTGTCCGGGCGCACCTATACGCAGGGCTGGGGCAGCCTGCACATCGGTCAGTCGGTCGAGGCGCATCCGCTGACCATCGCCGGCAGTTCCTGGACACAGGGCTTCGGCACGCACGCCCCGTCCGACATCCAGATCCCGATCCCGGCCGGCGCCACGCGCTTTGCCGCCTCCGCCGGCATCGATGACGAAGTCTCCGGCGGACACCTCTCCTTCCAGGTGTTTGCCGACCGCAAGATGATCTGGGATAGCGGCGCGGTCGACAGCGGCCACGCGGCCATCGCGTTCGACCTGGACATCGCCGGCCGCCAGACCCTGGACCTGGTGGTCGATCCCCTGGGCGATAAAAGCTACGATCATGCGGATTGGATCGAGCCGCGCTTCCGCATCGGCGGCTAACGGATGGATCGAAGCGCTGCCATGAAACTCCAGATCGTCGTCCCCTGCTACAACGAAGAGAAAGTGCTGCCCGAGTCTTTCCGCCAGTTCAATGCCCTGCTGGGGCATCTGGTCGCGGCCGGCAAGATTTCCGGCGACAGCCGCGTGACCTTCGTCGACGACGGCAGCCGCGATCGCACCTGGGCGCTGATCGAGGCCCAGGCGCGGGTAAGCGAACGGGTCGCCGGGATCAAGCTGTCGCGCAACCGCGGCCACCAGAACGCGGTGCTGGCGGGCATGCTGTCGGTGGACGGCGACGCGGTGGTCACCATCGACGCCGACCTGCAGGACGACCTCGCGGCAATCGAGCGCATGGTCGACGAGTATCGCGGCGGCTGCGACATCGTCTACGGGGTGCGCGCCGACCGTTCCACCGATACGCTGTTCAAGCGCGGCACCGCCGAGATGTTCTATCGCCTGCTGGCGCTGTTCGACGTGGACCTGGTGCACAACCATGCGGATTTCCGGCTGATGAGCCGGCGCTCCGTCGAGGCCCTGCGCCAGTACCGGGAGGTGAATCTGTACCTGCGCGGCATCGTGCCGCTGATCGGTTTTCGCAGCACCGCTGTCGAATACGTGCGCCAGCCGCGCCTCGCCGGCGAGTCGAAATATCCCTTGAGCAAGATGCTGCGGCTGGCGGCCGAAGCGGTCACTTCTTTCTCCACCGTGCCGCTGCAAGTGATTTCGGCGCTCGGCTTCCTGGTATTCCTCGGCACCATGGTGATATCGGCCTGGGTGCTGTGGGTCAGCTTCTTCACCGACCGCGGCGTGCCGGGCTGGGCCTCCACCGTGCTGCCGATGTATTTCCTCGGCGGCATCCAGATTCTCTGCCTGGGCGTGGTCGGCGCCTACCTGGGCAAGGTCTACCGCGAGATCAAGGCGCGCCCGCGTTACTTCATCGAACAGACCGCGGGTGCTTCCTCCAGCCCGGCTGTTCCGCCCGCCGCAGCGGGCCGCGACGCATGAACTGGCGAAATGCCCTGGGTCATACCGCGCTGAAATTCGCCGGCGTCGGCCTGATCAACACGCTGCTGTGCCTGGGCGTGATCTTTTCGCTGAAGTCCCTGCTGGGCTTTGCCGACCTGCCGGCCAATCTCGCCGGCTATGCCGTCGGCCTGGCCTGCAGCTTCGTGCTCAACCGGCGCTGGACCTTCGCCCATTCCGAGCGTCCGTTGGCGGCGCTGCTGCGCTTCCTGCTGGTGTTCCTGCTGTCTTACCTGCTCAACATCAGCATCGTCCTGGGCCTGATCCGCCTCGGCGGCAACGCCTACCTGGCCCACCTCGCCGGCATGCCGTTCTATACCATCGCCTTCTACTTCGGCTGCCGCCATTTCGCCTTTCCTCAGGCGGCGCCAATCGGCAATCCTACTTAATTTCATGCAAACCCCTGAGTCCTCACCAGTGATCCAGAGTGATCCTGTCGAGCCGGCAGTCGGCCTGGCCGCAGACCTGCGCCTGCAGCAGCGCCTGCGCTGGGCCTTCGGCGCCGTGTTGCTGGTGCGCCTGCTGTTTCCCTTCTACGACTCGCCCCTAGGCCATGTCTATTCCGACCCGGCGCGCCACTGGGAAAACGGCATGCGCTTACTCAATCCCACCTTCATGGGCAGCGGCGATCCCTTCCTGTACCAGCTCTGGCTGTTCCTGCTGATCCAGATCAAGGGCAATGTCGCGGCGGTGATTCCCACCGGCACCGGCTTTTTGTGCGCCGCCATGCCCTATGGCTGGTACCGGGCGTTCAAGGAGCTGTTGCCGAAGACCTGGGCCCTGGGCGGCGCGATCCTGATGGGGCTGGTGCCTGCCTTCATCGCCAACTACGCCTATTTCATGAACGAAACCCTGCTGCTGAGCCTGACCGGCTTCGCCTTCTGGGCCACGTTCCGGGCGCAGCGCAAGCGCACCGAGGCGGCATTTGCCCTGGCCTGCGCCCTGTGGCTCGCCGCCGGCTTCACCCGCACCGTGGCCCTGCCCATGGCCCTGCTGTGCCTGCTGTGCATCTGGCTGCCGCAGCCGCAGCGCCTGCGCAAGGCCGTGGTGGCCGTGGCGATGTTGCTGATCGTGGCCATACCGGCCGGCGTGCACGGCCGCATCAACCTCAACTTCTTCGCCCCCTTCGGCAATCCCTATCTGCCGCAGGTCTACCAGGCCAGCGGCAACAAGAACATCGCCATCGAGCTCGGCCCCAAGGGCCGCTACGAGTTCGGCTCGCCGAGCTTCTACAACCCGACGTTTTATCCGTTCTCCGACTGGCTCACCGACCGCAGCGGCACCGCGATGGTCACCGTCGACCTGAGCCGCGGCCGCGCCGGCTGGATCGCCGAGAAGCAGCGCGTGGAGCAGCAGCGTAATTTCCCGGTCTGGCGCAGCTACTGGGAGAATTTTCTGTACCTGTGCTTTGCCCAGTCCTGGCCGGACAATGACCTGAACTCGACCGTCGGCTGGCTCACAGTGTGGACGCGCTGGATCTGGCCGCCGCTGGTGCTGGTGGTGGCGGTGGGGGCCGCGCGCGGCAAGTTCCGGGGGCGCGAATGGCTGCTGCCGCTGTGCGGCCTTGGCGTGTTCCTGTCCCTGATGGTGCAGCACGAGGGCGTGATGGAAGGCCGCTATCGCAAGCCGGTCGATCCGGTGCTGCTCGCTGCGGCGGTGGTGATGGCCCACCGGCTGAAGCAGGACCGGGCCGCCGCCTTGCCGGCGCCGGCCGTGCTTGCCGCAGAAGCGTCGCCGTCGCACTAGCCTTTCGTCGCCTTGCCCTGCGCGTTCGGTCGTGTCGCTCCTTGCCGCGCCCCCGGCGCAAACGATGATCGAAGTCCGGGCATCTAAAAATCCCGGGCGCAAATTGTATTACTGTCCAGGCAATGCAGGAGGCGTAGAATCGCTCGCGACGTTATGTCGCTGAAGCAGTCGGTTTGCAACACCACAAATAAACCGCAGCAGCCGGCCCGGCACGGGCCTGCCACGACCAGGGAGTTCCGATCAGGCGGGGTATGCGAGGCTTACAACTCAGTGTCCGCTTCCGATTGCTTGGGCTCTGCCTGGGTTTGTTCACGCTTTTTGGCAGCACCAGTCTGTTGCTTGGCTATCTGATCGAACGCAACCAGGCCGAGCAGCAGGCACAGCAGGAGCAATACCGCAGGTTCGAGATCATCGAGGTCGTGCAGCAGGCGATCAACCTGTTTCGCCACAACGGCGGCGAACTCAACAAGGCCCGCCTGCAGAAGAATCCGGAGCTGGAAGCGCAGGCGCAAGCCGCCCTCGAGCAATCGCACCGGAACGTCGACCGCCAGCTCGACCGCTTGCGCCAGTTCGACCCGGCCAGCGCGGATGTCAGCGGATCGGCACTGGCGCAGGTGGCGCAGTATTCGCAACAGGTGATGGACGCCATGGTCGCCGGCAAGACCCCGGACCCGGCGATCCTCAACGAGCTGCAGCGCCGCCTCAACCTGGTGGAGACGACGCTGAGCGCGGCAAGCCAGCGCGAGCGCGCCCTGGCGGAGCGCATCCAGCTGGACGCGCGCACCCGCGCCGCGGTGGCGATCCAGATCGCCATCGGCATGATCCTGGCGACGGCGGTGGTCGGCACGGTGCTGGTGCTGCTGGTGGTTCGCTCGATCATCTACCCGCTGCGGATCACCACCGACGCCATCCGCCAGGTCAATGCCGGCCAGACCGAGATCGACCTGCCGCCGATCAGCGGCGATGAATTCGGCCAGATGGCCCTGGCCCTGCGCCAATTCCGGGACGGCGCCGAGAGGCTGCGGCGGCTTGCCTACCAGGACCCGCTCACTGGCCTGGGCAACCGCGCGCAACTCAACGAAAGCATCGAGGCCGGGCTGGCCGCGGGCGGCGGCGAACAATTGCGCACGGCCCTGCTGTACCTGGATCTCGACAATTTCCGCTCGATCAACGACCGCCTGGGCCACAAGGCCGGCGATGCCTACCTGTGCGAAGCGGCGACGCGGCTGCGCCGCTTCCTGCCGGATGGCGTGGAGTTATGCCGCTATGGCGGCGACAAGTTCATCGCCATCCTGGAGGACGAAGGCGACGCGGCTGCGACCAATCTGCGGCTGCGTGAAGTGGCGGACTGCGTCTTGCGCGGCATGGCCGAGCCGCACCGTCTCGGCAATCATCTGCTGCATATGTCGGTGTCCATCGGCGTGGCGGTCAGTCCCGGCGACGGCGCCACCGCGGAACATCTGATCAGCAGCGCCGAGGCCGCCGGTCACGCCGCCAAGCGCAGCGGCCGCAACAATGCCCGCTTCGCCGCCGGCCAGCTCAGCGGCCGGCTGCGCCGCGAGACCGCGCTGGCCGGCGAGATCCAGCGCGGCCTGGAGCAGCGCGAATTCGAAGTGTTCTACCAGCCGATCGTGGACGTCGCGCTGCGCTGCGTCGCCGGCGCCGAAGCCCTGGTGCGCTGGCGCCATCCCGAGCGCGGCCTGCTGCTACCGGGCGAATTCATCGAGGTGGCGGAGAACGAGGGCCTGATCAACGCCCTCGGCGAGCGCTGCCTGCGCATCGCCCATGCGCAGCTGCGGCAGTGGCGCGAGGCCGGCCTGGTGTTGCGCGTGGCGGTCAACCTGTCGGCGCGCCAGTTGCAGGACGGCAAGATCCTCAACGTGCTGCGCGGGCTGCGCGACGAGGACGCCGGGGCCGCGTCGATGATCGACCTGGAGCTGACCGAAAGCGTGCTGTTCGACAGTTCCGACAGCACCCGCAAGACCCTGGACGAGATCAAGCGCTGCGGCTATCGCCTGGGCATGGACGACTTCGGCACCGGCT
The DNA here is from genome assembly GCA_903970595.1 of Verrucomicrobiota bacterium. Lineage (GTDB taxonomy): Bacteria > Pseudomonadota > Gammaproteobacteria > Nevskiales > Nevskiaceae > Nevskia. The sequence goes on from CAJCJI010000341.1 coordinate 5,316, forward strand.
ACTCCTCGTTCTCCTACCTGCGCCGCCTGCCGATCGACAAGATCAAGATCGACCGCCAGTTCGTCGCCGACATGGGGACATCGCGACAGGCGGAGGCGATCGTCTCGGCCATGCTGGCGCTGGCGTCGAAGCTGGAGCTTGAAATCGTCGCGGAGGGCGTGGAAACGCCGCTGCAGCTGCGCCTGCTGCAGGCCGGCGGTTGCCACCTGCAGCAGGGCTACCTGTTTTCCGCCGCGCTGCCGGCGGGCGAATTTGCCGCCTGGGCGGCGAGCTACCTTGAGGAGCAGGCGCTGCTCAAGGTCTAAGCCGATAGAGCAGCCAGCTTCCCGGCCGCCGTCCGCGCGACCAGCGGCTCGCGGTCGCGGCGGGCCGACTCCCAGATGCCGGCGGACTCCGCCGGGTTCATTTTCGCCAGCGCCTCGTAGGCGCCCAGACGGGTGCGCCGGCAGGGATGGCTGCGCGCCAGGTCATCCAGCAGCTGCCGCGTGTCGCCATCGCCCACCTGTCCGGCCATCTGCAACAGGGACACGCGCCGGGTACCGTCCAGTTCCGAGGGATAGTCCAGCAGCGTCTTGCTGGCCAGGTCGAAGAAATATTGATCGCGCACCCGTACCTCGGGGGTCGAGATCATGAAGTTGAGGGTGATGCTCAGGTCGTCCGGCGGATACTGGATGTGCACATCCTTGCTGGCGCGGTACAGCATCACCATGCCCTGGGTAAAGTGCGTGCGCTCCAGGAAACGCAGGTCGACCGGCTCGCCCACGAATCCTTCCAGCTGGTCGTGATCGTATTCGTAGATCTCGGTGACGTAGCCCGGTCCGTGATAGCCCACCGTCATGAAGTTGTAGTTGTGGTCATGCCCCTGGTGATAGGAGAACTGATCCTGGTAGACCCGGCCGCTGGCGATGTCCGCGTTGGACGGCCAGACGTTGGCGCGCAGATAGAACTCGCGGCCTTCCCCCAGGTAGATCACCTGCGCCGAGGCCACCGCCTGGCTCTTGAACTGGGTTTTGACCTGGCGATTGATCTGGCGCACCACCAGTTCGCGGTCGTTGGCCAGGCCGCGGAACATCGGGGCGGCGGCGGCGATGCTGTCCTGGTCGCGCAGGTCGACGCTGCTGTGCACGTAATCGATGAATTCGTCGACGCCGACGACGCGTGCGGTGTTGCAAGGTATGGTCAGGGCCATGGCGCTTATCCCGGAATTTTCGCTTTGAGCTGCCGCAAGGTTTTCGCCGCGGCGCGGCGCACGTGCGGATGAGGGTCGTCCAGCGCCGGTTCCAGCCTGGTCAGGGCCACGCTGCGGCTGAGGCGTCCGATGTTCTGCACCGCGGCCCAGCGCACCGCGTGATGGCCGTGCGTGCTGAGCTGCTCCAGCGCTTCCAGCGAGGAGGCATGGGCCAGCCGGCCGAGGATGTAGGCCGAGACGCGCAGCTGCGTGGACACCAGCTCGCTGTCGTTGGCCTGCCAGGCGTGCAGCTGCTCCTTGCTGAACAGCCATTCCATCGTCTGGTACGGCGCGGTGATGAACTTCAGCACCGGTAGCGGCCGTTCGATCCTGAAATCGTAGGCGTACTGGTCGGTTTGCAGCAGCAGGATGCCGCCGGGGGCCGTGATGCCGGACCCGGCCGGTTCCAGCCGCACGGAAGGGTCGAACACTCCGTTGCGGTAGCTTTGCGGCAGCTTGTAAATGTCGTAGTACAGGCTTTCCTGGCCCAGCGGCGCGTACATGCCGTAGAACGGGCTGCTGTGGATGTACTGGCGCGGTTTGTCGAACAGCCCGATCGACAGGGCGTATCCGGGGCCGCGATGCAGCATCATCTGGTTCGGGCGCCAATTGCCCATGAAACTGGGATTGCCGGCCAGCCGCCGCAGTTCGCGGTTGAAAAATGCGGTCGGGCAACGGCTGTGGACCAGGCGGCGGAACTCTTCCTCCAGGCTCCAGAAGGACTCCAGCGCATCCGCCTTGAACGTCTGCTCGACCTGTTCGACGAAATGGCCAAGGTCCGCATCCGGCGCGTCGGCGCCGGCGCCCGGCGCGGGATCGGGCTCGCTGCCGATCTGAGGCGGCCCGCTATGCAGGCCGGACTCGGACGATAGTCCCGCTTCGCTCAAGCTGTTCATGTTCATGTTCACGGTCGGTGTCTGGTGGTGCCGCCTGGTTGAAAAATTCTACGCAAGAAAAACACGCGGACGGAGAGCCCTGTCGGCCCTCCGTCCACGGCAATACTTAAGGCTTTGCTCAGGCCTTTTCGGGCAGGCGGTAAAACACCAGGAAAAAAGCCTGTTCATTCTCCTCGGTAGCGGAGGATTCGGTGGCGCCGACACTGGCGACATCGTATTCCAGCTCGCAGATTTCGAGGGTATCGGCATTCTTTGCATCGAAGGACATGGTTGCACTCGGTGGTCACCCCGGGAAGTTGGGGCAGCGCAACCATAGGCACTGATTGAACGTAATACCAGTAGACAAAACCCTTTATTATCGCATATTGACTATGAGAAAAACCAGAGAATAGTTAATAAATACGACAAAAATTTTTAAATAATTTGTCGAGTCCCTATTCTTACAAATCAAGCGGTGGATGAGGCCGCCGCATCCGCCCTCGCCGAACCGGCAAATCCTCCCCTCAAACGTCCACAACTCCATGATGCGTCGGGCATACCGGCCGCCGGTGTTTTACCTGCATCGGCGCCATGCAAATCGCTGAATGGTTTTCGAGCTTATGAAGAGTATGGATGCAAAAGCAGCTCTGTATACCAATGTTTACATGGCTTATTTGAACAATCATGAAGATTTTTTATGATCTGCCGTGTTATTGAATAAGTCGTTCATGAAAAGCCACGGCGACCGCCGCGCGTAGCCCACTGAGACAGGGGGAATCGGCGTTTACAGATTTGCCGGAGTGGACTGAAAAGTCACAAATTCCATCGCGGCGGGACTCTGTCGGTTACGCCGATCGGCGGTATGCTAGGACCGACATCCGGCGCCCTTCGGACAACCCATGCGAAAGGCCTGGTGCGGCGGGCGGCAGTATCCGTACGCAAAGGAACGGATCTATCCAAAAGGAAGCCCAGGTGAATCAGATCTCATCCATGATGCGCGTCGTCGACGTGTCCGGGCCCGGGGGGCCGGAAGTCCTGGGCCTTGCACAGCGGCCGGTGCCGCAGCCCGGTGCCGGCGAGGTGCTGATCAAGGTGGCCGCCGCCGGGCTCAACCGCGCGGACATCCTGCAGCGCCGCGGCTACTACCCATCGCCAGCGGGGGCGCCGGCATGGCCGGGGCTGGAGGTCTCCGGCAGTATCGTCGCGGTCGGTGCCGAGGTGGAGGCGTTCAAGCCGGGCGATACGGTCTGCGCCCTGCTCGCCGGGGGCGGCTATGCCGAATACTGCGCCGCGCCCTGCGGCCAGGTGCTGCCGCTGCCGGCCGGGGTGGATCTGCTGCAGGCGGCTGCCTTGCCCGAGGCCTGTTTCACCGTGTGGAGCAATGTCTTCCAACTGGCGCGGCTGCAAGCCGGAGAGTGCCTGCTGGTGCATGGCGGGGCCAGCGGCATCGGTGTCGCCGCCATCCAGCTGGCCCGGGCGCGCGGGGCCAGGGTCTTCGCCACCGCCGGATCGGACGACAAATGCCGCTTCTGCGAAACGCTCGGCGCCCAGCGCGGCATCAACTACCGCAGCGAGGATTTCGTCGCCGTGCTCCGCGGGCTGGCTGGCGCCGATGCGGGGGTGAACGTGGTGCTGGACATGGTCGGCGGCGAATACATCGCGCGCGACCTGGACGCCTTGGCGCCGGAAGGGCGCATCGTGGTGATCGCCACCCAGGCCGGCAGCAGCGCCAAGCTGGATCTGATGAAGCTGATGCACAAGCGCGCCGTACTCACCGGGACCACCTTGCGCTCGCGCCCGGTGGCCTTCAAGGCCGGCATCCGCGACGCCCTGTTGCGCGAGGTCTGGCCGCTGTTCGCCGCGCACGCCATCCGGCCGGTGGTCGACCGCGTCTTCGCCTTTGAAGATGCCGCCGCCGCCCATGCCTACCTGGAAAGCGGGGTTCACATGGGCAAGATCGTCCTGGACCTGCGGCGCTGACGCCGGCCGCTAGCCGCGCCGCGCCGCGGTTCGGCGCCTGAGCTTTACCGGCGGCGGCGCAAACGCCGCGGCGGCGCCGTGCAGCCAGTCTCCGAGGATGCGCACCGCCGGCAATTGCGCCTTGGCGGCGGTGGTGACGAAGTAATAGTCGCGCGGGTGCTGCACCGCCCGGTCCGAGGCGCAGACCACGCGGCCGGCTTCCACGTCCCCCGCCACCAGCGACCAGCGCGCCATCGCCACGCCGTGGCCGCGCTCGGCGGCGATCACCGCGGCGGCCGAGTCGTCCAGTTCGGAACGCACCGGCACCTCGTGCCGCCGGCCGAACAGCGGCTTGACCCAGTCGTTCCAGGGTTCGGTATTGGCGTGCAGCAGGGTATGGCGGCGCAGATCGGCCAGGGCGGCGATCGGTCCCAGGCGCCGTAGTACCTCGGCATTGCACACCGGCACCAGCCAGTCGCAGAGCAGGTGCTGCGACCGCAGGCCGGGCCACTTGCCGCCGCCGAAGCGGATCGCCGCGTGAAAATCGCTGCCGCCCAGATCCACCGTGTGATTGCTGGCGCTCAGGCGCAGGTCGATGTCGGGATGCGCGTTCTGGAATTCGGGCAGGCGCGGCAGCAGCCAGCGCTGCAGGAAGGAGGCGAGCAGGCTGACGTTGAGCTGACGGCTGTCCTGCGCCCGCGCCGCCTCGTCCATCGCCCGCCGCAGTTCATCGAAGCCGCGCTTGACCCGCGGCAACAGGCGCGCGCCTTCGGCGGTCAGGCGGATCGATGCGCCGAGCCGCTCGAACAGCGGATAGCCCAGCGCGGTTTCCAGCGCGCGCACCTGCTGGCTGATGGCTGCCGGGCTCACGTAAAGCGCCGTTGCGGCGGCGGCGAAACTCATGTGCGTCGCCACCGCTTCGAATGCGCGCAGCGCGGTGAGGGGTAAACGGCTCAAGTCCTGTCCTGAACGGTGACTGTTAAGAAAAACTTAACGCGCGGGCAAAACATATCGTTTGAAGGCGGGGCTGTCCAGAAGGAAAATAGCGTTGGCTGGAAGGGATTGTTGATCATCACCTGGCCGCCGCTGCGCTGTGTACTGAGTCGAACACGGGGAGAAGGGCAATGCTCAAACTGATTATCGGCAACCGGCGCTTTTCCAGCTGGTCGATGCGTTCCTGGGTGCTGCTGCGGCAGCTGGGCCTGGAGTTCGAGGCCGAGCAGGTTCCCTATCCGCGCCAGGACTGGGCGGCGGCCGTGGCGGCGGTTCATCCGGCCGGCACCGTGCCGGTGCTGGTCGCCGACAGCCTCGCCGTGGGCGATACCCTGGCCATCGCCGAGACGCTGGCGGAGCTGTTCCCGGATGCCGGGGTGTGGCCGGCCGACCGGATATTGCGCGCGCGTGCGCGCTCGCTCTGCGCTGAGATGCACGCCTCGTTCGGCGCGATCCGCGACGAGTGCCCGTTCGACGTGTTCCGCAGCGGCGAGCCGCGTCCTCTCAGCGCGCGCGGCGCGGCGCAGCTGCTGCGGGTGGATGCGATCCTGTCCGCCGCCGACGCGCAGGAGGGTTTTCTCTGCGGCCGCTTCTGCGCCGCGGATGCCTTCTACATTCCGCTGGCCCTGCGCGTACTGCAGTACGGCCTGGCGGTATCGGCAGGCGCCCACGCCTACATCGAGCGCATCGCCGCCCTGCCGGCGGTGCGGGAATGGATCGCCGAAGCCGGGCGCGAACGCGATTGGCCGCCAGTGGCCCCGGGCGGCATCCGGCCCTATCACCGGGCATTGGTCTGCGCCGAGGACGCCCTGCGGCTGGCGCGGCACTGGGTGGGCTGCTGGAACGCACGCCGGCTCGAGTCGGTGCTGGACCTGTTCAGCGAGGAAGCGGTTTTCCTGAGCCCCAAGGCCGAAATCCTGCTCGGCCGCGCCAGGGTCGAGGGCAAGGCGGCGTTGCGCGCCTACTGGACCACGGCGCTGGAGCAGATCGGCCAGCTCGAGTTCAAGCTCGACACGGCGGATTGGGACGCCGCCTCGTCCACCGTGGTGGTGATCTATGAGGCCAATCTTGCCGGCAAGCGCTCCCGCGCCGCCGAACGCTGGGTGCTGGACCCCGCCGGCAGGATCCGCTACGGCGAAGCCTATTATGGCGCCGCCGCCTGAAATTTTAATAAGGAACGTCCCCATGCAATTGATCGGCATGCTCGATTCCCCCTACGTCCGCCGCGTCGCCATCTCCCTGAAGCTGTACGGCCTGCCGTTCGAGCATCGCCCGGTGTCGGTGTTCCGGCATTTCGACGAATTCCGGCGCATCAACCCCCTGGTCAAGGCACCGTCCCTGGTCTGCGACGATGGCGTAGTGCTGACCGATTCGAGCCTGATCCTCGACTACCTGGAACAGCTCGCCGAGCCGCAGAAGCAACTGATGCCCGCCGCCCCTGCCGCCGCGCGGCGGCAGGCGCTGCAGCTGCTGGGCATCGCCCTCACCGCCTGCGACAAGACCGTGCAAGTGGTCTACGAATTGCAGCAGAGGCCCGCCGAAATGCGGCACCAGCCCTGGCTGGACCGTGTCCAGCTGCAGCTCACCGCGGCCTATGACGCGCTCGAGGCCGCCGTCATGCGGGCGCATCCCTGGCTGCTCGGCGAGCGCCTGAGCCAGGCCGACGTCACCGTCGCCGTGGCCTGGCGCTTTACCCAGTTCTACATCGCCGACCGGGTTGCGGCGGAGCGCTATCCGCTACTTGCGGCATGGTCGGCACGGGCGGAAGCCCTGTCGGAATTCCTCGCTACGCCGCTGGACTAGCGCGAACTCAGGATGCGGTTTCGGCCTGGTAGGCCGAGGCACCTTGATAGGTGCTCCCGCCATAGGCGGCCAGCAGCGTGCACGGTTGCCGGCACAGCTGTTCGAGGAACTCGCCGAAGGATGCGCCGAGGCGCACCAATTGCAGCGGATCGTGGCAGAACAGGAACACGCTGCCGCGATGCTCGCCCCCGGTGCTCAGCACCAGCCGCTCCGGCGCATAGCCGAAGCCGCCGAACACCACCGCGTCATCCAGCCAGTCCGGCCTGCCGTAAATCTGCAGCCGGCCGTCCTCCACCGTTTCCATCGGCGGCTGGTCGAGGCGCTCGGCGAGCGCCTCGCGTTCGGCCGGCATCTCGGCGATGGGATAGAAAAACAGCCCGCTGCCGCCGTCCTCGACATCGACGAACAGGCTGGCGCCATCATGCCTGCGATACAGCTCCAGCAGCTCCGGGCTGGCGCCGCGCAGGCGGGCGCCGAATTCGACCAGC
>CAJCJI010000342.1 GCA_903970595.1 Verrucomicrobiota bacterium
CCCGCGCCGGACCTGGCCGCCGTCGAGTGAGCAGTGTATCGACACCGGACCGAATCCCATGAGCATTCCGCAAATCCCCGGCCTCGCTTTGGGCCGCACATCAGGCCTCGCTGTGAGCCTCACCGCGGCTGCCCTGCTGGCCGCCTGCACCGTCGGCCCGGACTTCCTGCGGCCGCAGGCGCCGGCGACCTCGGCTTACACCAATGAGGCCCTTTCCGATCTGCAAGCCGGCGGTCAGCAGCTTGAGGCTGGCAACGCGCCGGACGCCGGCTGGTGGGCCGGCTTCGGCTCGGCGGCGCTCGATTCGGTGATGCGGCAGGCGCTGGCTGGAAACCGCAGCCTGGCCGCGGCACAGGCCACGCTGGCGCAGGCGCGCGAGGCGGTGAACGCCAGCGGCGGCGCCCTGTACCCGCAGATCGGCCTCAATGCCGGCGCCGGGCGCCAGCAATACGGCGCGCAGTTCTTCGGCCCGCAATCGTTCCCGCCCTTCAGCTACTACTCCCTGGGTCCCAGCGTCAGCTATGCACTGGACTATACCGGCGGCCAGCGCCGCGCGGTCGAGCAGCAAGGCGCGCTGGCGGACTACCAGGCGTTCCAGCTGCAGGCGGCCGCGCTCAGCCTCAGTGGCGGCGTGATGCAGCAGGCCTTGAGCATCGCCTCGGCGCTCGGACAGATCGCGGCGCTGGAAGGCCTGCTGGAGGAGGACCGCAAAAACCTGTCCCTGGTGCAGACCGCGTTCGACGCCGGCTCGGTCACCCGCGTCGACCTGCTCAGCGCGCAGAGCCAGCTGGCCAACGACCAGACCCTGCTGCCGCCGCTGCGCCAGCAGCTGAGCGTGGCGCGCCACGCGCTGGCCATCCTCGCCGGCAAGGCGCCGGCCGACTGGGCCGCGCCGGACTTCGCGCTGGACCAGCTGCAGCTGCCCCGCTCCCTGCCGCTGAGCCTGCCTTCCGAACTGGCCCATCGGCGGCCGGATATCCTCGCCGCCGAAGCGCAGTTGCATGCCGCCACCGCCGCCGTCGGCGTCGCCACAGCCAAGCTCTACCCGCAGATCAGCCTCAGCGCCACGCTGAGCCAGCAGTCGACCTCTGTCAGCACCTTGTTCGACGCCTCCAGCACCGCCTGGGGCCTGGCCGCGGCCCTGAGCGCTCCGCTGTTCGACGGCGGCACGCTGCGCGCGCAGCGCCGCGCCGCGCAGGACGCGGCCAAGGCCGCGCTGGCAAATTACGAGCAGACGGTGCTGCAGTCCTTCGGCCAGGTTGCGGACGTGCTCACCGCCCTGGACCACGATGCCCAGCTGCTGGCGGCGCAGAAGAACGCCCTGGACACCGCCGACGCCAACCTGACGCTGACCCGGCAGAGCTACGCGGTCGGCAACGTGGGCGTGCTGCAGGTGCTGGACGCGGAACGCCTCTACCAGCAGGCCAGGCTCGGCTACGTGCGGGCCCGGGCCCAAGGTCTGCAGGACACGGCGCAGCTGTACCTGGCGCTGGGCGGTGGTAGGCCGCTGGAAGTGGCTGCAGCTGGCACACCTATGGCGGCTCCTTGATCAGCTTTTGTAGGGCGGGCTGTGCCCGCCGCTGCGCGCGGCTTTGAGGTAAAAAGCCGGCGGCCACGGGCCGCCCTACTATTGAAGCAAACCCCGCTCAGGCGACGTAGCGCCGGCGCCACTCGATCTCCGGCAGTTCGATCCGCTCGGCGATGGTGCCCGACCAGGTCACCGCCAGCCCGTGGCGATGCAGGGCCTCGACGATGCGCTCGCCGATCTCCTCGCCCTTGGTGTCGTTGCCGAGGATATCGCCGAAGGTCAGCAGCAGCCCCTCGCCGTCCACCGCGCGCTCCAGGTCCTGGCCGTGGTAGAAGCAGTAGCCCTCCACGGACGAATCCTCGCCGCCCAGTTCCTGGTACACCTCGGTGACGTCCTCGATGCCGTCGTCCTGGGTATAGCCGGCGTTGTGCAGCGCGATGATGCCGTTGTCGTTCAATTCGTCGAAGGCGCGATCGAGCTTGTCGCAATCGGTCACCAGCGGCCAGGCGCGCTCCACTTCCAGCTTGCGCGCGAACTCCGCGTCGATCTGCTGTTCGACCCAGTCCGGATCGACCTCGCCGGGCTGGAAGATTTCTTCCAGCACGATCTCCCGCACCGCCGGTGCATCGTAAAAGCCCGACCACACCAGCCGGCGGATCTCCGCAGACGCGTATTCGCTCATTGCCGCTCTTCCCGGGCGCCGCGCGCCGCTGTGCCGGGGGACATAGTAGGCCGCAAACATGCACATTGCGAACCGGCGCGGCGTCAATCTCCGAAAGTGTGTCAATCTGTCCGCTATGCTGGCTTACGCAGCAGTCGGTGCCGTATTGTTGCGCCGGCACGCTAAAGGTTGCGACCGGGCTCGACGGGGCGGACATCGTTACCGTCATTCGCAATGGCGAACAGAACGGGTGGACGGAAGTGCACCGCTCCCGCCGGAGCCAGGGTGTCATCATTCCGCTGTCATTTTCGGCGGACCAGCGGCACTACCACACCGAATCCAACGTCGAAGCCTCCACCTTCGGTATCTACCTCAACGACTCCAGCAGCGCCTTCCCCAAATGCAGCGTCTCCATCACCAGCAGTTCCGATGATGGCGGGCAGGCTGTCGTCGCCGTGGGGAGCGATACCCGCCCGATCGAATATTATCTCCTCGACCTTGCCACCCACCGCTTGCGCCTGCTGCTGAAATCGCGGCCGTGGATCGACCAGGCGCAGATGTCGGAGATGACCCCCTTCAGCATCAAGGCGCGCGACGGCCTTGAACTCCACGGCTATCTGACGCTGCCCAAGGGGATTGGCGGTCATCAGCTACCGCTGGTGGTGCTGCCGCATGGCGGCCCTCATGGCGTGCGCGACCTGTGGGGCTTCAACGGCGAAGTGCAGTTCCTGGCCTATCACGGTTACGCGGTATTGCAACTGAACTATCGGGGCTCGGGCGGATACGGCAGGGACTTCGAGCGATTGGGGTATGGGCATTGGGGCACGTCCATGCAGGACGACCTGACCGACGCCACCCGCTGGGCCATCCAGCAGGGCATCGCCGATCCTTCCCGGATCTGCATTTTCGGCGGCAGCTACGGGGGCTACGCCGCCCTGATGGGCGTAATTCGCGAACCCGACTTGTATCGCTGCGCCATCGGCTATGCCGGCGCCTACGATCTCACCGTCCAGCGCAAGAAGAGCGACACGGCGTCCAGCGAGGTGGGTCAGGCCTACTTCGACGAGGCGCTGGGCACCGACCCCGCTGATCTCAAGGCGCGATCGCCGGTCTATAACGTCGACCGGATCCAGGTGCCCTTGCTCCTCGTGCACGGCGGCCGGGACCAACGCGTGCCGATCAAGAACTTCCAGGAGCTCACCGCCGCGCTCGACAAAGCAGGCAAGCAGTATGAGACCCTGGTCAAGGAGGACGAAGGACATGGCTTTTACAGCGAGCAGAACAATGCCGATCTCTACACCCGGCTGCTCGACTTCCTCGACCGCAACATCGGCGCGCGCCGCCCTGCCGCTGCGAAAGCCAGCGCGGACGACGGATCGCCTTCGCCCCATCCATAAGCGGCAATCCGGCACGCCGGCAACCCTCGTGGAGCCGCGTGGTTTCGGTAGACTAGACGGCGTCGCCCGCCGGGGGCGCCAGGGAGTCTTGCCATGATTTCGACAGTATCGCTGTGGTTGCCGATTATCGTTACGGCGGTCGCCGTGTTCATCGCCAGCAGCCTGATCCACATGGTCTTCAAGTGGCACAATCCGGAATACCGCAAGCTGGACAATGAAGATGCGGTTCGCGCAGCGCTGCGCGCGGGCAACCCGCCCCCCGGCCAGTACATGCTGCCCCGCTGCACCGACATGAAGGAGATGGCGGGGGAACCAATGCAGCAGAAGTTCAAGGAGGGCCCGGTCGGCATGCTGCTGCTGCGCGCGCCGGGCCTGCCGAACATGGGCAAATCCCTGAGCCAATGGTTCGCGCTCAACCTGATCATCGCGGTCCTGTGCGCGCATCTTGCGGCGGGCGTGCTGCCCATCGGCGCCGTCTCGCACCGCGCCTTCAGTCTGGTGGCCATCACCAGCTTTCTGGCCTACGGCGGCGGCTCGATCCAGAGCGGCATCTGGATGGGCATGCCCTGGCGTGCGGTGGCCAAGGACCTGCTCGATGCGCTGATCTTCGGCTTGCTCAGCGGGGCGGTGTTCGCCTGGCTATGGCCGCATTGATGCCCCGGCACGCCTGTGCCGTTCCGCATTTTCGCCTGAGATGAGCGCTTCCCTACGGAGACAGTACTTGCCTGCACGACAAAAACTGGCATTGGTTTTCGCCTTGACCTTGAGTTGCGTACCGTCGCTGTGCCTGGCGGATTCTGCGGGGCCAGTGGACCAGCTTCACCAGCTGTTCGAGCGCGAGTGGGACCGGGCGCAGCGCGAAGACCCGCTGGGAGCCTCGGATCGCGGCGACCGGCGCTACAACGATCGCTGGCCGGACGCGAGCGCGGCAGCGCTGGCGGCCGAGCACGCGGCCGACCAGCAGGCCCTGGCACAGCTGGCGCAGATCGACCGCGCCGCGCTGCCCGCGCCGGAACAGGTGAATTACGACCTGTTCAAGTGGAAGTACCAGGACAAGCTGGAGTCCTACGGCTTTCACGAGTACCAGTTTCCGCTGAACCAGCTCGACGGCATCCAGACCAGCGGCGACATCGCGCAGTCGCTGCGCTTCGAAACGCTGAAGGATTACCAGGACTGGCTGGCGCGGCTGCGCAGCTTCGGCCCTTTCATGGACCAGACCCTGGCCCTGCTGCAGCTGGGCGTGCATGAGGGCCGCGTGCTGCCCAAGGTGGTGGCGGAGCGCATTCCGCAGCAGATCGCGGCGAACATCGTCGAGGATCCGGCGAAAAGCGCGTTTTATGCGCCGTTCCTGAAAATTCCGCCGTCGATCGACGCCCAGACCGCCGCGCAATTGCAGGCGGACGCAAAAGCCGCCATCGCGGCCGAAGTGGTGCCGGCGTTCCGGCGCATGCAGGCGTATTTCGGGCAGACCTACCTGCCGCATGCGCGCACCAGGCTGGCGGCAAGCTCGCTGCCGGACGGCAAGGCGTACTACGCATACCTGGTGCGTCACTTCACCACCACCGGCATGAGCGTGGAGGAGGTGCACCAGCTCGGCCTGCGCAAGATGGACGAGATCCGGCAGCAGATGCTGGCGGTCGTGCACGAGGCCGGCTTCGAGGGCAGCCTGGCGGATTTCCTGCACTACCTGCGCACCGATCCGAAGTTCTACTACAGCAACCCGGACGATCTGCTGGAAGCGTACAAGGCGCAGGCCAAGACCATCGACCCTCTGCTGGTGAACGAATTCGGCAAGCTGCCGCGCATCCCCTGGGGCGTGCGCGTGATCCCCGCGGACCAGGCGCCGAACACCTACCCCGCCTATTCCTACCCGCCGGCGGCGGACGGCAGCCGCGCCGCCTATATGTACGTGAACCTGTACAAGCCGGAAACGCGGCCGAAGTACGAAATCCCGGTGCTGACCTGCCATGAGGGCCGGCCCGGGCATGCGCTGCAGATGTCGCTGGCGACCGAGTTGACCGATCTGCCCAATTTCCGCCGCTTCGAGTACTTCAACGCCTACGGCGAGGGTTGGGCGCTGTATACCGAGGTATTGTGCGGCGAGATGGGGCTGTATGACGATCCTTACAAAAAGTTCGGCGCGCTGTCCTACCAGATGTGGCGCGCGGTGCGCCTGGTGGTGGACAGCGGCATCCATGCCTACGGCATGAGCCGCGAGGACGCGGTGAAGCTGTTCCGCGAGAATACGGCGCTCACCGACCAGAATATCGGTACCGAGGTGGACCGCTATATCGCCTGGCCGGGACAGGCGCTGAGCTATATGACCGGCGAGATCAAGATCCAGCAGTTGCGGCAGCGCGCCGAACAGCGGCTGGGAGACCGCTTCAACATCAAGGAATTCCACGACGTGGTGCTGCAAGGCGGAACCCTGCCGCTGAGCGTGCTGGAGACGGTGGTGGACGCCTGGATCGAGGGGAAGGAAGAAGCACACTGACACCCAAGGCGCCCTCACGGATAAACGTCCTGGCCCGGCAAGGCGTCCAAGCATCAAGCATTCAAAGGGGTCGCTCATGCCGCACAAACTGACCGCAGGCATCATCGGGCTGTTGCTCCTCGCCACCTGGCCGGCGGGCGCGGACGAGCACGCCACTCTCAACATCGGCGAGGGACCGGCCATCATCGGTTCCGGGCATGTGGTGAGCCAGCCGCGGGCCCTGTCCGGCTTCGATGCCGTGCTGACGCTGGGCAGCGTGGACCTGGATATCGAGATCGGCGCACAGACCGCGGTGACGGTGGACATGGACGACAATCTCCAGGGCCAGATCCGCACGCAGGTGCAGGGCACGACCCTGGTGATCGACAGCAAGGGCAACTGGACCTCCAGGCACGAACCGCGGGTATCCATCACCCTGCCGGCGCTCTCCGCCGTGTCGGTGCAGGGCAGCGGCGGCACCGTGCTCAAGGGACTCAAGGGCGGTGAACTGGCGCTGCGGATCGGCGGGTCCGGCGACATCGATGCCCAGGGCCGGGTGGAGCGGCTGGTGGTGCTGATCGACGGCTCGGGCGATGCGCGGCTCGGCGGACTCAAGGCCGACCGGGTACAAGCCAGGGTCAACGGCAGCGGCGACATCACGGTCTATGCGGGGCGAACGCTGCAGGCCACGATCAGCGGCAGCGGCGATATCCGCTATCGCGGCGATGCGGAAGTCACCAGCCGGGTCACCGGCAGCGGCACGGTGGAGAAGGAGTAGCGCGGGAGCAGAAGCGGTGTTGCCGAAGGTGTGGACCAAATATACCATTGACCCCGTTATGGACATGGAAGTGTCATAAACTCGCGCGCGGATGCCGGGCTTGATACGGGTCCAGTTTTGGACTACTGCCCGGCATTCACTGTTAGGGAGAAAATGAAAACGGGAACTTGCCTGCTGCGGACACCGCGCCCTGCAGAACGTCAGGCATTTTGGACGTTTCTTCTCGCCGGCTTGTGCCTGCTGCTGAGTCCATCGGTGCGGGCTGTGGGTTTCGGCCAGCTGATTTCGCAATCGCCCCTCGACCGCCCGCTCGACGTGGTGTTTCCGGTGGTGCTTGACGAAGCCGACGGCGACGCCTCCAGGTTCAACGTCGTGCGCATCGCCGGCGATTCGGTGTATGCCTCACTCGATACCAAGCGGGCCGACCTGCTCAACTCCGCAACGGTCACTGTGGAACCCGCCGGCGACCGGGTGCTGGTGCACGTACGCAGCGTACAGAGGGTGCTGGAACCTTACCTGGCGTTGATCGTAGAGATTCCACAAGCTTCCGGGGTGCTGCGCCACCGCTACGACATCCTGCTGGATCCGGTGACGGAAGGGTCGGCAGCAGCTGCGGATCAAAGCCAGCCCCAGACCGCGGCGGATGAAACGCCGGCGATGGCTGCCGCGCCGCCGGCGGCCACTGCCGGCAGTGCGAATTCCAGAACTGCGGCAAGTCGGCAACCCCCGGCCAGCCGTCGGCATGGGCATGCCGGCACCGCGGCAGCGAGCGCGCCAGCCGCTGCCGCCGTGCCCAGCCGCGCTGCCGCGGCAGCAGTTCCGCCAGCGCGGTTCCAGCTCGATCCGGCCCTTCATATGGAGATGCCGCCTGGCGCGCCGGTCCAGGCCATTCCAGCACCGGCCATTCCGTTACCGGCAGCGCCCGCCCAGCCGACTCCCGCCGCCGCAGAACCTCCCGCCGCGACGGCGAACGTCCCCGCTCCGTCCCCAAACTTGCCGGCGAACCCGCCGGCAAAGGCCGACGCCGCAGCGCCGACACCGCAGCCGCAGCCGCAGCCGCAGCCGCCGAAGGTACCGGCCAGTGCTCCAGTGCCGCCCCCCGCCCCTGCAAGCTCCGGCCACATGCTGTGGCTGGACCTGGCGATCCTGCTATTGCTGCTGTGGGGCCTGCGGCAGGCCTGGCGCTCTGGACTTCTCGACCGGCAGCTGGTGCAGCGTCTGCGCGGTAGCGCACACAGCGGAGCGCAGGCGCCCCAGACGCAATACGTGCCGATGGCCGGCGTGCACGCCCAAAGAGGCACCGCCGACCAGGTCAGGCGCCAGGCGGCGGCGGCGCGGCGCGACAGCCAGTCCGGGCCCAAGGAAGGAGGCGCGCAGAAGACCGCCGGGATGGCACCCTACATCGCGCCGTCGCGCCAGGACGGGGGTACGAGCCAGGGCAAGCTGGGACGGCCTGACGGCATCGAAGTCATCGACGCCTCGGGGTTCTACGACGACATCGCCTTGCTGCTGGAACAGACCCTGCAGCGCGAGCCCAAGCGCCTGGATCTGTATCACAAGCTGATCGAGGTCTATGTCGCGGCAAACAAGCCGCAGCAGGCGCTGCGCATCCGGCGGCAGCTCGAAGCCTTGGTCAGGAACCCGACCGGCGGCGTCGACAACCTGGAGGCGCGCCGGGTCCTGCAGCAGGTGGAAGAACTGCTGCCGCGCGAAGCTGATGCGGCGGAAGCGGCACAGATCACGACGGCGCCTCAAGGCGCGGGCTGGACCCGTTATTACGAAGGTCCCGGATTCGAGGCGCTGGCCGAACACCTGGAACCGGTGCGCGCCGCCTATGCCGAGTTCCGCCGCGACACCATGCTGCAACAGACCTTTATCGAAGTCATCAACGAGGAAGTGGGGCGCCCGACGCCCTTGCAGCCCGCATTGCAGTTCAGCCGCAAGCTTGGTGGAGCGCATCTCTACTTCAAGCGCGAGGATCTGCGCCTGGCCGGTTCGGAGGTCATCGTCAACTGCATCGGCCAGATGCTGCTGATGCGCTCGATGGGCAAGCTCGGCGTGGCCACCGCCGTCGGCAGCGTCAACGGCGCCCGTGCGGTGGTCGCGGCGGCCAAGGCGCTGGGCATGCCCAGCACGGTGTTCATCACGCCCGAGGGCCTGGACATGCTGGACGCCGAACTGCTGGAGCTGGCGCAGAAACACCAGGTGGAGTTCCTGCCCGCTCGGGACCCCAAGGACGCGCGCCGCGACGCGCTGGCCTGCTGGATGGAGAATTCGGAGCGGCTTGGCTACGTCACCGGACTGCGCGCCGGCCCCGCCCCCTTTCCCACTATCGTTATGGACTTCATCGCGGTGGTCGGCCAGGAAACACGGCGCCAGCTGCTGCGCTACAGCAAGCGCGATCCCGCCGTGATCGTGGGCAGCGCTTTTGGCGGCTTCAGCAGTATCGGCTTCGTCAAGCCCTACCTGGAAAATCCGGCAGTGCGCGTCATCATGACCGATCCGCCGCCGGGGTTCGGGGGCGACGACGCTGCCCTGCCGGCACGGCCGGCCGGGGCGGTGGGCTACGAGATGGCCCTGCGCGAACATCGCTGGCTGCACGCCTCCGGCCGCGTCAACTACCTTGCGGTGGATGCCGGGGCGGCACGCCAGGCGCGGCTGGACTGCGACCAGATCGAGGAATTCATGCCCAAGCCGGCGGACGCCGCCGCCATCGGCATGGGCCTGGACATCGCCAGGACCCTGCCGGAGAAGGAGTCGGTCGTGGTGCTGCTGAGCGCCGTGGGCTCCTGAATCCGCAACAGGCGCTCCGCCGCTATGGCGTTCCGCGGCGGGTTCACATAAATTGGTGCCCTGCGGTCAGAAAAATATCCGGACTGACTCTGGAGGAGCGTCCATGCGGCTCAGGACACTGGGATGGGCTCTGGCCCTGGCGGCGCTTGGCCTGGCGGCCTGCGGCGGCAGCGGCAGCAGCGCCGGCAACTCGGACAACGGCGCCGATGGCAGCAAAATTTCGCTGGCGCTTACTCCGACTGCGGCGGCGACGGCATCCACCGGCCCCGGCGCGACCGACGCCGCGTCCTGCGCGGTGCCCTACGGCGATGCGCCCGCCGCCCTCTCGACCATCACTTCCGGCGATGGCAGTTCCGCGCTTGACGACGTGCTCAGCCTGCTTGACCAGTGCGGCAGCCTCGGCGGAGAAACCCTGAGCTGGACCGACGCCAGCAGCGAGGCGCGCCAGGCCTGCCTGTTCACTCCGAAGGGCGCCAGCAGCAAGGCGCCCCTGCCCCTGCTGGTATTCCTGCAAGGCTCCCTGGTGCCGGCGCCGCCGCAGTTGCTGGTCAACGACTGGATCTCGCTGTTGAGCACCGCCGATCTCAACGGCGACCCGCAGAATCCCGGCTTCATCCTGCTGCTGCCGATCGGCCGCAACACGCATCACTACTATCCTTTTCCCGACGAATACGCTTTGGGCTGGGACAACTGGTACCGCAACCTCGACCGTGCCAGACCGGACCTCAACCTCGATGTCGCCGCCGTCGACGAATTCATCGCTCAGGTGGAAGCGCGCGGCATCGTCGACAGCAACCGGGTCTACGCCACCGGCTGGTCCAACGGCGGCGCCATGGCAGAACTGTATGCGCTGAACACGCCGGGCATCGCCGCCGCCTCGGTGTATTCCGCACCGGCCCCCTACAGCGATGTGCAGGATCCCTGCTTTCAGTCTCCCTTCGTCACCACGCCGACGCCGATCATGGATGTGCACAATTCCTGCGACATCATCGGAACCTGCCAGACTTCCACGGCATTTCACCAGAACCTGTCAAAGCTCTACCCGGGTGTGCCGCAGAACGTTGTGCTCATCAACGGGCTTGCCACGGCGCAGTCCTGCAACGCCGCCTGCGCCAGCCAGAGCCCGGAACTCGACCCGCTCGGCAACGCCAACCACCTGATCTGGCCACTGTGGCAGAACGACGCCATGTTCACCTGGCTGCGGGAACATCCGCTGAGCGCCAAGCCGTAAGAAACACAAAAACGGCCAGGGAGCAGATCGCAAGAGAACCCGCGGGTATGATCCGCCGGCCGCAACACGCCTCGAACAGCCCGGGAAATCGAACATGCCGGTCCGCTTCTTCGCCACTCTTGCCTTGATGCTGACGGCTCTGTTTGCGCCGCCTGTGCCTGCGGACGATTTCAGCCTCTATGCCGGCGTATGGGACTACGGTGTGCGCGGCGATATCGCCGAGCAGGGCAGCACGGTCAGCCTCGACAGCGACGGCGGCGGGCTCAAGGTCAATCCGCAGATGCAGCTGCTGCTGCGCTACGACTACGTCGGCGGCTGGTGGCCGGACCTCAGCCTGGGCTATGCCCACCTGGGCGGCACCGGCGCTTACCTCGCCAACAGCAGCTTCCAGATCGGCGGCATCGGCGTCGTCTCCGGCAGGACCACCGTGCAGGCCGCCATCAACCTCAACGACTTCAATGCCAGCTTCGACTGGCGCCTGGTCTACGGACCGCGGCTGCGCGTGGAAGCCGGCGTGGAGGCCAAGTACCTCGGGGGCCATGCCAGCATCGTCGGCAGCACCCGGATCAGCGCCATCAGCTTGCCCATCGGCCAACCCCTGGTCGAGGAGACCGACCTGTCGCTGAACGAGCCGGTGCCGCTGGCGCACTTGCGGGCGGAAGCCCGGCCCTGGCCCTGGCTGCGCCTGGAACTCTCCGGCGGCATCATCGCCTACGCCGGCGACCATGCCGCCGAGTTGCGCGCGGTGGCCGACCTGCATATCTGGCAGCCGGTCTACATCACCGCCGGATACCAGGAGCAGGACTACAAGGTCAAGGACAACCCCTATGTCGTCGATGCCCGGATCGACGGGCCCACGCTCGGCATTACCGTCGCCACCCCCTGAGCTTGCCCGGCCGCCCCTGGCGGCAGGGCACTAATTGCGGATGGGGCGGTCTTAAGGTAGTCCAGGAAGGACAAGGAGATATAACGTGAAAGGAATCGGCATTTTCGCTGCGCTCGCCCTGTGCGCGCCTGTTGTCATGGCACAGAATCAGTCCGCCCCGCCGGAATATCCGGTTCAGGCGCCGGAACCGCAGCCGAGTTATACGTTCAACTTCAAGCAGACCAGCAAGGATGCCTGCGTGCTGCAGAACGGCATTATCGCGTTCGACAGCGCCGGCAACGCCACCCTGCACCTGGCCACCATGACCACGGACGACAACGACACCTGGAGATCGCGGGTGCGTCTGCGCAGCGTGGCCGGCACCTCGGTCTACACTTCGCCGGTCCTGAATTCTCCCAAGATGGAGAACAAGAACGGCCATCCGCAGACCTACAACTGGTCGTACAGCTTCCATATCGATCCGACGCTGCTGCCTTCCATCGCCGCGGCCGAGATGTTCGATATCAATTGCTGATAGCGATACGCATGGCCCGGGTGCCGCCGTAATGCGCCCGGGCCGCTTTCTTCCGGTGTAACAACCCCGGCAAGAACGGGCTTTGCCAAGCCTGGCCATGCCTACATTGCGATCGCTGCGCAGCTTAGACTGGCTCAACTTCCTGCTGGCCGACGTACAGACCGGCGTCGGGCCGTTTTCGGCTTGTGTGGTCACGACGCAGTTCACCATCGCGCTCATCGCCGGCCAAGCCGGGCGGCTTGCCGGGTCCTGGGGTCGAAAGCCCATGCTTCTCATCGGCTTTGGCGTGCTGCCGGTTCGTGCTCTGCTTTATACGCTGACCGACAAACCCGCCATGCTCATAGCCATACAGCTGCTGGACGGCATTGGCGCAGGAATATTTGGCGTACTTTCGGTGCTCGTCATCGCCGACCTCACCCGGGGAACCGGCCGCTTCAACCTGTCCCAGGGAGTTATTGCCACAGCCGAGGGGCCACGATACCGCTGCAGGCTTCGCCGTGTCGGACCCGCCATCGCCACCAACGGCCGGATTGACCCTGGACAGTACTGGACGGTGTTGCTCAGAAGGCGAAGAGCAGCCCCACGGCGACGGTCGACGCCAGCAGGAAGGGGATGGCGATGCGGTGGAATTCGCGAAATGATCCGGGCACCTGGGCCAGGCGCAGGGCGATGAGGTTAGCCAGCGACCCGATGAAGAAACCGAAGCCTCCGACGCTGACTCCGGCAGCGAGCGCCCGCAGGTCGTGGACCTGCCGCTCCAGCAAGATAGCCGCAGGCACATTGCTGATCGCCTGAGAGGTGATCACGCCGGCCATGTAGGCGCCAAGGCCTTGACCGACCGGGAGGGATTTCATGACTGCGTTTATCGCCGGCAGGCCGGCTAGTTGCCGCAGGTCGACGAACATCAAGCCAATGATCAGCAGGAGTGCCCAATCGGTCTGCGCCAGGACCTGGCGATGACACAGCAGATAGACCGTTACTATGATGAACAGCGACGGCCCCAATTGATGGAAGCTAAGTGCCGCCAGGAAGGCCAGCAGCAAACCACCCGATATGGCGAACCAAGGCCGCGACAGTGGCTGCAGCCCGACGGCTGGAACCAATTCGATGCGCTGGCGCGGCACCAGCAGGATGACCGCGCCGAACAGCAGGATCGACAGGATCGTCACCACCGGCGCCATCATCAATACAAACGCGGCGAAGCCAATGCCGGAGCTTTGCCACAGGAACAGGTTTTGCGGGTTGCCGATGGGCGTCAGCGCCGAGCCGGCGTTGACCGCCAGGGCCTCCAGCACCACCAGCCGGGCCAGCGGTAGCTTCGCCTGCTGCGCCAGGCTGCGGCTCAGCGGCACCAGCAGGAACAGGCTGACGTCGTTGGTTACGATCGCCGCAAGGGCGGCCGAACAGGCCGCCAGCGTCAGCGCCAGCCGGCGCAGGTCCCGGATCCGGCTGAGCAGCCGGTTGGCGGCCATCTGCAGGATGCCGCTCAGCTCAATACCTTTAGTCACGAGCAGCAGTCCGGCAAGAGCTCCCAGCGTGTGCCAGTCGACCAGCGCGACATAGCCGCGAAATGACAGCGGCCGCAGCAAGGCGAACAGCAACGCTGCCGCGCCCAGCACCCATGGCAGCCAGTTCTGCGCGTTTGGAGCCAAGTGCGCGCCGACAGCGCGCCATCCCCCATGTGCATCTGCTTTGCTCATTGTCCGCTGCCATCCATTTGAGGAATTCGACCGGACCGCGGCTTAAAAGATCACAAAAAAAGTGGCAATGCCATGCCCGGCGCAATTTTTCGACACGGGTAGATGGCGGATTGGCATGCTACCGTATCGCCATGAATACCGAACCCACCGCGCCGGCTTTGCCCGCTTCCGGACCGGCTGCCCGATCGTCCGTGGATTCTTCCGCAAACGGCAGGCTGTTGCAGGCCATCGCCGCGCTGAAACTGCTGGAAGCCCTGGTGCTGTGCCTCACCGGCGTGGTGGCGCTGGAACTGCTCCGCCCGCAGATCACGCAGCAATTGCAGGACTGGCTGGCGCTGCTGCCGCTGACCTCGGAGCACCGCATCGCGCAGCACCTGCTCAACTCCCTCACCGGCCTGGGGCCGCACCGCATCAAGGCGCTGGGCGGCGTGGTCTTCGCCTATGCCGCCTTGTTCCTGGTGGAGGGCATCGGGTTGCTGCGCCGGCGCCGCTGGGCCGAGTGGGTGACGGTCCTGACCACCGCCCTGCTGGTCCCGTTCGAGCTGTGGGAACTGACGCTGCGCCTCACCCTCGCCAAGGGCGCGGCGCTGGCGATCAACCTGCTGGTGGTGTGGTACCTGGTGCGCCGCATCCGGAGGCAGGCTTGAGCACGCTCGACCTGGGCTTTGTGCGTTCGCAGTTCCCGGCGTTCGCTGAGGCGAGCCTGGCGGGACAGGCCTTCTTCGACAATGCCGGCGGCTCCTACACCTGCCGCCAGGTCATCGATCGCCTGGGCGAATATTACCGCCGCCTCAAGGTGCAGCCCTACTATGGCTACCCCGCTTCGCTCGAAGCCGGCGAGTGGATGGACGCTTCCCATGTGCGGCTGGCAGGGTACCTGAATGCGGGCGCGGCCGAAGTCCATTTCGGGCCCTCGACTTCGCAGAACAGCTACGTGCTGGCGCAAGCCTTGCGCAAGCAGCTGCGGCCGGGCGACGAGATCATCGTCACCAACCAGGATCACGAAGCGAACAACGGCGTGTGGCGCCGCCTGGCGACGGACGGGGTCCGCTTGCGGGAGTGGACGGTCGATCCGGACAGCGGCATGCTGGACCCCGCCGCGCTCGACGGTCTGCTCGGCGAGCGCACTCGCCTGCTGGCTTTCTCCCATTGCTCCAATATCGTCGCCCATATCAACCCGGCGGCCTCGATCGCGGCAAAGGCGCATGACGCCGGCGCCATCGTGGTGGTGGACAGCGTGGCCGGCGCCCCGCACGGCCTGCCCAATGCGGCCGAACTCGGCGCGGACATCCTGCTGTTCTCGCTGTACAAGACCTTCGGCCCGCATCTCGGCGCCATGGTCATCCGCGAGCCGCTGCTGCAGCGCCTGGACAACGAGGCCCACTACTTCAACGGCGCCTACCCGCGCAAACGCCTGGTTCCGGCCGGTCCCGATCATGCGCAGGTGGCCGCCGTGCGCGGCATGGCCGAATACTTCGACGCGCTGGACGCGCACCACGGCGGCGGCGCGGCCGAGGGTCGGCCGCAGCGCGTGCGGGAACTGCTGCGCGCGGCCGAGCGGCCGCTGCTGGCGCGCCTGC
>CAJCJI010000343.1 GCA_903970595.1 Verrucomicrobiota bacterium
AGGCGAGAGGCGGGAGGGGATAGGCGCAAAAGCTTAGAGCTTGACCGCTCGCCCGAATCCAGTCTTTTCTCGCCTCTCGCCTCTCGCCTCAGGGCGTATAGATCCCTCCCAGCACCGCCTCCCGCGACGCCCCGGTCACCCCCGGCAGATTCCCCGGTAAACCCGCCAATGTGCGCATCGCCAGCCAGGCGAAAGCCACCGCCTCGATCCAATTCGCGTTCAGGCCGTAGTCGTCGCTGGGCTGCACCGCGCAGCCTGGCAGGGCGGCTCGCAGCCGCCCCAACAGGTGGTCGTTTCTCGCCCCGCCGCCGCAGACCAGCACGCGTTGCGTGCCTGACGCGTAGCGGCCGATGTCGGCGGCGATGCTCTGCACGGTCAGCTCCGCCAGGGTCGCCTGAACGTCCGCCGGCGCCAGGGTGTGCAGTGTCGGAAAGCGCTGCCGCACCCAGGCCAGCTGGAAATAGCCGCGGCCGGTGCTTTTTGGCGGCGGCTGGGCGAAGTACGGGTCGGCCAGCAGGGCTTGCAGCATGCCTGGATGGCAGCGGCCGCCGGCAGCAAAAGCGCCGCCGGCGTCATAATTCTGGCCCAGGGTCTGCTCGCACCACTCGTCCATCAGGCCGTTGCCCGGCCCGGTGTCGAATCCGCGCACCTGCGCCGGGTCGGCGCCGGGCAGCGCGGTGATGTTGGCGATGCCGCCCAGGTTGAGCGCGCAGCGCGGTTCGTCCGCGTTGGCAAACAGTGCGTGGTGGAACGCCGGCACCAGCGGCGCGCCCTGGCCGCCCAGGGCGATATCCTTGCGGCGCAAGTCGGCGATCGTGGTGATGCCGCAGCGCGCGGCGATGCGGCTGGGATTGCCCAGCTGCTGCGTCGCCCAGGGCTGCACGGCGGTGTCGTGGAATACGGTCTGGCCGTGGCTGCCGATGGCGCTCACCTGCCGGGCGTCCACGCCGGCGGCGGCCAGCAAGCCAAGCGCCGCGTCGGCGAAGCGGTCGGCCACGGCGGCTTCGAGTGTCGCCAGCTCGCGCAGGCTCAGGGCGGCGTCGCTGCGGGCCAGCCGCAGCAGGCGCGCGCGCAGCGCTTCGGGGTATTCCAGGTGATGGCTGGCGAGCAGGGCCTTGAAGCGGCCGTCCTCGAACTCGGCAAGGACGGCATCGATGCCGTCCATGCTGGTACCCGACATCAGGCCGATGAAGAGCATGGGCTCTCCGATACGGCGCCAGCCGGCCTTATTGCGCGCCGGCGGCGGGCTGCGTCGCGTTCAGGTCGGAGCTGTTGACCCGCGCCACCCGGCTCTTCACGTCGATGGTGTCGAGCGCCGTCATCAGCGGCACGGCGGTGTTGCGGAACTGGGCCAGCACCTTCGGCTCCAGCGGCATGGAGCGCGGCAGGATTACTTTTTCCGCGTTCACCGGCATGCCGTTGACGCGGAACTCGTAGTGCAGGTGCGGGCCGGTGGCGAGGCCGGTCATGCCGACATAGGCGATCACCTGCCCTTGCTGCACCGGGCTGCCGGTATGCAGCCCGGACTGGAACCGCGACAGGTGGCCGTACACCGTTTCGTACTGGGCGCCGTGGCGCAGGATCACCACATTGCCATAGCCGCCTTTCTGCCCCATGAACTCGACCCGGCCGTTGCCGGAGGCGTGCACCGGGGTGCCGATCGGCGCCGCGTAGTCGGTGCCGGTGTGGGCGCGCATCATGTTCAGGATCGGATGCCAGCGGTGCATGGTGAAGCCGGAGCTGATGCGGGTGAAATCCACCGGCGTGCGGATGAAGGCCTTGCGCAGCGACAGGCCCTGCGGCGTGTAATAGGCCTTGGTGCCATCGGCGGCGACGAAGCGCACGGCGCGGTAGGTCTTGCCGTTGTTGATGAATTCGGCGGCCAGGATGTCGCCGTCGCGCAGCTTCTTGCCGTCCTTGTAGAGCTGCTCGTAGACCACCGAAAAGTGGTCGCCTTCCTGCAGATCCTGGGCAAAATCGATGTCGTAGCCGAACAGGTCGGCAAATTGCAGGATCATGCGGTCGGTCAGGCCGGACCTGCGCCCGTCGAGGAACAGGGAGTTTTCGATGGTGCCGACCGCTTCGGTGCTGCGCCGCTCGATCGACGCGGAGAGCGTGGCGCTCTCGAAACCATTGTCGCCGCGGCGCACGCTCAGGGTACGCAGTTCGTCGAGTTGGTACACCAGCTCCTGCAACTCGCCGTTGGCGATGCGCAGGCGCATCTGCTCGCCGGCCTTGATGCGCTTGAGCTGGGCGCAGTCGCCGCCCAGGGCGATGATCGCCATCCAGTCCTCGGGCGGCAGGCTGGCGTCGTCGAAGATATTCGAAAGGCTCTGGCCGGCCTTCACCGCAACCGTGCTCCACTCGCTCGCCGGCGGCACGGTCAGGGCTTCGTTCACCGCGGAACCGATCACGGGGTCGAAATTCGGCACCGGACTGCTCTGCGGCTGCGCGGCGGCAGCCTGCTCGGTGCCGGCCGCGGCCTGCTCCAGCGCGCTGTCGCGCTGATAGTAGACGAAGGCGGCGGCGGACACCGCAAGAAAGCTGCAGATCACAACGATACGGCGGGCCGAGGAGGGGCTGGACCCCCCGGCGGGGCTATAATTCGACATACGACTTCCGAAATGAGCAATGCACTGCGCCCGCGGGCTGCAGACTTAGGCGGTCGTATGGTTGTGGTTGGAATAGTCGAATCGGCCGCTTCTGCTGTAACGAAAACATAAAATCCCCCTCTTGGCAATCCCTTTGGGCAAAAATTCCTGCCTAATACGAGCCACTTGCTTCCGAAAGTTCAACCATGACCCCAGGTTTTGAAGAAACCCTCGCCGAAATCGAGCGCGGCAGCGACGAAATCATTCCCCACGAGGAACTGCGTGCGCGGCTCGCCGCCGCGGCGCGCGACGGCAGGCGCTTGCGCATCAAGGCTGGATTCGACCCCACGGCCAAGGACCTCCACCTCGGCCACACGCTTTTGTTAAACAAAATGCGTGCCTACCAGGCCGCCGGCCACGAGGCAATCTTCCTGATCGGGGACTTCACCGGCATGATCGGCGATCCGACCGGCAAGAATGAAACCCGCAAACCCCTGACCCGCGAACAGGTGCTCGACAACGCCGACACCTACAAGCAGCAGGTGTTCAAGATCCTCGATCCGGAGCGCACCACCATCGCGTTCAACTCGCGCTGGCTGGACCAGCTCGGCACGGAGGGCCTGGTGCGGCTCACCGCCCAGCACACCGTGGCGCGCATGCTGGAGCGCGACGATTTCTCCAAGCGCTACCGGGACGGCCAGCCCATCGCCATCCACGAGTTCCTCTATCCCCTGCTGCAGGGCTACGACTCGGTGGCCCTCAAGGCTGACGTGGAACTGGGCGGCACCGACCAGAAGTTCAACCTGCTGGTCGGCCGGCACCTGCAGCATGTCTACGGCCAGAAACCGCAGTGCATCATGACCGTGCCGATCCTGGAGGGGCTCGACGGGGTCAACAAAATGAGCAAGTCGCTGGGCAACTACGTTGCCCTCAACGACCCGCCGCAGGAGATGTTCGGCAAGATCATGTCGGTGTCGGATGCGCTGATGTGGCGTTATTACGACCTGCTCAGCTTCAAATCCCTGGCGGCAATTGCCGCCTTGCGCCAATCGGTGCGGGAAGGCGCCAATCCGCGGGATGTGAAAATGGCCCTGGGCGCGGAAATCGTCGAGCGCTTCCATGGCGCCGGCAGCGGCGAGCAGGCCCGTGCGGCCTTCATCGCCCAGTTCTCGCAGGGCAATCTGCCCGAGAACATTCCAGAAATCACGCTGGCCGCGCCGCCCGAGGGGCTGCCCCTGGCGCGGGTGCTCAAGGAATCCGGCCTGGTGGCCAGCAACGGCGAGGGCAACCGGATGATTGAGCAAAAGGCTGTGCGTGTGGACGGGCAGCGCGTAGAGGATCGCGCTCTGCTTCTGCTGCCGGGCCGAACCTGCCTGTTGCAAGTCGGTCCCCGCCGCTATGCCCGGGTAGTGCTCAAGGCCCTGTAGGGCGGGCCGTGCCCGCCGCTGCGCTGCTCTTGGAAGCCGGCGGCCACGGGCCGCCCGCGACGCGGCGCCCCGAAGGGTGGGTGCGGGAGAGGGCGGATGGCCGCGATAGTGGGCACTAAATCGCGGGCGTTGCGGCCCCTCCCGCACCCATTGCTTCGCAAACACCGTGTCGGGGCCGCCCTATGCCGCCGGTCAAAAAATCGTCAATTTGGCCCCGCTCCCGGCCGTTTCGGCCTGCAGCGGGCATTTTCCGGACTGGCCCAGGCGCGGATTTCTGCGCAAAAGGGGCGCTTCCCGCCCCCTCCGGCGGGGTTTTGTGACACTTTCGCAAAACCCCGGAAACCCTTTGTTCATGGGGCTTTCCGGGGTGCCTGGGGGGCTGTAGTAAAAAAACTTTGCGGGGGAGTGTTGACACCCCGGCAAAGCCCCCTATAATTCGCCTCCCTGCTGCACGGAAACGCGAAACAAAAAGCGCGACCGAACAGCCTGATCTTTAACAAGTTAAGCAAGTGATTTGTGTGGGTGCTCCCGGTGCGTGGCGATAAGCCAATAGCATCACGGAGTATCAACGTAAGCCTAAGTTGTAATTGAGCAAGTGTTGATAACTCTCAACGGTAGCGAAGACGTTCTTTCCTGGAACGTTGAGCTGCCATCCAAGCTTAAATTTAAGATTTAAATTTAATTGGAGAGTTTGATCCTGGCTCAGATTGAACGCTGGCGGCATGCCTAACACATG
>CAJCJI010000344.1 GCA_903970595.1 Verrucomicrobiota bacterium
TCACGCCGGCCGCGGAGGCCGCCCCGCCGCCGGCCGCGAATCAGGCCAGCGAACTGGCAGAGGTGGTCGTCACCGCCACCAAGCGCGAGAAGTCCCTGCGCTCCATCCCGGAAAGCATCACCTCGATTTCCGGCGCCGAACTGGAGCAGCGCAACGCGCAGGGCGTGGATGATGTCGTCAAGCTGGTTCCCGGCGTCAACGTCAACGAGGAGGATAGCCAGCCCACGCGCATCACGGTCAACGGCATCGCCTCCCAGCCTTACACCGGCTTCACGGTGGGCGTTTTGTTCGGCGATGTTTCGTTTACCGACCAGTACATCCCGCTGGTATCCCTGGATCCGCAGCCGTTCGACCTCAAAAGCGTCGACGTGCTGAAGGGCCCCCAGGGCACGCTGTTCGGCGCCTCGGCACTGAATGGCGCCATCCGCTATGTCCCCAATGACGCCCGCTTCGACCGCTGGGAGGTGCGGTACTTCGGCCAGTACTCCAACTACGTCGACAGCACTTTCAAGCCGGAATACGGCGGCGTGCTCAACGTTCCGATCGGCGACACCCTGGCATTCCGCCTCACCGGCTTCGAGCGCGAAACCCCGGGCTATATGAGCCCGCTCGCCCTGGGGCTTAAGGACTCCAACAGCATCAACCAGGGCGGCCTGCGCGGCATGCTGCGCTGGGCGCCCATCGACCCGCTGGACGTCAAGCTCACCTATGCCTGGCAGAACACCCATGTCGCGGACGGTTCCGTCACCAACAACGCCAATGGCGAGTTGACCGACACTTCGCGTAAGCAATTGAGCCCGACCGCCACTTCCTACACGCTCGCGGATCTGAACGTATCGTTCGATTTTGACTGGGCCAAGCTGGTCTCGGACAGTGCCGATGTGCGCAAGCAGACACATAGCTTCACCGATGCCAGCTATACGCTGCCCGTCGATCTTCCGATCCTCGCGATCTTGCAGCAAGGCAACTCGGGTACCTGGTCGCAGGAACTGCGGCTGGTTTCGCCCAACAATCCGAAGTCCGATTGGCAGTGGGTGACCGGCCTGTATTATTCGCAACAGAAGATCAACGACCTGGTGGAAATCCCCGTCGGCAACAGCGCGATTCCCATCGCCACGATCGAGCCGATCATCGACGAGGTGTTGCCCTTCCTCAGCCCTTTCTTTTCGACCAACAACGAGATCGAGGGTGTCCGCACCGCCACCAATGTCACGATCCGCGAAGAGGCTTTGTTCGGCGACCTCACCCGGCGCTTCTGGCACAGCGTGGAGCTGACGCTGGGCGGGCGTCTGTACGACATCGACTCCGGCGGCCTGAACGTCCTCAGCGGAGCCGTCATCACCGCGACCAAGCTGGTCCCCGATGTGATCGACTCGGCGGACATCCGCGAAAAAGGCTTCAATCCGCATGCCTCTGTGCTGTGGCATGTCACTCCGGACATCACCACCTACGTCGCGGCAGCCAAGGGCTTCCGCGCCGGCGGCGTGCAATCGGGCGCACCCGTTTTGCCAACCGATGTGGTGCCCCCGGTATTCCACTCGGACACCATCTGGGATTACGAAGGCGGAGTCAGGACCCAGTGGTTCCACAAAACCGCTTTCTTTGACGTCAGCGGATTCTACGAGCGCTGGAAGGACCCGCAGTACAACCAGCCCAACGCCAGCGGCCTGCTCTCGTACATCACCAATGTCGGCGGCGTCAAATCCCTCGGCGGCAATGTAGCATTGCAATGGCTGCTGCCGATCAAGGGCCTGTTGCTCAACGCCAGCGGCGGCTATGTCAATGCCGTCACCACCGAGCCCTATACCGTCTCCGGCAGCGTGGTGCCGGTCGGGGCGGCCTGGCCGTTCTCTCCGCATTGGCAGACCGCCACCACCCTGGCTTACACCTTCGATATCGGAGAGCTTGGTGTGCAAAGCCAGCTCACCCATGCCTATTTGAGCCATGCCATCAACGATCTGGTGCAGCAGCTGCCCATCTTCGGCTACCAGCAGCTGGATGCCAGCCTCGGGCTCAGCGACCAGCGTGTGAAATGGCTGCCGGATTTTTCGCTGAACGTTAAAAACATAACGGACGCACGCGCCTACTCGCAGCGCAAGATCGTGGGCACAGCGCCCTTGACCGACCAGGAATACGAGTACATCACGCCGCGAGCCATCTTCCTGCGCATCAGCGGACATTTTTAAGGCCGCATTTTCAAGGCGCCCGGCTCTGCGCAGGCCGGCGCGGCCGGCGTTCAAGCCTCGCCGCAAAGCCCTACCTGATGCCCGCGCATCCCCTGCCAAGCGGGAAGGGGTGCCTCGGCACAGCCGCGCATACGATCGTTTGACCAAGCCCGGTCCCGCAGCGGCTGCGTCATGGCACGATCCAGCCGCCCGGGCAGGCAGACTGCCGGCATGGATACACAAACATGTGTGGAGGAAGCATGCAGTCGAAGCGCCTTGCGGCTGGAAGCTTGTTGAACCGGGCCTCAAGTTGTACGGCCTGTGGCCGCCGCGGTGTATACGCAATACAGCCGGCGACCGCAGGCCGCCCTCCAAAAGCTGCCGGGTATAGAGGGATTTATGAAGTAGGTTCTACCCCGCGCGCGACGCGGTGCCTGCTTCCACGGAGCGGGTGAAGTCGAGGATGGCCGACGCCACGCCCTGCGGGTCGTCATACACCGGGTTATGGCCGCAATCGGACAGTGTTACGTGGGATTTGAGCCCCAGCAGATCCAGCAGCGGCTGGCCATAGCTGTCGAACGGCAGCACGCGATCGCTGCCGCCCCAGACTATGCGCAGCGGCACGGTCGAATCCGCCGGCAGCGGCGCAACCGGGCGCACGTTCTCATCCAGGTAGTCCTCGACGATGGTCAGCGTCAGGATACGCCGCAACACGTCGCGCGCTTCCGCCGCCGGGACGCGTTCGCCGTGCTGCATCTCGTTGCGCAGCAGCAACTTGCGCAATGCCGGAACGCCGAGCAGCGGGGACATCACCGGAACCAGGTAAGGCAGCTTCTTGTAGGCGGCGCGGGCCTTGCGCATGAAGGCGATCTTTTCATTCTCATCCCGCCAGGTCCCGGCGGGAGACAGGCCCAGCGCCGAGCGGGCGAGGCCATGCCGCACCATCTCCAGTATGCAAAAGCCGCCCAGGGACTGCCCCACGAAATGCGCGTCGCGGATGCCGCGCTCGCGCAACTGAATGGCCAGGGCATCGGAAATAGTCAGGGGACTGGCCGGCCGATCCATCACCTGCCCGCCGGAGTGCCCAGGCAGCGTCGGCGCGATCACCCGGTGGTGCGGTTCCAGCA
This sequence comes from Verrucomicrobiota bacterium, assembly GCA_903970595.1. GTDB lineage: Bacteria > Pseudomonadota > Gammaproteobacteria > Nevskiales > Nevskiaceae > Nevskia. The sequence goes on from CAJCJI010000344.1 coordinate 3,293, forward strand.
ACTTGAACAGAGGCTTCCACATGCGCCAGGTAGCGCCAAACCCATGCAGCAGCACCAGGACGCTGCCGGATCCGCCTTCGTAGATCTCCGGATTCCCAGCGGCGGCGGACGTCATGGCTGAATTCCTGGCGAAGTGATTTGCAGGCGCAAGGACGGCTCCTCGTGTTGGCCGAAATGCGGGCACGATTGACCCACCAGCCTGGCCTGCAGTGTAGGCAAGGCCGCTGCGGCTGCCCCCTACCGGTTGGACAGGGGTGAAACACCATGTTGGCGGCCCTGGAGGAACTCCTGCCGCAGCTATGATTGAGGTCGTCGCCAGAAACACGCCCAGAAGCGCACTGGTCTCAAGCACCGCCAATTCCGCCAGCGGCGCTCCTTGATACCTGGTGCCAACCCGGCGGGCTGCAACTACGGGGCCTTACTGTGCGCCCTCGGCGTACCAGGTGCGGAACTCGTCATAGTTGGGCGTATCCTTGTTTTCGTTGCCGCCATGGTTCGCCGCCGGATCGATCGGCACGTGAATGACGGTTGGCTTGCCGCTGGCGAACGCCTCCTTGATCGCCGGGCCGAGATCTTCGGCCTTCTCGATGTACATGCCCTTGCAGCCCAGGCCCTCGGCGATCTTGTCGAAGCGCACGTCCTTGCTCCAATGCACGCCCGGCTCGGTGCTCTTGCCGTGGCCGAAGGTGCGCTTGTAGACACCCACTTCCAGGCCCCATTGATGATCGACGCCGACTACGGTCACGATCGGCAGATTCAGGCGCGCGGCCACCTCCAGTTCACCGATGTGGAACAGGAAGGCTGAATCGCTGGTGGTGAACAGGACCGGACGCTTGCCGCCGTCCGCCACCGAGGCGCCGATCGCGTAGGGCAGACCGGTTCCGAGGTGGCCGAAGTTCTGGTTCCACACCACATCGTTCGGTTTGCACTGCAGGTAGGTCCAGGTGAAGATGACGGTGCCGCCGCCATCGCGCACATGGATGCCGTTTTCCGGGAACGCCTTGGTCGCCTCGATCACCCAGCGCGCGGTATGCATCTTGCCGCTGATGGTCGGCTTGTTTTCGAGGGCCAGATCGGCCAGCCGCTTCTTGTCGGCTTCGATCCACTTGGCCAGCTCGGGCGATGCCGTGCGGTGGCTGCCCTTCAGCCCCGCGGTGAGCTGCGGCACGACGGTGCGCAGATCGCCGACCAGGGGCACGTCGATCGGGCGGTTTACCCCGATCGCGGCGGGATCGAGCTCGACATAGACCCACTTGCGCACTTCCTTGTTCTTGTCCCAGTGCCGCCACTTGCCATAGTGCACCGGCTCGCCCAGTTCGGTGCCGATGGCGATGCAAAGATCGGACTTCTGCACGATCTCGTTCGCCACCGTGGAGAATCCGTAAGGGAACGTGCGGTCTTCAAGGCCCTTGATAAACGCCGTACCGCCCGAGGTCTGGATGACGGGACAGGCCATGGCGTCGGCTAGGGCCTTCACCTGCTCGCCGCCGCGCGAGCATTGCACGGCGTGACCGACCAGCAAAATCGGATTCTTCGCGGCCTTGATCAACTCCACCGCCTTGGCCACCATGTTGGCATCGGCACCCGGCTTGACCAGGCGATACGCTTCCGGCGGCAGCGGCTCCGGCACGTTCAGATCTTCCTGAATGATGTGCGACGGGTACTCGATGTAGACCGGACCGGGCGTGCCGGACTGGCAGATGCGCAGCGCGTGGCGAATGATCTCGTCGGTCTGATCGGCGTATTCGATGCTGGCGCTGTACTTCACCGAGTTCTCGAACAACGGCATCTGTTTGACGAACTGGATGCGGCCGCGGCGAATACGCTGTTCGGTCACGCGCCCGCGCTGGCCGCCGAGGAAGATCACCGGCGAATTCTCGACCTTGGCACACATCATCGCGCCGGCCGCATTGGCGATGCCCGGACCGAGCGTGGCAATGCACAGGGCCGGCGTGCCGTTCATGCGCGCATAGGCTTCGGCCATGAAGCCGACTGCAAGTTCATGGTGCGGGGTGACGATGGTCCAGCCGCGCTTTTCGGCGGCGACAAACATGTGGACGAAGTTCGGGTCCGGAATGCCGAAAATTGTCTTAATGCCTTCAACTTCAAAGAGTTGCAGGATGCGTTCGTAGACTTTCACCGTCATGATCTTATGTCTCCTTACACTTTTATTCGCATCTGGCTCAGCGCATGGCCGATGCATATCACACGCCGGACGAGGCACGTCGATTTCGTTTGAAATCCCAATCCAGGCGGTTGAATTCAGAACCCTGACGCATGATACACAACATTGGTGATTAGATCACGCGGACAGGGATTTCTGCGCCGTGCGGACGCACGGATTCCCCGTACTTCGGCCGAACCGGATACATGCACGACGGGGCGGCCGGGTCCAGGCCCGGCCGGATTCGGTTCGAGCGCGGCCAATGTTCGCGGCCACGGCCCTCACACGGCGAAGCTGTAGCCGCCGTTCACCGGATAGGTCTGGCCGGTGATCCAGGATGCGGCTTCCGAGCACAAGAACAGGACCATGCCGGCCACGTCATCGGGCTTGCCGAAGCGGCGGATGGTGTAGTGCGAAAGCTGCGCCTTGGAGCGCTCGCTGGCGACAAACTGAGCGAACTGTTCCTCGCTCATCATCGGTTCCAGCGTCGAAAGCGAAATCGCATTGCAGGTGATGCCGAAGCGGCCGGCCTCCTTGGCGATGGAGCGGACGAAGCCGCCCGCGCCCGCCTTGGCGGCGGCGTAGGCGGCGAGCCGGGCTTCGCCCACCCGCCCGGAGTCGGAGACGATGGTGACGATGCGGCCTCGCTTCTGCGCCACCATTTCGGGCAGGGCGAGGTGGCAGCAGTTCATGACGCCCTGCAGATTGGTGCGGAAGAAGCGGTCCCATTCGGACGGGCTGGTCTCCCAGAACAGCGGTGAATGGCCCATCGTCGCATTAGGTCCGGCATTGCCGGCGTTGTTGACCAGGAGGGTGATAGGGCCGAGCGCAGCGCGCGCGCGCTCGAAGGCCGCCGCCACCGACGCATGATCGCCGACATCCGCCTGAACCGGCACCGCCCGCACGCCCAGCGCTTCGATCTCGGCGGCGACCGCCGCCGCGCGTTCCAGCACGAAGTCATTGATGGCGACACCGCCGGCCCCGTGTTGCGCCAATGCCAGCGCGATGGCGCGCCCCGCACCCTGGCCCGCGCCGGTGACCAGGGCAGCTTGGCCGCCGAGATCCAGAAGATCATTGCCGATCATCGATATCCCTCACATTTTTGAATGGCAAGGCTCTGAAGCATGGCGGCGATCATCGACGCCACATTCTAGCGGCCTCCCATCTGGCTCCAGCGCTGCTCGCTCATCCAGGTATATTCGAGGTAGTGGCCGAGGAATTTGCGGGCGTCGAGGTAGAGGAATTTCAGCGAAGGGTCGCTGTTGCGCTCGATCACCACTGGAAGCGGCTGCCGATCGACGCGTTTGCGAAAATCGTCCCAGTTGTCCACGCGCATGCAGACATGGTGGAACAGCGGTCCGTCGTGGTCCGGAAGCGCCTCGTTATAGATATCCGGCTCGCCGGAGGTCGGCTGTATCAATTCGTATTGAAGATCGCCGACCCAGATGAAGGCGAGCTTGCTGGCCTGGATGCGCGGACCGACGGGGGTCATGACCTGGGTCGATCCTTCGTAGCGAATCAGTTTGCGCACGTCCGCGCGTGAGGTGAATGCCGTGACGGCCTGCTCGATATCCCGTGTTATATAAGCGTTCTGGTAATGCCGGCCTTCAATCATTTTGTGCAATCCATTGGTTCATGCAAAAAACGGGGGTACATCTAGGAGGCTTGGGCGCCCCCTTTCCGGGCCATCTCGAAGCTGCGCTGGAGATGATCGATATAGCCACTCACGCTCGGCAGCAACCATAGATTACCGCTGTCGCGAATCGAGTCGATCTGCTCCGCCACATCCTCGATCGACCATGCAGGCCGGTACACCCCCTGCGTTTCGGCAATAAGGGCTTTGGCCACCCGCCCGGCCATGGAGATCAGCATCTCGCCGGTGATGGTGCAGGATTCATGCGCAAGCCAGCCTACCACCGGCGCGACCAGGTCCGGCCCCATCGGGGGATACTGTGAAACGTCCAGGCCCTCGGCCATGCGCGTTACGGCGCCGGGGAGGATGATGTTGCACTTCACGCCCCGCTCCGCGCCTTCGATCGCGGCGACGTTGTTCAGACCGATGATGCCGGCCTTGGAAACGCCGTAGTTCACCACCTTGTGGGTGCCGTAAAGGCCGCCGATCGAGGAAGTCAGCACGATGCGCCCATAGCCCGCGGCGCACATGATCGGGAAGGCGGGCCGGACGACGTGGAATGCCCCCATCAGGTGGACATCGACCACCGACTTGAAATCCTCGTCCGAAATATCCTGCAGCGAACCATAGCGGACGTTGCCGGCATTGTGGATGAGGATGTCGATACGGCCGAAATGATCCAGCGCCGCCTGGATGATGGCCCTGCCGCCTGCGGCGGTCGCCACCGACTCGGTGCAGGCGACCGCTTCTCCGCCCGCCGCCCGGATCTGCTGGCTGACCTGTTCGGCCGGGCCGGCGTCGATGCCCTCGCCCTTCATGCTGCTGCCGGGGTCGTTGACCACGAGCTTGGCGCCCTTGGCGGCGAGAAGCAGCGCGTATTCGCGCCCCAGGCCGCGTCCGGAGCCGGTGATGACCGCCACGCGGCCGTCGAATCTACGTTCTGTCATTGGGATACGTCCTGTCATTTCGCATGGGTCACGTCAACCGGCTCGCCTTGCGGCTACACCGCTGTCCAGATTGGCGCGCCGCGCTCGGCGCGCAGAGACGGGATCACTCTTCCATCCACGTCGGTAATACCAAACTCCTGCGCCAGCTCGGCCGCGATGAAGGTCCCGCCCGAGCGCCGCATAATGTCCGGGTCCGCGGCCAGCGCCCGGATCACGCGGCCGGGGAACTCGACGGAACTGCCGACAGCGCTGTTGAGCTGCGAGGCCATGCCGGGAACCGTCTTCAGGTTCTCCCTCGCGCGCTCGGTGTAGGTGAAACCCTGCCAGAGCGACAGAGAGGCCACATTGTGCGCCTTGAGCTCTATCGCCATGTCGCGCGCCATACGGTCGGCGGCCGACTTGCAGGTGCCGAAGATCACGTTGTAGGTGTAGGTCACGCCGACATAGCCGGACATGGCGACGATCAGCCCGGACTTCTGCGGCAGCATGATCCTGGCCGCATGCCATGCGGCGACGAAATTCGAGCGCAGGCCGACGTCGATCATTTCCCAGTTGGAAACCGGCTTTTCCCAGAACGGCCCTGCCTGCGTCAACTCCCGCGGGATCGCGATCGCGTTGTTGACCAGCAGGTCGAGACGGCCCTGTTCCCGCCGGACCCGCTCGAACAAGGCTGCGACCTGCTCGTCCTGCAGATGATCGACCTGGACGGCGATGCCCCTGCCGCCGCGGCGGTCCACTTCTGCGGCGGTTTCGCCGACGGTGCCGGGGAGGGGGAAACTGCCGGGTGTGACGGTCCGCCCGGTGACATAGACCGTGGCGCCTGCTTCGGCGAGCGCGAGGGCAATCCCCTTGCCGATGCCGCGGCTGGCGCCCGTTACCACAGCGACCTTGCCGGCCAGGTTCGTCATGCTAGCTCCTGTTTGATAGCTTCATCCGATTCACCACGGCGTAGACCACTTGAACCCGGGCTGCAGGATGGCTTTCGATCTCACGACAGCGGTTCCTCGCCGTGCTGCGCCCTCCTCCCCATGCGGCACGACTTCGCCGAGCGTGCGGGCAAATTCGAGTTGCTCCTGGTCGCTGGGGAACAGTTCGCGGAATAAGAGTGCGCTGCGTTCCACCAGCAGACTCTCGATCTCCCTGGCGTGGGCGCCTTCGAGCAGCGCCCCCCGGTCGATCCGCACTTCGCTGCCGACGCGGGGGGAAACATGGCGCACTTCGAACATGGTGTTCATCCTCCTTCTTATCAGCGGCCGGTTCACGAGACCAGCCACGCGCATGCATTGGCGATGTCCTTGGCGTTGTCGTCGCGGCGCATTGGCAGGGCCTTGAGCAGTGCGGCCATCGCGTTCTGATCGGCCCATCTTATTGTCTCACTATATGAGACAATAAGCTATATTTATGATACATCATCGAACGGTATCCCGTCAGTCAAGGAGCCTTCTTTGTCCGTCAAGCGAAGTCACAGCGCCTCCCGCGTCCTCGCCGTGCTCGAAGCGATCGCCAATCATCAGCCCATCGGCATCAGGGCACTTGGAAGGCTGCTGAACGAAGATAAGAGTGCCGTCCAGCGGGCGATCATGACGCTCGCCGGCGATGGCTGGATCCGGCCTTCCAGCAAGGCCTCGGCCGGCTGGGAGGTGACTGCCCATATCCTCGCCGTCGCCCATGCCGCCCATGGCGGCAACGACTTGCGGCGGCGCGCGCGCCCGCTGCTCGAGCGGCTCCGCGACGAAACCGAAGAGACCGTGCTGCTCATCGTGCCGGACGTAAAATCCTTCGTGATCGCGGATGTCGTCGAGAGCCGGCAGGTGTTACGGATGGTGCCGCACGTCGGCACCCTCGTTACCGCGCGCAACACCGCATCCGGCCGGGCCATGCTGCCGTTCTTCGACGCCGCCAGGCAGGCCGCCTTGCTTGGAGAGCAACCCGACCGCGAGATGCTGGAGCGTTATGCGGCGACGCGGAAGCAGCACTATGCGGTCAGCGTCGGCGAGATCAATTCAGGCGCCACTAATGTCGCGGCGCCGATCTTCGGATTGGATGGACTCCCGGTCGGCGCGGTGGTGATCACCGCGCCGCGGGAAAGGCTGGGCATATCGCGCCACAGGAAGGTCGGGGAAATGACGGCCCGGACCGCGCGGGAGTTATCCCAGAATAACGAGCCCTCCTCACGACGCGAACCATGAGCCGGAACCTGGCGGCGCCATGCGCATGTTGGGCAAGCGCCGGCGGCGACATCGTATGGACCCGAAGAAGAGACGCCTTAGCCGCGCTGACGCGCATAGCGCCGTTCGATATTGACGATGAGGCAGTCTAGGATGAAATCGATGATCGCTCCGGCGCCTTCCTCGTTGCTGGACAGACCTTCGGGCATCAGCCAATCCTGGAACAGGATGCATCCCAGCAGCGGGACGAACGATAGGCGAGATTGGATTTGCCATCGAAAGCCATGCCAGACGCAATGGCTATCCGGTCGATCAAGTTCCTCAGGCCATCCCGACCAGCGCCGGGGAGATGTCGGCCGGAAAACTGGCTTCGAAGACACAGCCGCCTCCGACCCGGTCGCGGCATTCCACGCTGCCGCCGTGATGCTCGGCGATCTGCTTGACCAGCGACAGCCCCAGGCCCCAGCCGCTGCCGGTCTCGGAGGCGCCGGCCGGCCGGTAAAAGGGTTCAAAGATGCGTTCGCGCTCTTCCGGCGGGATGCCGGGTCCGCGGTCGCTGACCTGCAAGCTTCGGTCGCCGTCGGCTGCGATGAACAATCGCGCCTCCACCTCGTTTCCCCCGTATTTGATGGCATTGTCCAGCAGGTTCCGTATCAGGCGGCGCAACAGGCGCGCATTGCCTCGCAACGGCGCCGGCACCAGCTCGAAAGGGACGTTCAGCCTGGAGCATTCTTCCGCCAGCAAGGCCGCTAGATCCAAGGGTTCGGGCGGCGGAAAGGTGCCGAGCGTTGCAAGCTTGCTTGCCAGGAGAATCTCCTCGATCTGCTGGTCGATTTCAGAACAGTCGCGCCGCATGCCGTCCAACCAGGCTTGGGGCAGCGTGCTGCCATGCAGTTCCAGCGCCAGACGCATGCGCGCCAGTGGTGAGCGCAGCTCGTGCGAGGCGTTGGCCAGCATGCGGCTGTGCGCCTTGAGCAGCTGCGCTACCCGATCCGCCATCCGATTGAAGCGCTGCGCCAGGGCCGCCACCTCGTCCTGCCCGGCCGTGGGCGCGCGCACCGACAGATCGCCGTCGCCGAACCGGTCTACGGTCGCGGCCAGGGCTTCCAGCCGGCGCGTCAGGCGGCGGGCGAGCGGATAGGTTGCCACCGCCACTATCAGCGCGATCCAGACAACGACAACCAGACCATGCAGGTGCGAAAGCAGCAACGGACCACGCTTCACGTCAACCAGCAGTACTCGTCCGTCGCGCAGATCGATTCTGCGCAGGCCCGTATCGTCGCGGCTTTCCCGGGGCAGGCTGCCAGCGTGGGCGCGCATGGCACCATTGGTGCCGCGTAGTTCCAGCCCGGCGACCGGCGGCACCAGGTCATGGGCCAGCATCGCGGACGCCGCATCGGGCGTGGCCTCCTCGGACGGCAACGCGCGACTCACCATGGCACTGATCAAGCCGTCGTGCTCGGACGCCATGGAGCGGTCCATGATCAGGCTCCACAGCAAGGCGGTCGCCACCAGCAGGGCCACCAGGGACAACAGCGTGGTCAGGTAGATGCGTACGTGCAGGCGGTGCATTACAGCGGCTCCTCTTCGTCCTGCACGCGAACAAACAGGTAGCCGACGCCGCGCAGCGTGAGGACGCGCTTGGGATGCCGGGCGTCGTCCTCGATGGCGGCGCGGATATTGGAGATGTGCACATCGATCGACCGGTCAAATGCCTCGGATGTGCGCCCGGCCACGGCATCGAGCAGCTGGTTGCGGCTGATCACCCTGCCGGCGCGCTCGGCGAGCGCCAGCAGGATGTCGAACTGATAGCTGGTGAGGGCGCGCGTTTGCCCGTCCACCCGCACCTGGCGCGCCTCGCGGTCGATTTCCAGCCGGCCGAAGCGCAGCGTTGGATGGGCCGGCACAGTCTGGCGTCGCAGCACCGTGCGTAGCCGCGCCAGCAGTTCGCGCGGATTGAACGGCTTGGGCAGGTAGTCGTCGGCCCCCAGTTCCAGGCCTACCACGCGGTCGGTGGAGTCACCTCGCGCGGTCAGCATGATGATCGGCACGGCGCTGGAAGCGCGCAGGCGCGTGCACACATCCAGGCCGTCGCCGTCGGGCAGCATCAGGTCCAGGATGATTGCATCCGGTTGCAGGCGGCGCTGTTCGGCCAAGCCCTCGCGTGCCGAGTAGCGGCAGGTGACGCTGTAACCGTTCTGCGAAAGGTACTGCGCCAGCATGTCGCACAACCGCTGGTCGTCGTCAACGATCAGTACCTGGCTGGGTATCGTCTTTTGCACTGCGGCACCCCCGGATGCAAAACGCAAAAAAGCTGCCGTCCGATCCGGGACGGCAGCCGCCAACGGTGTGGTCACCAGGGCTGGCTTACGGGCCTTTCGGCCTCGCTGGTCTAGCCCATGTGATGGAACATCATCATGTGGTGTCCACCGGCCGAGGACATCATCTTGTCGAACTCGGCGCCCAGCATCTGCCGCTGCGCCGGGGTCAAGACCTTTGCCACCTGCACCACGGTATCGGATACGCGCTGGCTCGTCGACAGGAACAGCTGGTCCTGTTGAGCGCGGAGCGCGCTCACCGCAGCATCATCGATGACGTCAGCGGTGAGCAAGGTTTTCAGTTGCACCAGCGTGGCGTGGTATTTTTCCATGTCGGCGTGCTGCGCGGTCATCGCGTCCTTGACGATGGCTGATACTTGCGCCTTCTGTGCATCGCTGGCACCCACCTTGGTCAGCATCGCCTCGAAATGCCGGTGCATCTGCTCGTGCGAATGAGCAAGGCCCATCGCGCCCGAACTGCCCGCCGCCTCGCCTTCGACCGCCGCCGTTACATCCGCCAGGGCCGAAGGGGCATTGAACATATACAAGGCGGTCATGCCCAGGCCAACAGCGCCGCTCAGAACAAGGGCCCGCGCCAATCCACGCCTCCAGCCTCGCGCAGTTTTCCGCTTTGCGTTGTCGCCATTCGTAACGTTCATCGATTCACCTCGTTTCAGGGATTGGGGCTGTGCCGAGGTACAGGTCAGGGCACGGGTAAATACTCCGGGACTGGCGTTCAGGAATTTCGAGCCGTGTGTAAAGATTTATTTAGTTCGCGATGGCAGGGCGCGATTTTGGATTCACGCCAGACCGCGGCTCAGCTGGCGATCGCTGGAATTCCTGGCGGCCTAATGCTTGCTCACATCAGTTTGGCCGCTGCGTTCAAACTGATGTGAACGGGCCCCAGGACTCGAATTCGGAAAACCAAAGTCGGAGTGACCCTAATGATTTTTAATTACTCACTCCGACCCCTTATCGCCCTTATCGCCCCGGGGTCCGCGTTTTAACCCTGAGGCCCGATGAAACTGCCATGCTTGGATAAGAACGCCCGCCAACGCGCATAAATCTGCCGCTGAAACTGCCTCAGGACGACGACGAACTGTCGCTACTCCCGGACGAGGAAGTCGAACAATTGTCGCTCGAAATGAAGGGAGCACCCGGATCGACGATGACGCCGTTGGCCTCGCCGTCCGCGTCAAGCGGACCGCCATCCGTGAGTCGCAGGATCATGCTATTGCCGGAAACGCTGACCTCGCTGCCGCTCAAAGTAGTGAAATTGCCGTTCTCGTACTTGATGTAGCCGGTCGGATTCGTGCCGGCGGGAAAGGCGAAATTGACTTCAATGGTGCCGCCGATCGGCACATTGGTGATGGTGTAGGAAAGCCAGCCAATGGGATAGGTGATGCAGTTGCCTGGCGCACCGTCCGGCGTGGCCACAGAGGCGACAGGACTGATGACTGCGCCGATCGTCGTGATGACCGTCTTGGAAGACGATGAACCGGAATCGCCGCCGCACGCGCTAAGCGTCAGCAGGCCAGCGAGCAACAATGACGGGTAGATGATTCTTTTGGCGAACGCAGCCATGTTCATCATGACGAAATCCTCGTGAACAGCATCCCTGGCGCGTTGAATTGAAGGCGTAGTGCAGCATGAGCCTTGACCCTCGGCGAATGGTGCATTGCCTGGCCCGTACCGTCTGTACGGTATCGCACGGCAGCCGCGCCGAAGGGCTTGCAGCTTCAGCGGGTAATCGGGGACAGACCACAATTAAAGTATCGCGGCCCAAACAAAAAGCCCCTGGCGCAAACCAGGGGCTTTTGATTTTGGCTGGGAGACTAGGACTCGAACCTAGATAAACAGAGTCAGAATCTGTTGTCCTACCATTAGACGATCTCCCAGTAGAGATCGGGTGGATATTGTAGCAACACGCCCGTGCTTCACTGACCGGGGTAAAGCCCCCTCTCCTCGGCAACCGCTCCATGCGTTGCCCTAACTCGGGCATCCATTCCCTCGCCTACCCTCTCTCCCCGTAAAGCAGCGGGGACACGCCGCAAGCGGGAGAGGAGTCCAGGAGAGCGTTTTAGCGCTTGCTGTACTGCGGCGCGCGGCGCGCCTTGTGCAGACCGACTTTCTTGCGCTCGACTTCGCGGGCGTCGCGGGTGACGAGGCCGGCGGCGCGCAGCTGCGGGCGCAGCGCTTCGTCGTATTTGAGCAGGGCGCGGGTGATGCCGTGGCGGATCGCGCCGGCCTGGCCGTTGGGGCCGCCGCCGGAGACGGTGATCTTGATATCGAAGCGTTCCAGCGAGTCGGCGATTTCCAGCGGCTGGCGCACCAGCATGCGCGAGGTCTCGCGGCCGAAGTAGGCTTCGACGGTCTTGCCGTTGATGCTGATGGCGCCCTTGCCGGGACGCAGGAAGACGCGGGCCGCGGCGGTCTTGCGGCGGCCGGTGCCGTACTGCTGATTGGCGGGTTGTTTGAGCGTGGCCATGGATGAACCTTTGTCCGGATCTTAGAAAGTAATGGTGGTGGGCTGCTGCGCTTCGTGCGGATGATCTGCACCGGCATAGACCTTGAGCTTGCGGTACTGCGCATAGCCCAGGGGACCCTTGGGCAGCATGCCCTTCACGGCTTTCTCGATCACGCGTTCGGGGTGTTCGGCCTGCATCTTGCCCAGGGTGGTGGACTTGATGCCGCCCGGATGCCCGGTATGGCGCCAATACACCTTGCCCTCGAGCTTGTTGCCGGTGGCGCGGACCTTGGCGGCATTGATGACGATGACATAGTCACCGGCGTCGGCGTGCGGGGTGAATTCGGGTTTGTGCTTGCCGCGCAGGCGGCGGGCGACTTCGGTGGCCAGGCGGCCGAGCACTTTGCCCTCGGCATCCAGCACCACCCAATCCCGCTTGGCGGTTTCGTTGTTGGCGAAATAAGTCTTCATGATCCTGCTCAGTAGGCCCTTAGCATCGACTTCGTGGGCTGGTTATTGTTCGGTCCCCCAGCCTTGCGGCGGGCGGACTTCGGGTAAAAGAGGGCGGATTTTAAGCACTTTGGCTTGGCTTCGCAAGCTGAGAGGCGGGAGGGGAGAGGCGGGAGGCGTAACAGGAAAAACACCCAGGGACGGCTTAGCTCTTTTGCGCCTCTCGCCTCTCCACTCTCGCCTCCCGGCTACACCCCGAAATTGATCTTCGCTTCCAGGTTGGTGCGCGAGTCGGCATTGGTAAGTGCCTCTTCCAGATCGATTTTTCCGTCCTTGTAGAGCTGGAACAGGGACTGGTCGAAGGTCTGCATGCCCTTGTCGGAGGATTGGTCCATGGCGTGCCGGATCTCGTCGATGCGGCGGCTGAGGATCAGGTCCTGGACAAACGGCGTGTTGATCATCACCTCCACCGCCGCCATGCGCTTGCCGTTCTTGTCGCGCACCAGACGCTGCGAAATGATCGCCCGCAGGGTCAGCGACAGGTCCAGGTAGAGCTGGTCGCGCAGCGTGTCCGGATACAGGTTGACGATACGCTGCAGCGCCTGGTAGGCGTTGTTGGCGTGCAGGGTGGAGATGGCCAAGTGACCGGTGTTGGCCAGCTGGATCACGGCGTCCATGGTTTCGCGCGTGCGCACCTCGCCCACCTGGATCACATCCGGTGCCTCGCGCAGCGAGGACACCAGGGCGCGGTCATAGCTCTCGGTATCGATGCCCACTTCGCGCTGGTTGATGATGGAGCGCCGGTTGGGGTGGACGAACTCGATCGGGTCCTCGATGGTGAGGATGTGGCCGGCGGCGTTCTCGTTGCGATGGCCGATCATGGCCGCCAGGGTGGTGGTCTTGCCCGAGCCGGTGGCGCCCACCATCAGCAGCATGCCGCGCTTGAGCATCACCAGGTCCTTGAGCACCGGCGGCATGGCCAGGTCGGTGAGCAGCGGGATGTCCGAACGCACCAGGCGCAGGCACATGGCGACCGTGTTGCGCTGGTGGAAGATGTTGACACGGAAGCGGCCCAGGCCGCCGGCCTGGGTGGCCAGGTCGATCTCCAGTCTCCTGGTGAAATGCTCCTGCTGCTCCGGCGTGAGGATGCTGTGGGCCAGCTCCTTGATGAATTCGCTGGTCAACACGCTCTTGCCCACCGCCATCATCTCGCCTTCGATGCGCAGCATCGCCGGCGAATTGCTGGTGAAGTACAGGTCCGAAGCGTTCTTTTCGACCGCCAGCTTGAGATAGGGCAGGATTTTCAGCATGGCTTATGACCTTAGGAAAACGGACTCGCGCAAAGACGCAAAGCCGCCAAGAAAAGCTGTTTTGATTTGCATTCGTTTCCTCTGCGTCTTTGCGTCT
>CAJCJI010000345.1 GCA_903970595.1 Verrucomicrobiota bacterium
TGCCGGCGGGCGTTCAGGTCGAAGGTGACACCGAGTTGCTGCAGCGCTTCAAGGCCTTGCTGGCGCGCGTCGGCTTCGATCCCGAGGAGCTGGCCGCGCGCCTGCTCGGCGATGCCGCGGCACACCGCGTGGTGGGCAGCCTGCGCGAGTTGTTCGGCTGGGGCCGGCACGCGGCGCAGCGCCTGTCGCAGGACGCGGCGGAATACCTGAGCGAGGAGACCGGCGACCTGGCCCGCTCCGGCGACATCGAGGAATGGATGCAGGGCGTGGACGCGCTGCGCGAAGGCGCCGACCGGCTGGAGGCGCGCCTGGCCCTGGCGGAACGCCAGACCGAGCAGAACGCCCGATGAACCCGCTGCGGCTGGCCCGCATGTGGCAGATTTACCGGGTGGTGCGCAAGTACGGCCTGGGCGAGTTAATGGGCCGCAAGCCGCGCCAGCACAAGCAGCCGCGCGGCGAACGCCTGCGCCTGGCGCTGGAGGAGTTGGGGCCGGTGTTCGTCAAGTTCGGCCAGGCCCTTTCCACCCGGCCGGACATCCTGCCGCCCGAGGTGGCGCAGGAGCTGGCCAAGCTGCAGGACCGCGTGCCGCCGTTCCCCGGCGCCGAGGCGCGCGCCATTGTCGAGAAGGCGCTGGGCAAGCCGGTGGCCGAGATCTTCGCCGAGTTCGACGAAACGCCGCTGGCCGCCGCCTCCGTCGCCCAGGTCCACACCGCGCGGCTCAAGCCCTTGCCGAACGGGGCCGAGGGGACCACGGGCGCCAACAATCCCGGCATGGAAGTGGTGGTGAAGGTGCTGCGGCCGGGCGTGGAAGCGCTGGTGGAGCGCGACATCGCCCTGCTGCGCGCCCTGGCCGACTTCGCCGAGCGCTGGCACCCCTCCGGCAAGCGCCTGCGCCCGAAGGCGGTGGTGGCCGAGTACGAGAAGGTGATCTTCGACGAGCTGGACCTGATGCGCGAGGGCGCCAATTGCGCCCAGCTGCGCCGCAACTGGCTCGGCTCGGAGCTGATCTACCACCCGCTGGTGTTCTGGGACTACACCCGGCCCGATGTGCTGGTGCTGGAGCGCATCTACGGCATCAGCATCCGCGAAATGGACACGCTGCGCCAGGGCGGCGCCAATTTCCAGGTGCTGGCCGAGCGCGGCGTGGAGATCTTCTTCAAGCAGGTGTTCCGCGACAACTTCTTCCACGCCGACATGCATCCCGGCAACATCTTCGTGGACCTCGCCGACCCGCGCAAACCGAGCTACCTGGCAGTGGACTTCGGCATTGTCGGCAGCCTGACCCAGGCCGACCAGCGCTACCTGGCGGAGAACTTCCTGGCCTTCTTCAACCGCGACTACAAGAAGGTGGCCGAGCTGCATGTGGAGTCCGGCTGGATTCCCAAGGGCACGCGGGTGGAAGACTTCGAGTCGGCCATCCGCACCGTGTGCGAGCCGATCTTCGGCAAGCCGATCAAGGATATTTCCTTCGGCTTCTTCCTGCTGCGCCTGTTCCAGATCGCGCGGCGCTTCAACTACCAGGTGCAGCCGCAGCTGGTGCTGCTGCAGAAGACCCTGCTCACCATCGAAGGCCTCGGCCGCCAGCTGTATCCTGAGCTCGACCTATGGAAAACCGCCAAACCGATCATGGAAGAATGGATGTGGAACCGCATCGGACCCGGCGCGCAGCTGGCGCGCCTGCGCAGCCAGGCCCCGGCCCTGGCCGAGTCCCTGCCGGAGCTGGCACAGCGCGCGCTCAAGCAGCTGGCCCAGGGTCCGGGCCAGGGCGCCCTCAACGCCGAAAGCCTGGACGCGCTGCGCGGCGAAATCCGCTCGGCCAATCGCCGCACCGTGTTCGCCGCCGCCGGCGGCGCCACCTGGCTGGCGGCGGCCCTGCTGTATGGTCTGACCGCGCACAGCCCGCCGCCGCCGGGGGTGCTGCCGGTCTGCGGCATGCTGACACTTGCCGGCGCCTGGTGCTGGCGCCGGGCGATGCGCCATGAAGACCAGGCTTAGGCGCGGAGGCACCGCCCTGGCGGTCCTGTTCTGCGCGGCGACCCTCGCTGGCTGCGCCGACCGGGTGCGTTCGACCGTAATGGACAGGGACCAGACGGATATGGTGGCGGAGCAATGCGCGCGCGCCAACCCGCCGCGCTATGAATCGACCTGGCAGCCCGGCCCGCAGGACGTCAAGCAGCTGGAACAGGACCTGCCGTCCCTCAACGAGCTGGCGCCGGCCGGCAGCGAGAGCCGCATCGGCGATCTCCACGCATACGATCGGCAGTATTTCGGACTGGTGGTCCACGGCAGGCGGCTGATCTACATCAATGCCTTCCAGGATGCGATGGCCAACAAGGACTGGAAGTATTACGCCATCGTGGTATGCGAGAACTCGACCGCCGCATGGGGCGCTCTCTACGATCCGGCCAGCCGCAGCTTTTCCGGCTTCGCGTTCAACAGCGGCGCCGACAAGCCCTAGCCTCTAAGGACAGCGATTGGGCACGCTGGCCAACGCCTCCTGGAACCAGGGGGCAAAGTTGCCGATGTCCTCCGGCAAAGCCGGCTTCGGGGCGGGCCGCGGCGGCTGGCTGGGGGGCGGCGCTGCCGGCGCGGCGCCGATCGGCCCCACCGGCAGGCCCATCTCCTCGCGCACGCTGCGCACCCGCTGCGGATCGGCCAGTTCCGCATCGAAGCCGAACAGGGCGCCATACTCCATCGCCTCCACCTGCTCGTAGCTCAGGCCCAGGGCACGGTTGTAGGTTTCCGGCGGGCGCTCCGCGTTGATGTACTGGAATCCCTGGCGACCGCGATACAGCATTACCATGCGGCCGGTGGCGGGCTCGCGCGAAACGCAGCGCTCGGGTAGCTGGGCAGGCGCAGGGTCTGCGCCCGGCCGATCAGAGCGCATCGGGACGGGAATACCGCTGCCGCAATCCACTGCCCTCTCCAAGGGTTTGGTCCATCGCACACTTCATTGCAGCGGGCTGGCGCTGGCAAGCATCGCCATGCGGATGATCTGCTCCGCTTATCGGGGTCAGGGCGCGGAACGGCTGCCGGTCGGACCCTCGATACCGGCAGTCGGCCGGTTCGCGTGCAACCATTCGCGGCGGAAAAGGCACTAACATGCTGTCCCAGCTGGATCCGCGGTAGCGCGGCCGGCAATCCAAACCCTCTCGGAGTACTCCGATGCCGCTCAGATTCCCGTCCGCCCTGATCCTCGCCGGCGCCTTGATGGCCGCACCGGCATTGGCCAGCCTCAACGTAGGCGACCAGGCCCCGGACTTCACCACCCAGGCCTCGATCGGCGGGAAGGTGTTCAAGTTCTCGCTCAAAGAGGCCCTGAAGAAGGGCCCGGTGGTGCTGTACTTCTACCCCGCCGCGTTCACCCCCGGCTGCACCGTCGAAGCCCACGACTTCGCCGAAGCCGTCGAGGAATACAACACGGTCGGCGCCACGGTGATCGGCGTGTCGCACGACGATATCGCCAAGCTCAACAAGTTCTCGGTCAGCGAGTGCCGCAGCAAGTTCGCGGTGGCCGCCGATCCGGACGAATCCATCATCAAGTCCTACGATGCGGTGCTGGCGCAGAAGCCCGAGTACGCCAACCGGACTTCCTATGTGATTACGCCGGACGGCAAGATCCTCTACACCTATACCGACCTGCATCCGGACCACCATGTGGAGAACACGCTGGCGGCCCTGAAGCAGTGGAAGGCGCAGGGCGGGAAGTGAGCGCGGCCTACCCGCGCTGAGCGGCGTGCTCCTGCGTCGGCGTGAGAGCCTGTAAGGGGCTTGTTTTCACCATGCGTGCCATGTGTGCCATCGTTTTGAGATGGCACACATGCGGCGCGCGAAACGAAAAGCGCATTGTAGGCCTTACCCGCTCAGGGGAGAGGCACGAGCATGCTCAAGCATCCGCGGCGATGTCGCGGCCCAGCTCCGGTCAGGCGTCGCCGACGGCGCTGCGCACCGAAGCGCTTGCCGGACGCATCCAGTGGATCGGCGCCTCCTGCACCACGGTGTAGCCGGGACAGGCATAACGCTCGATGTCGTGGGCGCTGAGCGGAAAGGAACCGCAGTTGGAGTAGCGCCGCAGCGGCGAATGGTAGACGCCGCACTGGTATTTATCGTCGGCCGTCTTTTCCAGGAACACGCAGCGCTTGTCCAGGCAGCAGTTGCCGCACTGGGTGCACTCGCCGCGGATTTCGGCCGGGATGCTGCTCTGCCGTCCCGCGACGTCCTGGATGTAGTGCAGCACCGGGCCTTCGCTGAGCGCTTGCAGGTGGATCACCATTTTCTTCAGGGTGGTCCAATAGTGCAGAACATATTTGCTGCGCAGGAACAGCACGCTTGAAATCAGGGGCAGCAGGGGCAGGAGCAGGTAGAGCAGGCCCATATACGCCAGGGCCAGTACGCGGATAACGTAGGACTTGAGCGTAGGAGTTTCGGACAGTTCGGCGGGCTTGAGTGAAGCGCTGGAATCGGGCGGCATTAGGTCATCGCTGAGGGGCTATGGATTGCTGGGAGAACTCGAGGCCAGGCAATCCGCACGGCATCTGCAACCTCTGCGCGTGCGGCTGACCAGACTTCACCCAGGGTAACTATGGGCCAGCGGCATGAATGTTTTGTGAAATTCCGCCGCTCGATGTCCATTTGCGGCTTCCTGCCGCCGGGCCGGGCGAATTGCCGGGCTGCGGGGGAAAGCGTTGGGCCGCCCGCCAAACGGAGAGCCGGGACGCGCTATTTTAGCGCTTCCACGACATCGCGGCGCGCGGCGGACCGCTTCTCGCTGTGGCCTGATGCCGCCGCCCGGGTCAGTTCTGCTTGTGCTGTCCCGCTTCCGCGATCTGCGCCGCGTTTCCGGCCGAGGACCAGCCCTCGTCGGACTCGGGCATCCAGACGGTCAGTCCGCGCTTGACGGCCGGACGGGCGGCGATGCGGGCATGCCAGGCCATCACGCCCGGAAAATCGGCGAGCTCGCCGACCTGGCCGCGATACTGGTCGACCCAGGTCCACGAAGAAATATCGGCGATGGAATATTCGTCGCAGACGAACTCGCGGCCGGCAAGTTGCCGTTCCAGCACGCCGTAGAGGCGCCGCACCTCGCGGCGATAGCGGTGGATCGAATAGGCATAGTCGCGTTCGTCGCGGCCGGGGATGTTCGAAACGCGGATGAACCAGCTCAGCTGCCCGGCCATCGGCCCGAGTCCCGCCATCTGCCAGAACAGCCATGAATCGACCCAGCAGCGCCCGACTTCGTCCGCGGGGTAGAGCAGGCCGCTCTTGCGGCCGAGATACTGCAGGATCGCGCCGGACTCGAAGATCCTGATGCGCCGGCCGTCGGCGGTCCAGTCGACCAGCGCCGGAATGCGGTTGTTGGGGCTGATCTCCAGGAACTGCGGCCGCTGCTGCTCGCCCTTGAGGATATTCACCGGCACGATCTCGTAATCGAGGCCCATTTCCTCCAGCGCGATGCTGATCTTCCTGCCATTGGGCGTGGGGAAGTAATGGACCTGCAGGCGGCCGCTCATGACTTGATCGGCTTGAACTTGATCTGGAATTCGGGCTTGGCGACGAAACCCGCATCGGGAAAGGTCGAGACGTCCCACAGGTCGCGGCCGCCGATATCGAAATAGACGGCCGGGTGTTCGCTGCGGTTCTGGAAATGATGCGCATTGGGATCGTTCATGCGGAAGGCGACGCAGTCGCCCGGGCCGAGAACCTCCTCGCCGTCGTCGGTCACCAGCACCAGTTCGCCGGAGACCATGACCACCACCTCGTCGTTGGTCCTGTGCCAGTGCCGCTGCGTCGACCAGGACCCGGGCAGCAGTTCCACCCGGTTCACCCCGAACTGGGTCAGGCCGTACTGCCGGGTCAGCGGCCAGGTCCGGCGGCCTCGGCACTTCTCGTCATGCGGGGGCGGGTAACTGGCGCCTACCGTCGCCTTGTCCTTTTCAAATTGCGCCTTTTTCATTCGATCTGCTCCAGCCGGAAATGCCACTGGCGCGATGGCGGGTCTTGAATTGAGTCGACCGGCGCGCCCATGTTTCGATTCTATCCATTTGTTCCCGTCGCGGCAGCGGCGCGCGATCGAAACTTTTGCTCGTATCAACGGCGGCGCCGCGCAGCGATTGGCAATGAAACGCGATTCTACCTTGTATTCATTGGCGCTTTTTAGATTTCCGCGCTGGCGCAATGCCTGGAAGCCATGCCGATTTTATTTTCAAAAGCCACGATGATACTTACCGTTACGATGTTTGCGAAACAACGCAAAGCTCTGGGAATTGGACATGATCCGCGCTCATTCGCCGGCCGCCAGCAGCCGCGGATCGGGCACGTCCTGCACGCGCCCCGCCTCCACGTCCTTGAGCACGCCCTGCAGCCAGCGGCGGTCGAGCCGGCGCTGCTGGTCCAGGTGCTCCATCAGGTGGCGGCCTCCGGTCGCCAGGATGGGCGACAGCTGCGGCCGCAGCGCCGCGATTTCCGCTATCGCCTGGTCCAGGCAGGCGATTCTCCGGCGCAAGGCGGCTGCCACCTTGTCCGGATCGGCAAAGTGCAGAAACAGCATCGGCGCGTAGAGGGTTTCGCACACCGGCCCGTCGGTCTCGAACTGGGCGTGGAGCAGTTCCTGGAAACGCTCCTTTCCCTGCGCCGTGATCCGGTACACGGTGCGCATGCCGCCGCGCCTGACCTCCTCGCGGCCGGTGGCCTTGATCAGCTTGCCCTGCGCCAGCTGGCGGATGGCGTAGTACAGCGTGCCCACGTCGACGTCGACATAGCACTCCACCATCGCATTGCTCAGCCGGCGCTTGATTTCGTAGGGGTGAAAGTCGCCGCGGTGCAGCACGCCAAGGATCAGCAGTTCCGCTTTCATAGTTTAATTTGACTATTTCAATCGAACTAATTAAAAATATGGCCCAGGTACTGTAACAGGGGCAGATCGATGATACGTTCAATTTTCAGGGTG
>CAJCJI010000346.1 GCA_903970595.1 Verrucomicrobiota bacterium
ATGCACTGCGCGTAAGCCATGTTGTACTGGTGCTGAATCTGGTACTGCTTCCTTGACGATGAGCCCGCACCGACGTCGCTGCCTACGACGGCACCGGCGCCCGCACCGATGGCGGCTCCACGGCCGCCGCCCACCGCGGCGCCGAGACCCGCGCCCAGCGCGGTGGTGATCACGGCTTCGCCGACGCCGCGCGAATTAGCGTTATCGACCTCGCCGGCGATCTGCTGGCTGGCGTATTGTTTACAAGCGACCTGCTCGTTCTGGAACACCTCGAACGGCTTGTTCGGCGCCGGATAGACCTGAATCGTCGGCCCCACGGGCTCGCTGGCGCAGGCGCCGAGCACTACGGCGCAAGCGAACGCCAGCAGCTTGAACGGTGTAGAAATTTTTGCCTTGCTCACTGCAATCTCCTGGTACTTCTTAGTGGCCCCCGCCGCCTGGCCGGACCGGCTCGCCGATTGATGCATGCGATGGGTTTCAACTTCATTCACAGCAATTTCACCACAAATCCAGGACTTTTTGGCTGACCGCCCGGCGCTGTTTCGCGCGCCGGCAACCGCGGGATCCTGTTGACGATCGACATTTTGCTCCCGCTGGATGAACGCCGGCTTAACCGTCGCCGGCGCTTCCGCTTCAGCAGGGCGCCGCAGCCGCGGCGCCCTGCTCCTTGCACAAGCAATCCAGGCAAACGGCTTTTAGCGGGCCCAGTAGCCGCGCCGGTAGTAGTAGTGCGGGCCGCGCTGTTCCCAATGGTCGGGCACCCAGCGGTAGCCCGGGCGTCCCGCCATGTAGTGACCCCCAACCCAGACATGCGCGCCGTTGACCCAGGAGTAGTAACCCGGCGCCCAGACATAGCCGGGCTGCGGCGGCGGGGGCGGAGTTTCCACCACCGCGACCGGCGGCGCGACGTCCACATAAACGGCGACGCGGGCCTGACTCGCTGTCGGCAGGGCAATTCCTCCGGCCAGCAGGAGTGAAGCAACAAGCAACTTGGTACGCATGGTTTATCTCCAGTTGTTATAACTCGCGACCACCTTATCGAAAATCGCTTAACCCCTTCTTAATCCGCCTGACCGTAACAGGTTAATAAACGTAAAGGGCGGCGCGGCACCGCGGCTCCCTTGCCCGCAGTTTGGCCTGACCCAGCCGGATTGGTTCCCTCTGAAAGCGCCAGCCAGCCCGAATTCGACATGGCGCCTGCCCTGCTCTTGGGCCAAACTGCGCCGATGCCGACCATGATCCACAGCCCAGCCTTGGCCCGGTTCCAGTTCCGCGCGGCCCGCGGGCAGGCGCCGCCGCAGAGCGGTGGCTGCCGGTGAGTGCCTCGCGCTGTCCCTGCGGCGTCATCGCCTTTCAGGGCGATATCGTCTGCTATGAAGTCGCGCCGCAGCGCCGGGACGACACGCAGGCCGCGCAGCTGGATGGCGGCGAACTGCGGGCGCGCCGCCTTGGCCACGAATCCCTGCTGCCGCTCACGCCAGAACTGCGCGCGGCGATCGAGGCGGACCTGCGCAAGTACCCGCGCCCCAGATAGGCGCTGGAACAGCGCCTTATTTGCTCACGTCCAGGAACGGAATCGGCGCGCCGGCATAAATGGCCGCCGGCAGCACGCCGTTCCATTTCTCCGCCTTGGTCTGTTCGACTTCGATGCGCCGCAGCTCCAGCACATCGCGGTTTTGCGTCAGCGCCGCGTTCTGCACCTTCAGGGCATCGGCCTGGGCGGTGGCGATTTTCAAATTGGCGTAGGCATCGCCATCGGCCTTGGCGCGCACCGCGCTGGCCTCGGCCTCGGCGATCGCCACTTTCTGCTTCTGTTCGGCCTCGACCGTCAACAGCTTGTTTTCGGCCACCAGCCGCAGCTGTTCCTGCGTCACCTTCTCATTGATGGCCGCCATGTAGGACGGCGAGAATGCGAAGCTGCGCATGTCGATGCTGATCACCTGGGCACCGTAGATGGCCAGCTTTGCGCGCAGGGCTTCGTTGATGTCGGCGGACACCTTGGCGCGCTCGGCGATCAGATCCGGGGCGCTGTACCTGGCGGTAACCGCCTTGAAGGTCTCCTGCGTGGCGGTCTGCACATAGGACGACAAGTCGCCGTTGTGGCTGTATTTTTCATACACCTCGGCCACCTTGTCGGTGGCGATGGAATAGCGCACCGTCAGGCTGACCTTGACCGGCTGCGTGTCCGAGGTGCTGCCTTCGGCATCCTCGATATCGGCCTGCTCGGCGCGGATGCTGAACACGCTGAGTTTTTTCCACGGCGGCAGCACCACCAGGCCCTCGTCCTCGATGCCGCTGATCTTGCCGAAGGTGGTCACCACACCGCGATTGCCGGTGGGCACGGTGTAAAACGGCCATAGCGAATACACCGCGATAATGATCAGAACAAGCAGCAAAGCGTAGCCCAATCCCTTGCCAGGCTTTGATAGATTCATCACGTCACGGTTTCCCCAACAGGTCGTGCCGGCAATTCTATAGTACGCCCGCCGTCCTCATACACATTGGTACTATTGCCGCCGGCGCAGCCGGCGGCAATGGTGAACGGGTCGGCCAGGCGCGCCCAGGCCTTGCGTTGCGCCGCCAGCTGCGGGTTCGCGCCCCAGCCGTGATACTGCAGGGCCATGCCGAGCAGCAGCGAGCGGGTCAGCAGCAGGATCATGGCGGCCGGCTCGTCGCCGCCATGATTCCCCTGCGGCAGCCAGGGAATTCTCCGCGCCGTCTCGGCCCCGGCGCTGCTCACCAGTTTTTGCAGGGCGGCGGCCAGCTTGCGGTCGCGGTGCGCCGCAAGGCTAAGCTCCAGGAATGCGCGCATCAAGGGGCTGGAATGCAGCTGCGACCAGGTGGCTTCCATGCCGTCCGCGAAGCTGTAGGTCTCCGGCCGCTGGTCGTTCAGGTGCTCCAGCATGATCTGCTGGCTGCGCCGCACCAGTTCTTCCGCCGCGGCGGCGATGAGCGCGGCCTTGTTGGGGAAGTGGTGGCCGGTCGCGCCGTGCGATACCTTGGCCCGCGCCGTGATCCGGCCGATGGTGGTCCTGCCATATCCTTCCTGCGCCAGGCAGGCGATGGTTGCCGCGACCAGGCGCTGCCGCATCTTGCTGCTGCGCTCGATCTGGGTACTGCGGCCCTTTTTTCTGGGCATATCGGGAGCATCCCTTTGCTTCACGCCTGCCCCCGCCTGACTCTTCGTAATTGGCTCGGCACTGCTGCCGGCCGAGGCCGCTATGTTGCGGCGCCTGAGTCTGATGATAACCGAATCATGCTTCGCTATTGCAACAGTTCTGTCATGAGTGCCACACTTTTACTTGTTGGACGACCATCATGTATACTGGTCAAAATAGTTTGGCGTCTCGGCGCGGAAAATTTGCGCCGATGCAGCATGCTCACCGATTGGCAGTGCTGGCGGAATTTCTGGACTGGTAACACGATCAACACGATGCCGTGTTAATCATAAGTCCGGATAAAAACCTTTCGGAATTCGCAGGAACGCGATGTTCGGGACTCAGGGAGATATTGCAATGCGCAGCAGCTTGGCCTTGTCCGTTGCAGCGGCTGGACTGATTTTCACTGGCTCGGTTCGGGCCCAGGACACTCCGGCGCCCGCCGATTCGAATCCCCCCGCGGATACCGCGGCTCCTGCGGAAGCCGCACCGGCTGCCGATACCGGCGCAACCCCGCCCCCGGTGATGCCGGCCCAGGTGGACGCCAGCGCCCCGCCCTCGCCGACCGTTACGGGCGACCCGCTCGCCGGCATCCGCGATGTCGACTACTTCGGCATCATGGGCAATGGGGACCGTCCCGACACGCGGCGCTACCCGGGCATGCATTACGGCGCCGGCGCCACCGGACTGTTCGGCCGTCATTTCGGCAACGGCTGGGGCTGGGAGGCCAACTACACCTTCAGCGACCTGGAAACCGGGCCCAGCGGCGGCGGCGATTACTACATCCACAACCTGGGCGGGGACCTGGTCTACTCCTTCGGCGACCGCCAGCACCTGACCCCGTTCCTGCTGGTCGGCGGCGGCGGCGAATTCGACGACGTGCATCCGCGCGGCAACGGCGGCGGCACCGGCTACGTCGACGGCGGCCTGGGACTGGTCACCGGCACCTTCTGGCACAACCGCATCCGCCTGCGCGGCGAAGTGCGCGCCAGCCATGACTTCATCAGCGACGGCGGCCAGCACGGCTACACCGACTACCGCGCCGGACTGGGCATCGAGATTCCGTTCTACGAACTCAAGCCCGTTGCGGCCCTGGTGATACACGACGAACAGACCAAGGTGGTGGAAGTTCCCTGGGGCCTGCGCGACGACGACGGCGACGGCGTGGTCAACGAAAAGGACAAGTGCCCCAACACGCCGCCCAACACGCGCGTCGACGGCGACGGTTGCCCGATTCCGAAGGTGGTGCGCCTGGAAGGCGTGACCTTTGAATTCAACAAGGCTCGCCTGCGTCCCGATGCGCAGACCATCCTGACCTGGGTGGTGGGCATCATGCAGAAATACCCGGATATGCAGGTCGAACTGGCCGGCTATACCGACAGCATCGGCGGCGTCGCCTACAACCAGAAGCTTTCGGAGCGGCGTGCCGTAGCGGTCAAGGAGTATCTGGTGGAGAAGGGCATCGACGCGGGGCGCATCCAGGCCAAGGGTTACGGCAAGGAAAACCCGGTGGCGAGCAACGACACCGACGAAGGGCGCGAGCGTAACCGCCGCGTCGAACTGCACATCCTCAATTAAAGGCGGCGGAAATTCTGCTGCGGCAATGAAAGCTCAGGAGTAACGATCATGTCGGGAAAAGGGAATTTTTCAGCGCCGTGCGCCTTGTTGATGGCCGGCCTGCTGCTGTCCGCCTGCACCTCCAACGGCGAAGGCAGCGGCGCCGGATCCAGCGGCGGCGGGACTTCCGGCGGCGGCGGCGGGTCCATCACCAGCAGCAGCAGCAGCGGCGGACCGGCGAACAACGGCACCGGTCCGACCAGCATCACCAGCGGCGGCAACCCGGTCACCGGCAATTTCATCTGCACCCAGGGCGCCACGGCCTACGGCGATGTCACCACCCAGGTGGGCGCCAACGGACTGGTCGGCGACCAGCTCACGGCCCTGCTCGAGATGCTGGGCGGCGCCGATGCCACCACCCTGCTCAACAGCGTGATCGATCCGAACAATGTGATCGACGGCAACCTCGCCACTCACGCCACCTATCAGCTGGCGGCGGGCCTGTTCGGCAGCACGACTTCCGTCCCGATCGACTCGGTTGACCTGTCGGTGGTGATGCCCGCCGGCGTCACCGTGCCGGCAGGCCAGTTCGCGGTGTACGGCGTGTCCTTCCCTAACGGCACCGTCGGCTTGTCCTTGATCAATGACGTTACGGTGACCACCTTCCTCGCCGGCAACACCCAGGAAAGCCACACCATCACTGAAAGCGCCCTCAGCCTGCTGGGCGCCGGCCTCAGCACCACCCCGCCGATCTGGATCGGCATCGAAGCGACCAAGCCGTACGACACCGCGATGCTGTCGCTGATCCCGACCGTGATCTCCGCCGACGTCGGCAACGCCATGAACGCTTACGAGTTCTGCCCCGGCGGCGAACTGGTGAACACCTCGAGTTCCTCCTCGTCTTCGTCGGGCGGCTAGCAGGCACATTGCAGTAAAAAAAGGGGCCGCAATGCGGCCCTTTTTTATGCTCGCTTGCGACAGGGCTTACGGCAGGGCCGCGGCCCCGGACAGCGAACTGTTGGGGTAGACCCCCGGAATCAGCACCGGGAGCTGCACGTTGTACAGGCTCACCGTGTAGGGATTGGGCAGTCCGGTCAGCACGCCGCCGCTGTTGACCGGCAGGTACTGCACATGGTTCTCGTAGAACAGCAGGCCGAGCTGGTCGCCGTTGCGCAGGGGCTCGCCGATGCCGGGCAGCAGGACGGCGGGCTGGACGGCGGACGCCGGGTAGTCGTTGGTGCCGCGGTTGTGGCAATGGTCGGTGGGCAGCGGCGTGTAGGCGGTGGTTCCCGCATAGCCGGCGGTTGGCAGCGTGAGCGAGGCCGGGCAATCCGTACTGCCCGATACCGGCGCCAGGGCGGCGAACGGCGTTACCTGGTCGTCCACCAGGATAATGCTGGAGCCGCGCTGGATGCCGACGCCGATGTAGGCCACCGGCGTGATCGCCGCGCCCAGGGGCGAGGCGACGCTGACCACTTGCGCCGTGGGGATGCCGGCGAGCACCGCGACGGTCTGCCCGCCGCTGCCCGGCAAAGGCTTCAGGCCGCTGATGGGATTTCCCACCGGCACGAATACCGGCGTGGTGGTGGGAAGGTTGCTGGCGGTGCCGGTCTCGAGCACGGTCGCGCTGACCACGGCGGCCTTGGCGCTGATGCCGCCGCCGGCGCCGCCCTGGTCGCCCAGCGGTATGTTGCCGTCGCTGAGCAGCAGGCCGGTGAGCTGGCTGTTGGCCGGCGCGGTGTTCGCCGCGGGTGTGGGCGTGACCGAAATGCACAGCTGCGGAATGCCGCTGTAATTGGCCGAGGCGATGCCTTTGAGGTTGTAGTCCAGCCAGGCGAGGATCGAATACAAGCCCACCACCGCGCCACAGTTGGCGGTGCCCTGCACTTGGAGGGCCAGCGGGTTCATGTGTCCGCCCTCGGTGGTCAGCAGGTGGATGCCGGAAGCCTTGCCGGGACCGACGCTGGTCCTCAGGTACTGGTAGTTGAGATAGGCGTCGGCCAGGTTGAACAGGTTGTCGCGGTTGCCCTGCAGCAGCAGGGCGGTGATCGGCGTCGGCCGGACCGGCGACGGGATCACCGGCGCCGGGCGGAAGCTGGCACCCGCGAATCCCGGCAGCGCCAGCAGCTCGGGGCTCATGGTGCCGGGCACGTCGCGCGGGTCCAGCGCCGCGCCGTCGCGGGTCGGGGTCTGGAAATACTGGTTGCTGTGGGCATAGAAGAAGTCCAGCAATTCGTTGGCGTCGCGCGCGGGCCGCGGCAGCGCCGTGGGCAGGCTGGCATCCGTGATCATGTCCTGGCGCGTGCGCACCGTCGCTGCGGCCGGCCCTTGCGGGCCGACCAGGTTGCACAGGTTCGCCACCAGGGGCGTGTTGTTGACGTTGCCGCCCACGTCCGGAATCGGCGAGGCCAGCAGGCACAGCAGGCTGTCGAAGCCGAGCTTGACGCTGTCGCCCGGCAGCAGGCTGTAGAGCAGATCGTTCCAGGTGCCGTTCGGCACCATGGTGTCGACCCGAGGATCCAGCTGCTCCAGCGGAAACTCGAAGCCGCCGCCGTAGCTGTATCCGATGGTGCCGACCACGATGTCGCGCGGAATGCCGCTGTCCTGCGCTTCGACGAAGCTCTGTACGTAGGTCGAGGGATCGGGCGTGGACGGATCATCCGGGTCCGGCGCGGCGTTGCGGTGGTAGTAGGCCCAATCCATGAGCGCCTCGGCGTCCTGCGTCTCGGCAGCCGGGTCGATGATGCGGGCGTTGTTGGACGCCATGCCCGGGAACGGCGTGCCATGGCCGCGCTCGTCGTAGCTGATCACCACGTAGCCGTAGTACGGCAGCGCCATCACCAGGTCGTCGATCGAATTGAAATGCGCCACCGTGGGGTCCAGGGTGCCGTTGGCCGCGATGGCGGTGAGCCGGGTGCCGCCGTAGCCATGGCTTTGCAGGATCAGCGGGAACTGGTCGCCCGGGCAACGCTGCGGCAGCATCAGGGTGAAGGCGATGGTGGTGGTGGGCGTCGGCGTGGGCGTCGCGGTGGCGTCGAAATCCGAGGGCTCCTGGTCAGTGATGGACAGGCCGCTGGACATCGCCACCGGCGGCAAGGGCGAGGCGCAGCCCGGTTCGCTCACGCCGCCGGAGCCGGCTCCCTGGTTTACCGGCGCGCTGGAACCGCAAGCGCCGAGCAGCGCAGCCAGCAGCCCTGCCGCCAAGGCCCGATATAGGGTGGACCCCATAGCTGTTCTCCTCCCAGAGCACCCGCAAAAACGGGGTGATGGTGTTGTTATGAATGAATTGTGACTGACTATACGGACACAAACGCCGCACGTCGCGCCGC
Organism: Verrucomicrobiota bacterium; assembly: GCA_903970595.1. Lineage (GTDB taxonomy): Bacteria > Pseudomonadota > Gammaproteobacteria > Nevskiales > Nevskiaceae > Nevskia. The sequence goes on from CAJCJI010000346.1 coordinate 8,045, forward strand.
GGCGATAGGAAATAATTACTGGAACAAAAAATCCTTCTCCGCAATCAGCCGTTCAACGATTCGGCAACTGGCTGGAGATCCGGGAACGGCATACTCTGGCAAGCTAGGGCCTTAACTCTGGAGACAGCAGCATCCATGGACTACGACGTCATCGACGCCAGCATCTCGCCCACCGGCAACCTGGACATCCTGTCCAAATCCGAAGTCAGCCAGCTGCTCGATTCCAGCCAGGGCGGCCTGTACCAGATGCTGCGCCGCTGTTCGCTGGCCGTGCTCAACAGCGGCGGCTTCCTGGACGACGGGCAGGAACTGCTGGAGCGCTATAAGTCTTTCCAGATCAGCCTGGTGCAGAACGAGCGCGGCATACGGCTGGCGCTGAAGGACGCGCCGGCGGTGGCCTTCGTCGACGGCAGGATCATCAGGGGCATCAACGAACACCTGTTCGCCGTGCTGCGCGACATCATCTACGTCAGCAACGAAATCGGCGGCAATCCGCGCTTCAGGCTGAACACTCCGGAGGGCATCACCGACGCGGTGTTTCACATCCTGCGCAACGCCAACATCCTGCGCCCGGCGGCGCAGCCGCACCAGCCCGATCCGAACCTGGTGGTGTGCTGGGGTGGGCATTCGATACCGCGCAACGAGTACGACTACAGCAAGGTGGTGGGCTACCAGATGGGCCTGCGTGGCCTGGACATCTGCACCGGCTGCGGGCCGGGCGCGATGAAGGGACCGATGAAGGGCGCCGCCATCGGCCACGCCAAGCAGCGCATCGCCAGCGGCCGCTACCTGGGCATCACCGAGCCCGGCATCATCGCCGCCGAATCGCCCAATCCCATCGTCAACGAACTGGTCATCATGCCGGACATCGAAAAACGCCTCGAGGCCTTTGTCCGCACCGGCCATGCCATCGTGGTGTTCCCGGGCGGGGCCGGCACGGCGGAGGAGATCCTCTACCTGCTCGGCATCCTGCTGCATCCGGACAACGCGGAAATCCCGCTGCCCCTGATCTTCACCGGCCCTGAACGCAGCGCAGATTACTTTCGCCAGATTCACCGGTTCATCGGCCAGACGCTGGGCGCCGCCGCGCAGGCCCGCTACCAGATCGTCATCGACGATCCGGACCAGGTGGCGCGGCTGGCGGTGGAGGGGATCGGCCAGGTGCGCAAATTCCGCGAACGCAGGGAAGATGCCTATTACTTCAACTGGCTGCTGAAGATCGCGCCGGAGTTCCAGCAGCCCTTCGCGCCCACCCACGAAAACATGCGCGGCCTGGCGCTGCATCGCGGCCAGCCGCCGCATCAGCTGGCCGCCAACCTGCGCCGCGCCTTCTCCGGCATCGTCGCCGGCAACGTCAAGGAAGCCGGCATCCGCGCCGTGGCGCAGCACGGCCATTTCGAGATCCGCGGCGAAGCCGCCATTATGGAGCCGATGGATGAACTGTTGAAATCCTTCGTCGCCCAGCAACGCATGAAGCTGGCCGGGAAGGACTATGTGCCGTGTTACCGGGTGGTGCGCTAGATGCCGCGAAACACCGGGGCGGCGATCTTCGCGCCCGGGTCTCCTTAGCGGCGCGACCGGCAGGACCGTTGGGATTCAGCCTAGCGCCGCGCCGCAAAAGATCGAATGGCCGTCCAACTCACACTCCTCCTCCTGCATCGCAGGAAGAGGAGCGCTTCAAGGGCAGCCGCAGCGGCGGCGAATCAGTGCGTGACGGTGCTGTCGTGCGAGACGCTCTTGCCGTTGTCCCCGGTGACGGTCACGTCGCGATTGACGGTGCCGGTGCTCGGGTTGTAGGTGCGGCTGACGCTGCTGGTGACGCCGTGGCCGCCGGAACCCTGCGCGGAGCGCGTGGCGGTGCGGGTGCCGCCGCTGGCCGAGACATTGGCCGAATGGGTCACGGTGTTGCCGTTGGCGGCAGTGGTGGTTCGGGTGGTCGAACGATCACGGGCGAGCGCGTCGCCGCTGGCGACGGCAAAGGCGAGCGTGGCGGCCAGGCCGAGTGTAGAGAGTGAAAACAGCTTGGAAGTGGCGGACATGGTGCGTCTCCTGCTGGGTGGGGGGCTCGAAAAGTCCATTTTTACCGGGTGAAACTCTGGCTGCGGCAGCGTCAGCAAGCGGATCAAGCGCGACGGCTCGGGAGATGCCCGAGTATACCTTCCGGATTTGAATATGGACCACCTGAAAAAGCAGGCTGCGGCGCCGTCCGCTCAGGTCCCCGGTCCGCGGCGAAACCTGCGAAACGACAGGCCCATGCGCCGCAGCTCGTCCTCATGGTCGATGAACTGGTGCTTGAGGGCTCCCGCCAGATGCAGCGCCACCAGTACGTAAAGCACGTACGCCAGGGCCGTGTGCCAGCCGCTGAACAGATCGTGCAGCTGCTCCTTGCGCTCCGGCTCCACGGCGGTGATCCAGGCGATGCGCGGCCAGGGCACCAGGCCGTACAGTTTCATCGGATGGGTCGCCGCGTCCTTCCAGGCGGAGTCGTGCATCCAGCCGGTGATGGGCAGGGCAAACATCAGGAGGTATAGCAGGCCATGCGCCAGCTTCGAAGCCCGGCGCTCCCAGCGCGCATAGGCCGCCGGCAGCGGCGGCGGCGCATGCGACAGGCGCCACAGCAGGCGCAGCAGGGCCAGGCCCAGCACGGTGATGCCGATGGACTTGTGGGTGTCGATGACCGGCCGGCTCCAGCTGTCCGGGAGCAGGTCGACGGTGAGCGCGAGCGTCACGTTGACCGTGATCAGGACGGCGACGATCCAGTGCAGGACGATGGCCAGGCGGCCGTAGCTCGGGGCTGTGTCTTGGTTCATGTAAGGTGCACTGCCGTATGGTGCATCTGCGGGTGAAAGGAGGGCGTATTCAAACCAATCGGGCGCCTGCTGGAACAAACCCTCTGGTAGGTTAGTCTAGATTAGGCGGCCCGCTTCCTGCACCAGATCATTCCCAGGCTCCCACTCTTCAAAGGTCCGCACCCCACCGCTTCCATGGATTCCCTGCATAACGCCCTGATTGCCAGCTCGCCGCGCTTCAAGCCGCCGCCAACACCGCTTGCCAGCGTGCTGGTTCACGGCAGCGTGCTGGCGCTGTGGCTGCTGCTGTTCGCCGCCTCGTTCAGGTTGGGCGGCGTGCTGGCCTGGGGCGTGGGCATTGCCTACATCGCCTATGACACGGCGCTGCTGCTGTTCGTCGCCTGGCAGGCACGGCGGCTGCTGCGCCCGGCCCTGCCCCTGCCGGAAGGGCGAAGGGCGAGCCTGGGCGTGATCGTCGCCGCCCACAACGAGGTGGCAGCCCTGCCGCTGACGCTGGACGCGCTGCTGCGCCAGACCGACCCGCCCGACTGCATTGTCATCGCCGACGACGGCTCCAGCGACGGCAGCGCCGAGTTGTTGACCCAACGCTACGGCCTGCCGCTGCCGGCGCTGGGCCAGCTCAGCGCGAGCGCGGCCGGCAGCCGACATTCCTCGCTGCGCTGGCTGCGCCTGCCGCACGGCGGCAAGGCGCGCGCGCTGAATGCCGCCGCGCTGCAGATGGACACGGAGATCGTGCTGACGGTGGATGGCGACACGCTGCTGGATGAGCGGGCGATCGCCGCGTTCCGCCAGGCCTTTGCGGCCGAGCCGGAACTGGCGGCGGCGACCGGCGTGCTGACCCCGGTCTGCCGCGCGGCGCCGGGCGCGCGTTTCCTGCAGTGGTTCCAGACCTACGAATACATCCGCAACTTCCTGTCGCGCTATGCCTGGATGCGGCTGGACAGCCTGCTGCTGATCTCCGGCGCCTTTGCCGGTTTCCGGCGCGAGGCGCTGCTGGCGGTGGGCGGATTCGACCCGGCCTGCCTGGTGGAGGACTACGAGCTGATCCACCGCCTGCGCCGCCACGCCGAGGCGCATGGCCGGCACTGGCGCTTCCGGGTGCTGGGGGCGGCGCAGGCGCACACCGATGCGCCGGCCACCATCGCCGCCTTCCTGCGCCAGCGGCGGCGCTGGTTCGGCGGTTTCCTGCAGACCCAGTATTGGTACCGCGACATGGTGGGCGACCGCCGCTACGGCTGGCTGGGCGCGCTGATGCTGCCGGTGAAGGCGGTGGACACGCTGCAGCCGCTGTACGGCCTTACCGCGTTTTTCCTGCTGCTGGGGTACGCGCTGGGCGGGCGTATCGGCGTGTTCGCGCCGGTGGCGGGACTGATCGGGGCGAAAATTGCCGTCGACCTGGCGTATCACCTGTTTTCGGTGGAGCTGTACCGGCGCTGGGTGGGCGACGGCCACCAGGCCAGCTTCGGCGGCGCCCTGCTCGCCGCGGTGGCCGAGCCGTTCACCTTCCAGCTCTTGCGCCACTCCGGCGCCGCCTGGGGCTGGTGGGCCTTCCTGGCCGGCAGGAGCGGCTGGGGCAAGCATAGCCGGCAGGGAGTGCTGGCGTTTGGAGAGACGCGCTAGAGCAGCGCTCTGGCTCGTGACTTCCGGCGCAAATAACGGCGAAGCATTAGCTCCCACTCCCCCATGCGTGACAGAAAATCACCATGTGTGACATGCGTAACAGCCTTTTGGTGCTGTTACGCATGGATGAAAACAAAAGCCGAAGGTCCGTGTCGGTCCCTGGGCGACCATTGAGCTTGTTAATGTCCCCGGAGGTTCCGGGAGGCTTCGGCGGTTCTTGAGCGTATTTGATTCAGATGCAGACACCTCGTTCGGAGACGGCACACATGCGGCGAGCGTCAATCGAGAATCGAGTAGATCCGTCGTCACAGACGCCTGTCAAGGCGGACGCTGCTTCAGGCTCTGCAGGACAAAATCCTTGGGCCCGCGCGGCTCCTCGACGGTCGGCCGCAGGGTGCAGTCGAATTCCGACTCCGCTTTGCCGCCAAACCCGGACGAGGTCCGCAGCTTGAGCCTGGCGTGAAACATGCCGTCGGCGAGCTTCTCCACCAGGGTCTGGTCCGTGCTGTCGGCAAAGGCCGCGGAGTCGGGATCGCGCAAGCTGTCTTTGACGATCCGCCGGCACTCCTCGACGACCGCCAGCTGCGTGCCGGCTTCCGTGACCCGCGTGCCCGCGCCCGCCGCCTGATCCTCAGCCCCGCCCTGTGCCGATGCCACGACGGCGCCCGC
>CAJCJI010000347.1 GCA_903970595.1 Verrucomicrobiota bacterium
GCCGCGCCGCGGAAAACCTGCGCCGCGCCACCGAAGTGCCGATCATCGTCACACCCCCCGCCGCGGCGCCGGCGAATGCGCCGCAGCCGCCCGCGCTCAAGCCCGAGCGCGACCGCGGCGGCTCGCATCATCGCAACGAGCTGCACCTTGCCGCCGGCAAGGGCGGCAACCGCCGCGAAAAGAAATCGAAGAAGCCGACCGGCCAGATCCGGGTCGACAACCAGCACATGTTCGAGAAGCCGACCGCACCGGTGGTGCGCGAGGTCGAAGTGCCGGAAGCCATCACCGTGGGCGAGCTGGCCAACCGCATGGCGGTGAAGGCCACCGACCTGATCAAGGCGATGATGAAGAACGGCGTGTTCGCGACCATCAACCAGATCATCGACCAGGACACGGCGGCGATCATGGTGGAAGAGCTTGGGCACAAGGCCAAGCTGGTCAAGGCCACCGACGCTGAAGACGCGCTGGTGCAGGGCGTCGCCGGCGAAGCCAGGGACCTGGCGATGGAGGCGCGGCCGCCGGTGGTCACCATCATGGGCCACGTCGATCACGGCAAGACCTCCCTGCTCGATTACATCCGCAAGACCCGCGTCGCCGCCGGCGAGGCTGGAGGCATCACCCAGCACATCGGCGCCTACCACGTCAGCACCGATAAAGGCGTCATCACCTTTCTCGACACGCCGGGCCATGCCGCCTTCACCCGCATGCGCGCCCGCGGCGCGCAGATCACCGATATCGTGGTGCTGGTGGTGGCGGCGGACGACGGCGTGATGCCGCAGACCAAGGAAGCGATCCAGCATGCCCGCGCCGCCAAGGCGCCGCTGGTCGTCGCCATCACCAAGATCGACAAGCCCGAAGCCGACCTGGACCGGGTCCGCACCGAGCTGTCCAAGGAAGAGGTGATTTCCGAGGACTGGGGCGGCGACACCCAGTTCATCGGCGTTTCCTCCGTCACCGGCGAGGGCATCGACAAGCTGCTCGACGCCATCCTGCTGCAGGCCGAGGTGCTGGAACTGAAAGCGCCGCTGGACGGCCCCGCGCGCGGCACCGTGGTGGAGTCCTCGCTGGAAAAAGGCCGCGGTCCGGTGGCGACGGTGCTGGTCCGCTCCGGCACGCTGCGCCAGGGCGACGTGATCCTGACCGGCCCCTATTTCGGCCGCGTCCGCGCCATGTTCGACGAAGCCGGGCAGCCGGTGAAGGAAGTCGGGCCCTCGATCCCGGTGGCGGTGCTGGGCCTGTCCGGCGCGCCGGACGCGGGCGACGACGTGGTGGTGGTGGCCGACGAGCGCAAGGCGCGTGAACTGGCGCTGCTGCGCGAGGTCAAGCTGCGCGAAGCCAAGCTGGCGCAGACCCAGGCCGTGCGCATGGACCAGGTGTTCGCGCGCATGGGCGAGGGCAACGAGCAGAAGTCGCTTAACCTGATGGTCAAGGCCGACGTGCAGGGCAGCGCCGAGGCGCTGACCGAGTCGCTGCGCAAGCTGCCGAGCGCCGAGGTCAAGGTCAACGTGGTGTCCAGCGGCGTCGGCGGCATCAGCGAGTCCGACATCGAGCTGGCGCTGGCCTCGCGCGCCATCATCATCGGCTTCAACGTCCGCGCCGACAGCGTGGCGCGCCGCCGCATCCAGGACACCGGTGTGGACGTGCGCTATTACAGCATCATCTACGACGTCATCAACGACGTGTCCGACGCCATCGGCGGCCTGCTCGGCACCGAGACGCGCGAGCAGATCGTCGGCACCGCCCAGGTGCGCGACGTGTTCCGCTCCTCCAAGTTCGGCGCCATCGCCGGCTGCCTGGTGGTTGAAGGCGAGGTCCGCCGCGGCCTGCCGATCCGCGTGCTGCGCAGCAACACCGTGATCTACGAAGGCGAGTTGGAATCGCTGCGCCGCCACAAGGACGACGTCGCCAAGGTGGTGGTCGGCACCGAGTGCGGCATCGGCGTGAAGAACTACAACGACGTCAAGGCCGGCGACCAGATCGAGTGCTACGAACGGATTGAAGTGCGCCGTACGGTCAAAGCCGAAGCCTGATGCCGAGGGAGTTTTCGCGGACCCTGCGCATCAATGCGCAACTGCAGCGCGAACTCAGCGCGCTGATCCGCGGCGAACTGACCGATCCGCGGGTGGCGCGGGTCAGCGTCACCCAGGTCAGCGTCGCGCCCGACATGCGCAATGCGCGTGTTGCGGTGAGCCTGCTCGGCAGCGACGCCGAGCTGGCGGCGGCGGCCAAGGCGCTCAACGGCGCGGCTTCCCTGTTGCGCCGCGCCCTGGGCAAGTCGCTCAAGCTGCGCTACGTGCCGGCCTTGAGTTTCGTCGCCGACGAGGCGCTGCGGGAAGGCGATCGCATCGGCAGCCTGATCCGTGACGCCACCGCCCGGGATCGGGCGCAACCGGCGTTGAAGGACGATGAAGCGGGCGCGCCGCCCCCGGACGATGGCAAGCAGTAGGCCGCCGCGGCGCAGCATCGACGGCATTCTTCTGCTCGACAAGCCGCTGGGCCTGAGTTCCAACGCGGCGCTGCAGGTCGTCAAAGGCCTGTACAACGCCGCCAAGGCCGGCCATACCGGCAGCCTCGACCCGCTGGCCACCGGCCTGCTGCCGATCTGCCTGGGCGAATCGACCAAGCTCAGCGCCTACCTGCTGGACGCCAACAAGCGCTACCGGGCGCGCGTGCGTCTGGGCGTGCGCACCAGCACCGGCGATGCCGAGGGCGAGGCGGTCGCCAGCTCCGATCCCGGCGGCCTGAGCCGCGAGCGGCTGGAAGCCGCGATCCCGCAATTCCTCGGCGCCATTACCCAGGTGCCGCCGATGTACTCGGCGCTCAAGCGCGAGGGCCAGCCGCTTTACGCCCTGGCCCGGGCCGGCATCGAGGTGGAGCGCGCCGCCCGCCCGGTGCAGATCCACGCCTTGACGGTGCTGAGCTTCGACTTGCCGTATTTCGAATTTGAGGTGTCCTGCTCCAAAGGCACCTATGTCCGCACCCTGGCCGAGGACTGGGCCGCCGCGGTCGGCCAGCAGGCCCACCTGGCGGCGCTGCGCCGCTCCGGGGTGGAACCTTTCGATTCCGGAGCGATGGTCAATCTGGAGCGGCTGCGCGAGCTTGAGGCCGGCGCGCCGCGCGACGCCCTGCTGCTGAGTCCCGCCGCGGCCCTGCGCGGCTGGCCGGCGCTGACCGTGGAAATGGACCTGGCGCGGCGCCTGGCCCAGGGACAGACGGTCCGGGTGGCACCCGCCGCCGCCGGGCTGATCGCCTCCGGTTTGATAGCCGTGTACGACCTGCAGCAGCGTCTGCTCGGCATTGCGGAAAGCGACGGCGCCGGGCTGGTGGCGCCGCGCCGCTGGCTGCAGCGCGCGGAGAATCCGGCCTGAGCGGACCGGGCCGGGGCGGCGCGCCGGAGCGCGATCCCGGCCGCAGCGCCCAAAAAACAAAGATCAACAGGGCCCCAGCCCTGAAATTGGGCGCCCAATCAGTGCGGCAAGCTACAACCGCTGTTGTAGGGCGGGGCAATCCCCGCTAAAATATTGAATTCCTCAAACGAATTACATTCGCGGTCCCGGCTGTTTTTAGCAGATGGGCTGCAAATTTTGGAGCAAGTGATGCCGTTGTCTACTGATCAAAAGAGTACGGTGGTTGCCAAATACCAGCGTGCAAAGGGTGATACCGGTTCGCCGGAAGTCCAGGTGGCCCTGCTGTCCGAGCGCATCAACAGCCTCGGCGGTCATTTCGAGGCGCACAAGAAGGATCACCATTCGCGTCGCGGCCTGCTGAAGATGGTCAACCAGCGCCGCAAGCTGCTCGATTACCTCAAGCAGGAAGACCAGAGCCGTTACGCCAAGCTGATCGCCGACCTCGGTCTGCGTCGCTAAGTCTGTTCGCGCCGTTCCAGGCGCGGACCGAAAGCCGTTTCATCGCCAGCACCCTCTCTCGAGCAAGCCATGGTCTATCCCGTCACGCCCATTAAAAAAACCTTCCAGTACGGCGCCCACAGCGTAACGCTGGAAACCGGCGCCATTGCGCGCCAGGCCACCGCGGCCGTCATCGTCAGCGTCGGCCAGACCGTGGTGATGGTCACCGTCGTCGCCAAGAAGGAAGCCAAGGAAGGACAGGATTTCTTCCCGCTGACCGTCGACTACATGGAGCGCACTTATGCCGGCGGCCGCATCCCCGGCGGCTTCTTCAAGCGTGAAGGGCGCCCGACCGAGAAGGAAACGCTGACCTCGCGCCTGATCGACCGGCCGCTGCGCCCACTGTTTCCGGAAGGCTACTACAACGAAATCCAGGTGGTGGCGACGGTGTTGTCGCTGAACCCGGAAGTCAATGGCGACATTCCCGCCATGATCGGCGCCTCCGCCGCCATGGCCCTCGCCGGTGTGCCCTTCGGCGGCCCGATCGGCGCCTGCCGCGTCGGTTACGAAAACGGCCAGTACATCCTCAATCCCAGCGCCACCCAGCTCACCACCTCGGAGCTGGACCTGGTCGTCGCCGGCACCAAGGACGCGGTGCTGATGGTGGAGTCCGAAGCCAAGCAGCTGTCGGAGTCGGTGATGCTCGGCGCCGTGCTGTACGGCCACGAGCAGATGCAGGCCGCCATCAAGGCCATCAACGAACTGGCGGCCGAAACCGGCAAGCCGAAGTGGGAATGGCAGCCGCCCGCCTCCGCGCAGGAGCTGACCAGCGCCATCAACGGCTATGAAGGCGCCGTCACCGAAGCCTACGCCATCGCCGACAAGCAGCAGCGTCACGACCAGCTGACCGCCGTGCGCGCGGGCATCAACGCAGCCCTGTGCTCCGGCGATGCGCCGAAGTTCGCCGCCGCCAAGGTCAAGGACGCCTTCGGCGAACTCGAATCGCGCGTGGTGCGCAACCGCATCCTCGACGGCAAGCCGCGCATCGACGGCCGCGATCTCAAGACGGTGCGCCCGCTGACCATGGGCGTGGGCATACTGCCGCGCACCCACGGTTCGGCCCTGTTCACCCGCGGCGAGACGCAGGTGCTGGCGGTGACCACCCTGGGCACCGGCAAGGACGCACAGCTGATCGACAGCGTCGAGGGCGAGTGGCGCGACATGTTCATGCTGCACTACAACTTCCCCCCGTACTGCGTCGGCGAGACCGGCCGCCTCAACGCGCCCAAACGCCGCGAAATCGGCCATGGCCGCCTGGCCAAGCGCGGCGTCGCCGCCGTGATGCCGGACCTCGAGAAGCAATTCCCCTACGTGGTGCGCGTCGTCGCCGAAGTGACCGAATCCAACGGTTCCAGTTCGATGGCCAGCACCTGTGCCGCCAGCCTGGCGCTGATGGATGCCGGCGTGCCGATCAGCTCGCCGGTGGCGGGCGTGGCCATGGGCCTGATCAAGGAAGGCGAGCGCTGGGCCGTGCTGACCGACATCCTGGGCGACGAGGACCACCTCGGCGACATGGACTTCAAGGTCACCGGCACCACCAAGGGCGTCACCGCCCTGCAGATGGACATCAAGATCACCGGCATCACCGGCGAGATCATGAAGG
>CAJCJI010000348.1 GCA_903970595.1 Verrucomicrobiota bacterium
GGCGTAGCCGCCCGCGCCAGCGAGAATCGAGAATCGAGAATCGGGATTCGTAGAAGCTCCGGGCGCCCGGCCTTTACGATTCCCTATTCTCGATTCCCGGTTCCTGGCTCCAGAGCAGCTTCCCCCCGCTCTTCTTGGCGATGCCGCCCAAGCGTTCGCGGTGGGCGGCCAGCTCCTCGGCGTCGGCGCGGATCACCCGCAGCGGCGCGTCGGCGGATGCCAGCAACTCGCGCAGGCCCTCCAGGGCCGTTCCGCCGCCGCCGCGGTCGCCGGCCGGGTCGCGGTCGAGGACCAAGGCCGACTGGCCGCCGGTCATCGCCAAATACACATCCGCCAGCAGACGCGCGTCGAGCAAGGCGCCGTGCAGGTCGCGGTTGGAGTTGTCGACGCCGTAGCGCTTGCACAGCGCGTCCAGGCTGGCTTTCTGGCCGGGATGCAGGCGGCGCGCCATGGACACGGTATCGACCACGGTGCAGATCTGGGCGATACGCTCGGCCGCACCGGCCCGTTCCAGTTCCCGGTCGAGGAAGCCTACGTCGAACGCCGCGTTGTGGATCACCAGCTCCGCGCCGCGCAGGTAGTCGAGCAGGCTGGCGACGATCTCGCCGAAACGCGGCTTGTCCGCCAGGAAGTCGTTGCCGATGCCGTGCACTTCCTGCGCGCCGGCGTCGATGGCGCGCTCCGGATTGAGGTAGTGATGAAAATTCTTTGCGGTCACACGGCGGTTGATCAGCTCGACGCAGCCGATTTCGATGATCCGATGACCCTCGCCCACCTCCAGGCCGGTGGTTTCGGTATCGAGGACGATCTGGCGCTGCGCGCTCAAACCGGCACCGCCGGATTGGCCCTGCGATGCGCCTCCAGCCCCTGGTTGGCAAGCCGGTCGGCCGCCTCGTTACCCGGATCGCCGGCATGTCCCTTGACCCAGTGCCAGTCGATGCGATGCCGTGCCGCCGCCTGGTCCAGGCGCTGCCACAGGTCCTGATTCTTCACCGGCTTTTTATCAGCGGTGCGCCAGCCCCTGGCCTTCCAGTTCGGCAGCCACTCGTTGAGGCCTTGCTTGACGTAGACCGAATCGGTGTAAAGCGCGGCCTCGCAGGGCTCGCGCAAGGACTCCAGCGCCATGATCGCCGCCATCAGTTCCATGCGGTTGTTGGTGGTCAGGGATTCACCCCCGCACAAGGACTTTTCGTGCCCGTTCCAGCTCAGCAGGGCGCCCCAGCCGCCGGGACCGGGGTTGCCCTTGCATGCACCGTCTGTATAAATAATGATCTTTTTCAAAGTGTTATGAGCATTTTTTAACATCGGTTATGTGCCGGTTTACGGTAATTCCGGGATGGATGGCGCTCCCGGCAGCTTCGACGCGGCGCCGCCCAGCGCGCCGCCGACCAGGCTGCGCACCTGGGCCCGCGGCAACCGCCCCACCAGGGACATCGGGATCACGCGCTTCTTGGCCATGATCAGATAGCCCTCCATCAGGGGATTGAGCAGGCTGTGCAGACCGGCCTGTTCGCCCAGGGTGCGCGGAGCGCCCCAGGGAAAACCCACGCCGAAGCGGCGCACCTGCAGTACCTCGAAGTCCAGCAGTTCCAGCCAGTCGCACAACCGCGCCGGATTGAAGAATCGCGCCCCGGAGGGAAAGGCGCGGTAGCGCAGGCCGAGTCTCTGACGCAGTCCCCAGACACTCCAGGGATTGAAGCCGAGGATCACAAGCCGGCCGCGGTCGGTGAGGATGCGGCTGGTCTCGCGCAATACATTATGCGGCAGCGGCGAGAATTCCAGGGTGTGCGGCAGCAGCACCGCGTCGACGCTCTGACTCAATATCGGCAGCCGCTCCGGCTCGACCAGGGACTGGGCGTCGAGCTCGCCGACCGTGCCCAGCACCGCGCGGTGCAGCATGTCGGCGGAGCCCAGCAAGCGCTGGCCGCGCCCCCAGTTGCCGACCTGCAGGATGTGCCTTCCAAACAGATCCGGCAGCACCCGCCGCAGTTCGCGCTCTTCCAGCGTCAGCAGGCGCCGGCCGCGCTGGCTGCGCAGCCACAAGGTCAGCGTGTAGCGGGTGAAGGGTTGACCGCCGCGGAGCGCGAGCTGGTTGGGCATATGGTTGACGCCTCGTCACTGAACCTACAGAGTTGCATCATGATAACCGTGACGCCGCTGCCCGCGTTCAGCGACAACTATCTTTGGCTGCTGCATTGCAACGGCCAGGCGGTCGCGGTCGATCCCGGCGATGGCCAAGTGGTGCAAGCGGCATTGCGCGAACGGCGCCTGCGGCTTGCAGCAATCCTGGTGACGCACCACCATCCCGACCACATTGGTGGACTGCCGACTCTGTTGCGCGGCTGGGACCCCCCAGTGTATGGCCCGAGAGCGGAAGCCCAACTGATTCCCGGCTTGACCCGGCTGCTGGACGACGGCGACCGCGTGACGATTCCCGAGCTCGGTCTGGCCTTTCAAGTGCTGGCCGTGCCGGGACACACTCTGGGTCACATCGCCTATCACGAGGCCGCGGAAAAGCTGCTGTTCTGCGGCGACACCTTGTTCGTCGCCGGCTGCGGCCGCCTGTTCGAGGGTACGCCGCAGCAGATGTATGCGTCGCTGCAGCGCCTGGCGGCGCTGCCGGGCGATACAGCGATGTATTGTGCCCATGAGTACACCCTGTCCAACCTGGATTTCGCACGGCAGGCCGAGCCCGGGAACTTCGCCATCGGCGCGGAGATCGAACGCGTGCGGGAGTTGCGGGCCGGCCGGCAGCCGAGCGTGCCGAGTACGCTGCGGTGGGAGCAGAGTTTCAATCCATTTCTGAGATGCATGGAGCCGGTGTTGGCGAAGTCGGCCGGCGCGCATGCCGGTCAGCCGCTGGTTGAAGCCGTCGAGGTGTTTGCGGCACTGCGGCAGTGGAAAGATGGTTATAAAAGCGCCTTGCCGTAGGACTTGCGTACCGGCGATGTGTCGGACGCATAACGACAGACCGAAAAATTTTTGCCCGTTTTCGCAAGCCGCGAAGCATTTGTTAGACTCAGCCAATCGATGTGTCTGCATTCCCCAATGACCAAAAGAAAACAGCTTCGAGCTTGCGGCCTCCTTGCTGCGGTACTCGCTGCGGCGTTCGTGCCGATTGCGGTGATGGCGGCCGGCCAGCAGCCGGCCGACCCGGCCGCGGTCGACCTGGACCAGAAGCTCCAGACGCTCAAGGTGCAGTCGCTGGATATCATCCAGCAGTCGGAGGCCCTGGAGCAGGGCTTTCTGTATCCGACCGACAACCGGGTGTTTGTCTACGTCAGCGTGACCATTCCGGGAATGTTGATCAAGGACATCAGCGCCTCGCTCGACAATGGCACGCCCAGCTCCTATCAGTACCGCGAAAGCGAGTCGGTGGCGCTGCAGGAGCGCGGTCTGCACCTGCTGCTGCGTGCCAACGCCGCCCCGGGGCGGCATCGCATCCATGCGCAGTACACTGCACAGTATTCCGATTCAAGGCCCGGGGATGTGCCGTTCACCGGCACTTACGACGGCTACTTTGAAAAGACCAGTCAGCCCGCCGAGCTGGAGCTCGAACTCCGGCGCCAGGGGTATCTGACCCGTCCCGAGATCAAATTCCACGATTGGAAGGCGGCACCATGAGGCAGGCGCTCGGTTTTCTGCTCTTTCTGGCCTGCGGCGCCGCCGCCGCCGCGGCCCCGGGTGTGGACGTGTATACCCCCGGCGGCCCCGATGATCCGCGCGTCCGCGCCGCCGAGTACCTGGCCGGTAACAGCCGCTTCCTGAGCGCCGCCGCGCTGCTCGAGCAGGTCAAGGCGCAGCTGCCGCGGAAACGCCTGTCGCCGGAGTACTATCGCGACCTCGCCGCGGACGAATTGTCCTTCGGCATGCCGCTGCAGGCCGAGGCGATTTACCGGGAACAGGTCGACCTGGCCAAGGATCCGATCAGCCAGGGTCGGGCCCGCCTGCGCCTGGCGGACTTCTATTATCAGCGCGGCTACTGGTCGCAGGCCGCCACCGAGCTGGCCACGCTGCACGAACAGCTGCCGAAGGAGCTGCTGCGCGACTTCCAGGACCTGCAGTCGCGGGTGATGCTGGCACAGGGGCACTACGGCGAGGCCGCGGCGGTCCTGCAACAGGTGGACAGCGCCGGCATGACCGACTACATGCGCTACAACCTGGGCGTGGCCATGGTCAACGAGGGCCGTGTCGGACAGGGCGTGAGCATGCTCGACCGCGTCGGCCGTCTCTACCCGACGGACTCGGATTCGTTGGCGCTGCGCGACAAAACCAACCTGACCCTTGGCTACCACTTCCTGAAGGATCAGCAGGGCGGCACCGCGATCCCGATTTTCGGCCGCGTGCGCACCATAGGTCCCTATTCCAACAAGGCCCTGCTCGGCCTCGGCTGGGCTTATCTGGCGCCGCGCGGCAGCAAGCAGAAGAAGACCGAAATCGGCGACGAAAAGGCACCGGACGATGCGGCATTCACGTCTTTTGCCACCATCGGCGTGCTATTGCGCCCGGGCTATATCGATTCGGACAACATCTACAAGCGCGCCGGCCTGGCACCGTTTCACCTCAGCGGCAGGGCCGCGGACGAGGAAGCGCAGCTGAAGCAGGCACTGGTGCCCTGGGTCGAACTGACCAGCCGCGACACCATCGATCCGGCGGTGCAGGAGGGCCTGCTGGCCATCCCCTACGTGCTCGACCGGCTGGGCGCCCACGCCCAGGCGCAGCAATATTACGAACGCGCCATCACCGCCCTGGACGAGACGCGCACCCGTCTCGATCAGGCCGAGGAGCATGTGCGCAACGGCAGCATGCTGCTGACCATGGTCGACAACTACGACCCCGGCGCGGAGACCGGCTGGCGCTGGAAACTCAGATCGCTGCCGAACGAGTCGGAAACCTTTTACCTGCAGACCCTGATTGCCGAAAACGGCTTTCAGGAACAGCTGAAAAATTTCCGCGACGCGCGCCTGCTGCAGCGCCAGCTGGAATTCTGGAAGGCGCGTCTGACCGAGTTGCAGCAGAGCTACCAGACGCGCAGCGCGCAGGACCACCCGCCCCCGGCGCTGCGCGCCGACAAGTCCGTCGCGGCGAATTACCCGCCCGGACCTGGGGCCGGCCAGCAATTGCAGATGTCCAATCGCATGACCGCCTATAGCGGACAGCAGGCCCCGGCTGCCGGGTCGGGCGCCCTGAAGCCGGTGAACCTGGAACTGGCACAGAGTCCAGCGGGCGATCAGTTCGTGGGGACTTTCGAGAAAATGCAGGCTTTGAGCGCGCGTATCGACGCGCTGCTGCCGCAGCTGGCCGCGGTCGAGCAGACGCAGCGCACCCTGTTGCAGGGCGTCGCCGTCAACGGCCTGGAAAAGCAAAAGGCGCTCAACCAGAAGTACATGGTGGAAACCCGCTTCGCCCTCGCCCGCGTTTACGACAGCGAGCTGAAAGCCCCCGAACAGGGTGATGCCAAGTGAAGCGCGCCGCACTCCTGAGGCGCGCCTCACTAGCCGCAGCCTGCCTGGCCCTGGCCGCCTGCCAGTCGGATGAAGTCAAGCGCGCCGCGCCGCCGATCAGCACGCTCGCCCACCAGAAACAGCCGGCGGAGGACAAGCTCACGGTGGTCCGCTCCGATCCGGTCGCTCCGGATCCGCAGAAGGCGCTGGACAATTATCGCAAGCTTCTCGCGCTCAGCCCGGACGCGGATCAGCGGGTCGAAGCGCAAAAGCGCATCGCCGACCTGCAGGTGCAGGTCGAGGACACCAACGGCAACAGCAGCAACGGTGCGGCGCTGAAGGATTCGATCGGCATCTACCAGAAACTGCTGCAGGACCCCCAGGCCAAGGGCAAAGACCGCGTGCTGTATCAGCTGTCCCGCGCCCAGCAAAACAGCGGCGATACCGACAAGGCGATCATTTCACTGCAGCGGCTGGGGCATGACTATCCGACCTCGGCGCTGGTGGCGGATGCGCATTTCCGGGCGGGCGAGCTGCTCTATGGACGGCAGCGGTTCGAGGAAGCGGCGAGCGAATACCATGCGGTGATGGGTTTCGGCGAAACCACGCCGTTTTTCGTGCCGGCACAGTACAAGTACGGCTGGGCGCTGTACCAGCAGGACAAGTACGCCGAGAGCATCGGCGTGTTCTATACCATCCTCGACCGCGATCTGCCGCCGGGCGAACTGGACGATGCCGAGGCCGCGCTCAAAGCCGTGCCGGTGGCCAAGGCCGACCTCGCGCACGATGCCTTGCGGGTCACCAGCCTGTCCTTCGCATCACTCGGCGGCGGCAAGGCGATCAACGATTATTTTGCCAAGAGCGGCCAGCCGCGTTTCTTTCCCCTGGTCTACATTTCGCTTGGCGACCTGATGCTCGACAAGCGCCGCTATTCCGATGCCGCGGCGGCGTACGCCGCCTTTATCGACAGCCATCCGACGCATCCTAGCGCGCCCAAGTTTCAGCGGCGCGTGATCTCGGCCTACCAGGACGGCGGCTTCAACGACCTGGTGGTGCGGGAAAAGGAGCGCTACGCGACGACCTATGAGCCCGCCGCAGCCTATTGGGGCGGCAAGCCGGCGACAGCCGAAGTGTTGACCACGCTGCGCGAGGATCTGGAGGAGCTGGGCCGGCACTATCACGCCAAGGCCCAGCTGGAGCCGGCCACCGACCCCGCCGCCAAGCATGCCGATTTCGTCGCCGCGGCCGGCTGGTACCGGAAGATTCTCGACATCTATCCGCAGGACCCCAAGCTGCCCGAGATCAACCTGCTCTACGCCGATGCGCTTTACGACAGCGGCCAGACGCAGTTGGCCGCCGAGCAATACGAGAAGACCGCCTACGGCTACCCCAACAATCCCAAGGCCGCCGATGCCGCCTATGCCGCGATCCAGGCCTGGCAGCGCCTGGGCAAGGAAGCCGCGGCGCCGGAGCGCCCGGATGTGCTGCGCAAGTCGGTGGCGGCCAGCGTCAAGTTCGCGGACACCTTCCCGGGCAATCCGCAGACCGCTCCGGTACTGACCCGTGCGGCGGAGGATTTGTACGAGATCAAGGACCTGGGCCAGGCGGTGACCGTCGCCAGCCGCGTGCTCAGCGCCGGCGGCCCCGGCAGCCCTGGCACCGCGCCGGCCGCTCCCGAACTGCGCGCCCAGGCCCTGGGCGTTCTGGCCGACTCGAAGTTCGCGCAAGGCAACTACGCCGACGCGGAAGGCGCCTATACCCAGCTGCTCGCCCTGACCCCGGCCAACGACGCCAGCCATAAGGCGGCGGTGGAGCAGCTCGCGGTCTCGATCTACAAGCAGGGCGATGCCGCCCGCAGCATCGGCGACATGCGTGCCGCGGCGAAATTCTTCCAGCGGGTCGGACAGGTGGTTCCGGATGCCAGCATCCGGCCCAATGCCGATTACGACGCGGCGGCCGCCTTCATCACCCTGCAGGACTGGGGGGCGGCGGAACTGTCCCTGGAGGACTTCCGCAGCCGCTACCAGTCCAATCCGCTGGTGGCGGACGTCGACAAGAAGCTGGCGCTGGCATACCAGAAAGACAACAAGCCGGTGCAGGCGGCGGCGGCCTACGCGCGCGTGGCGCAACGGCCCACGGAAAGCGCCGATACGCGGCGCGATGCGGCCTGGCTCGCGGCAACGCTGTACGACCAGGCACAGCAGTCGCAGCTGGCGGCCAGCAGCTACGAAGCCTATTTGCGCTCTTACCCGGAGCCGCTGGATCGCAGCACCCAGGCCCGTCAGCGCCTGGTCGCGCTAACCGCTGGCGACAGCAGCAAACACACCTACTGGCTGAATGAAATCATCGTCGCGGACAATTCAGCCGGGCCCGGGCGCACCGACAGCAGCAAGCTTGCCGCGGCCCAGGCCAGCCTCGAACTGGCGCGCGCAGCGGCGCAGAGCGCGAACGCCATATCCATCGACCTGCCGATCGCCAAGACGCTGCCAGTGCGCAAGAAGGCCACCGAAGCGGCGGTGCAGGCGCTGGAGCAGGCCGCCAGTTACGGGTTTGCCGATACCAGCACCGCGGCCACTTATGAAATCGGCAAGGTTTATCATGAGTTCGCCCAGGCCCTGATGCATTCGGAACGCCCCGCCAAGCTCCAAGGGGATGCGCTGGAGCAGTACTCCCTGCTGCTGGAAGAACAGGCCGAGCCGTTCGATGAAAAGGCGATCAAGGCGCACGAAGCGAACTTGCAGCGCCTCGGGCAGGGCTTGTGGAATCCGTCGATCCACAAGAGCGTCGATGCGCTGGCTGAACTATCACCCGCGCAGTACGGCAAGCGCGAGCAGCATGAGGAACATTATGAAACGCTGCGCTGACTCTGGCTTGGGGACTGGCTTCGGGGCCCGCTTCGGGGTCTGGCTGCCGCTGGCCGCCCTGCTGCTGGCGGCCTGCGCATCGAGAGTCCAACA